>JAFDYE010000100.1 GCA_018267585.1 Bacteroidota bacterium
ATCTCTGGCCGCAACTTGTGACGGACGAACACGGCGGCTTTTTTATCGCGTATATAACGACGCCCGGCAACTATCGCGACTGCTATGCCTATTGCTATAAGGATGAAGGGGGCACGCTGAAGTCGTATGGCGGCGGACAGATCGACCAATATGGCAAGGAATTGGTCTCCACGACGGCGTGCGGCGCCATGTATGAGGTCAGCTCAGCCTACGATGCAGCGGTCCAGGCTTTTATGCTGTATCCCAACCAGCAGGGCGGATGCAATGTCGTCATGTCCATCGCCACTAATGCACAAGAGATGTGGATGGGGTATAACCGGCTCGTCCGTGTGAAAAAGGACTGCCGTGCGGTGACCAGGCGGAGAGGCCCGAATAGCGACGATCCCACCGCCTCCTATCTGGATACCACCGTTTATTCCAAGGACCAGGTGGTTATCTTATATAAGCTCAAGACCTATAACTACCAGACTTCGTGTCATCCTTTAAACCACCCGGACGATATCGTTACCTATACCAACACGCGGATCGAAAACAATGGCTACGGCTGGGAACCCTTGAACATCAGCGGTCCGAAATATGCGGTCAATCTTCCGCAGGGCGTCATCCTGCCAACCGGCGGAAACATCAACGCGGAGATCATCTCTTCTTATGAACGGGAGCTGGTCGGCAACAATACCCTGTCGGATTACCATATCCATGCTTATTACCACCTCAACGAGATCTATGACAGCATTCCTTATGAGCTGTGTACCGATCTGGACCATCCGTACCTGGCCTACCGCCCGACGCTACCCGATAACGCCATCCCGACGGATACCCTGCTCGGGGGGCCCGACAGCCTGATCTTCCATGCGCTGGGCAGCCAGGATGCCTATACCATGAACGGTTCCGGAAATAAAGTCTGGGTGACGACCCGGGGCTTCGAATTGGGCGGCGGTACAAGCGTGTATCTCCAGGAACTAAAGCTGGTCAGTGCAGGCACGAAAAAATACAAGTTCGCGGTCAACAGCTCCGACAAAGCGGGTCTCAAGATAGGGCAGGAGATATCCACGGGTTTCTCCGGAACCGACGTCGCCTACAATACTCCGTCGGTCGCCACGGATAGCAACGGGAATGGATTGTTCTATGTAAATGAGTCCGGCCGTTTTGCGCGGGTCAGTCCCATCACTGATGGAGGAGTCCTGTCGTGGGGAGCGATGGGAAAACCCATCGGCAGCGGATACTGGGCGGGCAGGCCGCTCGATAATGAAAATCCGATGGCCGTGCTGAGCGCTAACGGGACGGCGGTGGTGGCGTGGGAGACCGACCGGCAGACCGGCAGCTCCGACGGATACAATATATGGATGGAAAGAGTGTCCGACGTGTTCACCCCTGCGTATCTGCCGCC
>JAFDYE010000101.1 GCA_018267585.1 Bacteroidota bacterium
CATAGCTCATCCACCGGTCGCCGGTAGAGTCGAGCTGGAAACCATTCCTGACATGCGGCTGGATCGTATCGCCCGGAATGGCGATATACCCGTCTGTGGCGGCGTTGAAATAGTAGGTGTAGAACACGTCCGTATTCTGGTTGCAGGCGACGAGCAGCCGGTGCCCGCCGGCATTCGCCAGCATTCCGAAATGTTCGCCGCGTCCTTTGTCGCCGGGGCTGATACGGGCGTCGGCTGGGTAACGGAAAGGATCAACCGTATTGGCGACATAGCAGGCGCCTCCCGTCCCTGTAAAATGATAGATGCTATTGCCGCTGTACAGGTCGGCGCCGTCCGTACCCGCATCTGCGGAGGCGACCCCCTCGAAATTCAGGGCCTGCAGGGTCCAGAGCAGCGCGCCCGTGCTGTCATAGCAATGGATATCCGTAGCTCCGTTGCGGCCGAGGTCCCAGGTGCCGCCCCAGGGATTGTTCAGGACATAGAGCCGGCCGAGCGCGTCGCGGCCGATGCCCACCACGCGGGTGAATCTTTTATCGCCCGTCTGCCCCCGTATGCCCGAGCTCGTATCGAGATAGCCCCCCTGCACGCCAAAACTGCCTGACAAGGCCGCCGAATGTGTCGAATAGATCTTGATATTCATGTCGGGCCCCTGGTCGCCGACCAGCAGCTGCCCGTGTCTGTTGTCGAGGTACAAAGCCGACGGACGGGAAGCCGTGTCCATATGGATAACGGCTCCTGCCGTGCCGAGGGTATCGAACTGCAAAAGAGTTGCTGCGGACATTTGCGCCACCCAGATAAAACCATTGCTGTCTACCGCCATCGATCCCGGCGCCGTGACGGGCCACTGTCTTACCAGGGCGCCCGCTTCTGTAAAGACGGCGATGCGGTTGCCGGCATAGTCGCTGACGTATACCCGGCCGTTGAAGACTCCAAGGCCGCGAATGACGTCCCCGCTGGCCGTGGTCGTGCTGCTGCCCTGGAACAGCAGGTCCCTCGACTTCGTCGCGCGGTTGTAGCGCCCGATATTGTAGGCCGGCGTCTCCTGCGCCGCGAAGACATAGGCCGAGTCGCCGCCGATGGCGCTGCCCTGCGACTGGTTGGTCCCGCCCATGCCGCCCAGCACGGCGCCGTTCTGGTAGATCCCGATATTCCGGCCGTTCTCGTCCCAGCCTGACGAAGTGTAGACCAGGCCGCCGGGCGAGACCCACATCGAACGGGCGCAGTTGCCGACGTGGTTGGCGTTGTCGCCATAGGCATTGCCGACCCAGGAGGTCGTATACTGGGAGAAGCAGGCTCCGCCCGGCAGCGCGAAAACGATAAAAAGAATAAGGTTCTTCATGGTGAATAGTATTTGAAAGGTTCAATAGCCGTGATTCTGCGCGAGCCGAGGGTTGCGCTGTATCTCCCGCAGTGGTATGGGCCAGAGGGTCTGGTCGGCTGTTATGCCGAGCACAGCCTGCGCGCGGCCGGTGCGGGCCAGGTCGTAGAAGCGCTGTCCTTCGAAGGCCAGCTCTTTGAACCGCTCGTTCTCGATGGCGAGCGTCAGGTCATAGCCTTTTGCCAGATCGTCGGCGTTGGGGAAATCGTCGATCGAGGCGGTGGTCAGCGGCTGGGCGAAGGCGCGTCTACGGATCATATTGAGCATATCCGTGGCCGCCTGTGTCTGCCCCAGGTCATTGAGCGCCTCCGCACGGACCAGGATGATATCGGCGAGGCGCAGGGCGATGATATCGGGTTCGGCGCCACTGGTCAGCCGTGGATATTTGTTGACATAAGGCACGGGTATTGCCGGCGCCACGGGCGTGCTCATCGCGACCGCCGCCTTCTGGCGGATATCGCCGGGCTGGAAGGCGGTCTGTATCGCGGGCGTCGGCGCTATCTGGTAGCTGCCGGGTTGGACGCCGGCCGGGACGCCGGAGGTCGGCATATAAAAGCTGAATAGACCGTGAGCCTGTTGGGTAGAGCTGACGTACTGCACTTCGAAGATCGCCTCCGGGCCGTTCTTCCCGCTGGTGGAGAACATATTGGCGTAGGCCGCGGCGCCCGTCACCAGGCTATAGGCCGGGCTGTTCATCACGTACTGCGCGTTGGCGGCTGCGGAGTCGTATTTCTTCATGCTCAGGAACACTTTTGCAAGCAGCGCCTGGGCGCCGCCCTGGGTGGCCCGGCCGCGGGTGTCGACGGCTGCGGGCCAGGTCTGGGGCAGCAGACCCTCCGCCTGGTGCAGATCGGACACGATCAGCTGATACGTCGAATCCACCGAAGACCTGCCGATCGTAAAGTCGGCGTTGAAAGAAGTATAAGGCGTGGTTACCAGTGGTACTCCACCGAAGGCCTTGACGAGATTGTAGTAGAGATAGGCCCTGACGAAATACGCCTCACCCATGATGCGCGACTTCTGACCAGGGAGGAAAATGCTATCCCGCATACCGGGGACGTGCTTCAGCAGATCGTTGGCGCGGCCGATGCCGGTATAGTTATTTTGCCAGTAGTTGGCGACGATCAGGTTGTCCACCGGAATGCCATGCAGCCCGAAGGGCGCGTAGTTGACGGAGTTGACGACCGTCGCCGCATCGCTGGCGGCGTCGAAGGCCAGGGGCGACTGCTGGGCCAGCGACTGTATCGTCGGGTACATCCCCACCGCAGCGCTCTCGGCGTCGTTCGCCGTCTGCCAGTAGTTGTCCTCCGCGATAGTGAACTCGGGCACCTGGTCAAGCACCTTGGAGCAGGAGAACAGAAGAAGAAGAGAGCAATAGCCAAATATCTTGTACATATGGAGCTTCGTTTAAAATTGAATTATGGTGTCCCTTCCGGGACCCGGGTTCTAAAAATTGACCGACAGTCCCGCCAGGAAAACTTTGGGCTGCGGTTGAACGGCATAGTCGATGCCCAGCTGCGAGTTCTTGACCGACTGGTTCTGCGACTCGGGATCGAAACCCGAATAGCTGGTGATCATCAGTAAATTCTGCGCGCTGAGATAGACCCTGGCGCCTGTCAGTCTTGCCTTTCGCGTCCAGGCCGCCGGCAGCGAATAGCCGAGCGTGATATTCTTCAGGCGGATATACGATCCGTCCTCCACCCAGTGCTGGGACATATCGCCATTGGTGATGCTGTTGGGCTGGACAGGGTCGTTGAATATCGCCTTGGGGACGTTGTTCGGATGGGCGAGCGACCACCTGTTGAGCGTCTGTACGTCGCCGTTGTAATAGCTGCTCATCCGTTCGAGAAACGCCCTGGTCTGGTTGTAGACCTTGTTGCCGTAGCTGGCGTAGACGAAGAAGCTCATGTCAAAACCCTTGTAGCTGAACGTATTGGTCATGCCGGCCGTGAATTTCGGCAGGGCATTCCCTAGGATCACGCGGTCCGCGGCTGTGATCTTGCCGTCGTGGTTGATATCGTCATAGACCATATTGCCCGTCTTGGGGTCGACGCCTTTGTTGCGATAGCCGAAGAAGGAGCCGACGGGCTGTCCGACGCGGAAGATGCTGGTGGGCATGCTGCCCGAGTAGGCCGCGGGCAGGCTCTCGGTAAAGTCAGAGCTGGTCGGATCGCCTTCGATGGTCTCCGGAAGGCTGGTGATCTTGTTGCGGTTGATCGAGAAATTGACGCCCGAGCTCCAGCTGAATTTCCCG
>JAFDYE010000102.1 GCA_018267585.1 Bacteroidota bacterium
ATTATGCGGATGAATCAAATTGGGAATATAGCGATGTTGCAGATCAAATAAAGGAAATACTAATTCACAAGAATTACATGAGCAACAAGGATATCGAGTATCTTCTGAATTTCAAGATTAATGAATTAAGGACAGAAGAAAAGTTTCAGGAAATGAAGGAGTTGTATAATTCTTTCTTTGATAATTACTCATTTACCTAAATGGATGTTGAATAAGTTTGGATTTTTGAAGTTCAAATTGCTGCGATCGGTGTCCCCTTTATCCCTTCGCTAACCAAGTAACCCAAATACATTGCAAACGATTCAATATCCTGCCCCACACTCGCCTTTTCCAGGGCCTGCATATATTCACCCCTTCGCTCCACGGGAATAATCGTCCAGGGATACCCGCCCGAAGCAAGCATAGCATTCATCAAAAATCGCCCCATCCGGCCATTTCCATCCATATAAGGATGGATAAATACAAAGACAAAATGGCCCAACACAGCCCGCACAGATGCCTCCGGTTCCGATTCCAGGAGTTCAAAAAGTACAGGCATGACATCCGGCAACGCGTCCACACTTATCGGAACGTGCTTGGACCCACCGATATAAACCTGGTGCGTCCGGTAACCAGCCAGGTCTTCTGGCTTCAGGATGCCCGCAATCACACTCGGTTCGAATAGCTGCCGGTACCAATTCCCGTGATCCTCATCCGCTACACGCCCCGCATTCTGCCTTGAAAGAATCTTCTGTACGCTCTCCCTCACCTGTTGAAAAGCCTGCCAGTACCCCCTCGCTGCCATCGCATTCCGCTCCCTTTTGTCTTCTTCATATTTATGATGATCCCATTCCCCACTACGTACCCGCTCGATCAGTTCTCTGCTTACCCGGTATCGTTCAATGGACAAGGAATGGTAGGCATCGTTGACGTACAAGTTGTCCATCGACTGGAGATACGCTTCTTTGTCCGCAGGTAATCCCGGCGCCGGGGGAAAATGAGGAATAACGACTTCTCTCATTTGATGCCACATCAAACGTAGGCGGTTGACATAAGGAGACCGCTCTCGTACCGGCAAATTGAGATTTAATTTGGCATCGAAAGGATCTTCCTCCCTCACGTTATAGCCCGCTGCCGACATAGTCTTCATGATCTGTCGAGCAATACGGTCCCGCCCAATATTGCGAAAGGCGCCCGCTAATCTTCCGGCATAAGTAGTATGCCCCTTAGCTAACAAAACATGCAATACTTCCGAAGCATCCCGGACCATCGCAAGGGCCGTCCGGGCATCTATGAGGTTTTGTGAGAATGTATTGGGCGAGCAAAAGATGAGCGAACCGGGTAAGGTATAGCACCGTATCCCCCGCATAACTTCCACTACCTCTGCCGGCGGAAAAGGGGTTTTCACAACAAACAGTGAAGTATCGTGAGGCAGCGGCATATTGTAATTCGATCCATTTGATGACCGGATCCGCAATTGCTTCGGCACAGTCCAATTACCGGCATGCAATTGCAGCGACTGCTCCGGGGCAACAATCCAATCCTTGCCATACTTTTCGTCGAGAAACCGGCCGCAGAATTCCCAATAGCTGCTATACCAGGACGTGCTATCGCCCGGCGGTTCATCCGGTCGGCTGGGAGTATACCAGCCCTTGGATACTTCTTTCAGATAGCCGGTCTTCACCAGCAATTCCCGATTTAACCGATTGATTTCGGTAGATTTTATCGCGACTAGTCCCCTTTTCTGCAAGCCATGTAATTCCTCTAATGCGTCAGCCAGCTTTTCGCCCGGAGTTGCCATAAGCGAGAATTTGCGTCCGCCGGACTATTTCTAGGATTCCGAGCGGGCTATTTTTAGGTTTCCGTGTAAAACTAACGAATATGAAGTAATTACTAATCTATAATCACAATTCCTGAAATCAAGTGAATGAGAGCAAGATAGAGCAAACTATTTCCATACAGTCATATCCTGTAGGCGATTAGGGACTTTTCAGGTCCCTAATCGAATATGATAAAAATCGATACTAACCAAGGAACGACAAATTCGATGGGGCACTAAGATAACGCCTTGACCTTCCATCTACTGAATGACTTGTTGCAATCAAAGTAACCAAGAAAGTAACTAAGATCTTTAGCGCCCTTCCTCCGCTGTCTGATCCTTTTGGCCATTTACACCTGATTTTCGACCAAATTTGGGCGTTATCGGCCAATCAATCCTCTTTCAGTACTTCTTCCGTACAAAACTTTAAAAAAATAGCAATAAAGATTATTTTTTGTACTTTTATGCATATAACCTGCATAAAATGCTAATTTACTTCAAAACAGGTAACTATAAGTCCATAAAAGACCCTATTACACTGAATTTCAATGCCGCAGCAATCAGTGAGCATACCGATTCCAATGTAATCGAAGACGAAAGTCTTCCCTTATTGAAATCGATTTTACTATACGGCCCCAACGCCAGCGGCAAATCCAAGATCCTGGATGCCTTCGCAATGTTTAAATGGCTGATCAACAATTCGGCAACAGAGAAACAGGGGAACGAGCAAATCGAGGTGGAAAGCTTTCAACTGAGCGAGGTGACGGAAAATAAGCCTTCCTTTTTCGAGGCGTGCTTTACGCTCGATGAAAATAGGTACCGTTATGGCTTCGAAGTCGACAAAGAAAAAATACATAAAGAGTGGCTGCTGGAGTCGAAAGCGACCAAAGAATACCCTGTCTTCCTCCGGATTGGAGACCAATTCGAAATTACCGGCAAACGCTTCCCCAATGCTGAGGGTCTCGAAAGAAGAACCAGGAAAAATGCACTATTCCTTTCCGTGGCTTCACAATGGAATGTCAAAAAAGCCGAGCAGATTAACGATTGGTTCAGCCGCATCTTTACCATCCACGGTGTATCGGATGAGCTTTATAAAAATGTAACCCTCGATCTGCTTAAAGATAAAAAGCACGCCGACGAAGTTAAGAGCTTTATCCAGAAAGCGGACCTTGGTATTCAAAGCATAGAGTTAACGAACGTTCCCCTTTATAGAGGTTCAAAGGATTTACCACGTGAGTTAAGGAACACTTTGATTACAGAGGAATGGCCGGCAGTTTTCACTTTGCACCAAAAATTCAACGAGAACGGGGAAGTCATAGGGAGCGCTCGGTTCTTATTAGAGGACCAGGAGTCCGAAGGAACCCAAAAATACTTCAACCTGATCGGTGTATTTATCAAAGCCATTGCAGAGGACAGGATCGTTGTCATCGATGAATTTGACGCCCGACTGCATACACTGCTAACCAAATCTGTAATAAAATTATTCAATTCCTCAAAAACCAAATCGAAAGCTCAGCTATTGGCGGCAAGCCATGACACCGCCTTGCTGGATAGGGATCTGTTGCGGAGAGATCAGATTTACTTCGTAGAAAAAAATCGATATGGCGCCTCGGAAGTGACGTCCCTGGTAGAATACAAGCCAAGAAAAGAAAGCCCATACGACAAAAACTACCTGGAAGGAAAATACGGCGCTATCCCATTTATTGATAGTCTGGAAACACTGGTAGCACATGGCTAAGGTCAAGAAGGAAACCTTCAAGGAAATGCTAGCCGATTTGCAAAGCAAGGCGGTCTCCGCGGCGAAGCCGGTCGCGACGATTGAAGAAAGGAAATATTTTCTTATTGTTTGCGAGGGAGAACGAACTGAACCGATCTATTTCGACCATCTTCGAAACTTTCTCCCCAAGAATTTGGTGGAAACGATCAAGATTATCGGCCAGGGTGATAATACCATCAACATAGTCAG
>JAFDYE010000103.1 GCA_018267585.1 Bacteroidota bacterium
CCTGCCCTCGCGGACGATCCTTTTTCCCTATACACTGGAAATATTGAACTATCTCACCGATAAAGGATATCAGCTGCACCTGATCACCAATGGTTTTGAGAGCGTACAGCACAGTAAGCTGGCGAATTCGGGCCTGACCGGCTATTTCCGGGAAGTGGTCACGTCGGAGGGTTCGAACAGTCTCAAGCCCCACAAGGAAATATTCGAATATGCGTTCCTGAGAGCGGGGGCTCTTCCCGCCGAAAGCATTATGATAGGCGACAGCATCGAGGCCGATATACAGGGAGGCATCAATGCCGGCATCGACCAGGTCTATGTCAACCACCTGGGGGTAGCACCGTCTGTGAAGCCCACGTTTACCGTGGGGTCGTTGAAAGAATTGGAGGACATCTTTTGACCTAGTCCCATTTTGCGAGTACGGTGACTCCGCCCTGGACGGCCTGGTTCAGCCCGACCATAACTTTGGTGCCGGGGGGCAGCAGCACATCGACCCGTGAGCCAAATTTGATAAAGCCCATCTCCGCACTCTGCTCTACCAGTTGTCCTACGTGGAGGTAATTGACGATACGGCGGGCAAGTGCACCGGCGATCTGCTTTACCAGGATCTCGCCGTGGCCATTTCGAATGACAACACTGTGCCGCTCGTTCTCGGTGGAGGATTTGGGATGCCAGGCTACCAGGTATTTGCCTTTGTGGTATTGGCTATAGGCCACCTCGCCGCTGATCGCGTTGCGGTTCTGGTGGACGTTGGCGGGACTCATGAAAATAGACACCTGCAGGCGTTTGTCCTTAAAATATTCCTGGTCGATCATTTCCTCGATGACCACTACTTTTCCGTCGGCAGGACATATGATCTCATTGTCGCCGGTCGTCAGCTTGCGATTGGGGACCCTGAAAAAAGAGATCAGAAAAAGCAGCAGGCCCAGCGTCAAAAGAAAAATGATACCGGTAAGCCAGGCTTCGTGCGCGCTGATAAAATAAAAGGAGAGCAGGTTGATCACAGCAAAAGTCAACGCGCCGATAGCAATGGACTTATAGCCTTCTCGATGGATTTTCATCTGCCAAAAATAAGGATTTCTTCGGTCACCGGGTGCAAAAGGGAGACCGTGTTACCCTATGACCCACACCAGGTAGCACCACGCGAAGGGAGTCGCGACCAGCAGCGAGTCAAAGCGGTCCAGAAAACCACCATGCCCCGGCATGATCTGGCCGCTGTCCTTGATGCCCGCCATCCGTTTGAGCTTGCTCTCCAGCAGATCGCCGGCAGTACCCGTGACAGCAGCGATAGCCGCAACGGCCATCCAGTGGATCGGCGCATAGAGGCTAAAATCTTCGGGATTGTGAATGCTGCGCGCAATGAGCCCCATCACGCCGATCGACAGAATGACACCGCCTATAGTGCCTTCCCAGGTTTTTTTGGGGGAGATAACAGACAGCGGCCGTTTGCCGATCAGGGAACCGACGATATAAGCCATCGTATCGTTGATCCAGATGGCGCCGACGATCATCAGCACGGGCACGCGATCCGCAAAGGCCGGGACAGGGGCGCGGTACAGCAGGGTCCTCAGATAAGTGAGCAGCGCCAGGGGAAGGGAAATGTACAGGAGCCCCAGCGCGGAGCGGCCGATATTATTGAAGTTAAGGGTCCGGTACTGAGCGATCTCGCCGACTACGAACAGGGCCAGGAATCCCATGCAGCCCCACCAGGCGATATCGTGCAGGTAGACGCCGCCAAAATTAAACCCGCCGTTACAGAAGTAGAGCATCAGGCACCAGCCCGCGATGATCACGCTATACCGGTGCAGAGAAGAAATATTGGAATACTCCCCGTTGATAAGCACCATGATCTTCTCATACTCGATCCAGCAGCCGAAGTGGATAAAGGAGAACAGCAGCAAAAAGCTCCAGGGACTCCACAGGAGCCCCGTCAGCATTACCACGACAAATACCGCAGCCGTCAGCGAACGGGTCTTTAATACAGAAGGATTCAATGCCATTTCGATCTTTTTAACTGTTGCCCTTATCCTCGAACAGATCATCTGCCCTCAAACCGTAGACCTCGTCATAGGAGACGGTCGACTGCCTGCGCATCAACCCAACCAGACCAACGACCAATAACAGGCTTCCCACGCCCAAAAGGGCGGGCACCGACGGATTGTCGTCGATCATTTTTGGGTAGTAGCTGGCGATGATGACCTGTATACCGTTGTAGAACATGTGCGCAAATATGGAGGTCCACAGACTCCCGCTGTACCAGTAGGCCGCGCCCAGCAGGATACCCAGCATCATCCGGGGCAAAAAACCCTGAAACTGCATGTGAAAGGCCGAGAACAGTGCGGCCGCAACGATAATGCCTCCCCAGGGATGCCCAAACGCCTGTATCAGTATCCGCTGGACCACGCCGCGAAAACACAGCTCCTCGAAGATGGCAGGCAGTACGGCCATAATGAGGAGGTTGATGACGATGTCCAGCGGCGAGCGCAATTTCAGGTAAGCCATCACCTGCCGGTCCGTCGTTCTTTCCAGGTCCACCAGCGAGCCGGGCAGCGGTATCCTCCGGTTGAGCATGCCAAGCCAGCCTTCCAGGGGAGTCGCGACCGCAAGCAGGACGATCGCCAGTATATAAAAGCTCACCATCTTCGCCGGGCGGAATCCCAGCTCCTGTAAGGGTCTTTCCCGGAACGTCGCCAGGGCATAGACGAGCGAAGGCAGGCCGAAGAGGATGATCGTCCATGCCGCCTGCACAAACTTTTGGCCGGCAAGCACCTGTGGGTTGCCCAGGTCCGGTGCCTGCACCGCGTTGCCGCCTTTGACCAGCAGGAGCGCAATCGCAAAGAAGAAAAAGCTAGCCCCGAAAGCTCCGAGGAAAAGAGCCATTTGCGCCCAGGGCGAACGAATTTTAAGGTTATTGTACATATATCAGTCTTGCTCCCCAGCCGCGGCCGACGCCGTCGATCGCCCGGTTCACATTCGGAAATTCGCGGTTAAGTGCGTAAATTTGGGCTTTTATACCGTGATAAACATCGGCAAGATACAAATTCCTGAGTTCCCGCTGCTGCTCGCACCCATGGAAGACGTGAGCGATCCCCCCTTCCGCTATGTCTGCAAGCACAACGGCGCCGACTTGATGTACAGCGAATTTATTTCGAGCGAAGGACTGATCCGCGACGCCATGAAAAGCCGGCAGAAACTCGACTTTTTTGAATACGAACGGCCTTTCGGGATCCAGATATTCGGCGGAGACGAGGAAGCCATGGCAATGAGCGCCCGCATCGTGGACACGGTACAGCCCGACCTCGTCGACATCAACTTCGGCTGCCCGGTAAAGAAAGTGGTCTGTAAGGGAGCCGGCGCCGCCGTGCTGAAGGACGTAGCGGCCATGACCCGGCTTACAGAGGCAGTCGTAAAAGGCACCAGCCTGCCTGTGACGGTCAAGACCCGTCTCGGCTGGGACGACCAGTCGAAGAACATTGAAGAAGTGGCGGAAAGACTACAGGATGTCGGCATCAAAGCGCTCACGATACACGGCCGCACCCGTGCCCAGCTCTATAAAGGAGAGGCCGACTGGACGCTGATCGCGAAAGTGAAAGAAAATCCCCGCATTCACATACCCATCTTCGGCAACGGAGACATCGATTCCCCCGAAAAAGCCCGGATATACCGGGATCGCTATGGAGTGGACGGGATCATGATCGGCCGCGCCGCGATCGGATACCCTTGGATATTCAACGAGATCAAACACTTCCTGGCAACCGGAGAGCACCTTGCTCCCCCTACCATCGAGCAGCGCGTCAGCGCCATCCGGGATCACCTGCTACGGTCGGTAGAATGGAAGGGCCCCGTCGTCGGCATCCTTGAAATGCGCCGGCACTATACCAACTATCTCAAAGGTTTCCCGCATATCAAAGAGTTCCGCAACCAGCTGGTGCAAAAGGGGACGATCGAGGAGATCGAAGAAGTCCTGCAGCAGGTGCAGAGCCGTTACACGGGATTTGTGCCCGCAAGGATGACCGCGAGCTTTTCGGCAAGCCAGCTGGAAGACTGCGCCTATTGATACAGGCCGCGCAGCGAAGGCGGCTTCCCGGCCGGCAACCCCTATTTCAAAAAGAATTTGAACCATTTCATCTTCCCTTTAAAAGGCGGATACTTTATATACGGATCGGGAAAGGCCGGCGTCCTCATCACAGCTTTTTCGCGGGTGAATGTATCGAAGGACCGTTTGCCGTGATAGGCGCCAAGACCGCTGCTGCCGACGCCGCCGAAGGGCAGATGCGGGTTGGTGAAATGCCAGTCGGTATTGTTGATACAACCGCCGCCAAAAGAAAGGTTGTCAATCCACCATCGCCCGCTCTCTTTGTTCGTGGTAAAAAGATAAAAGGCCAGCGGATCCGGGTGTCTCCGGATGATCGAGAGCGCCTCTTCCCTCGTATCGTACGTCACTACCGGCAACAGGGGACCGAATATCTCCTCTTTCATGACAGGCTGATCGGCGAGCGGCTCCAGCAGGGTGGGCCCGATAAAGAGCCGGCTCCGGTCGTGCCGCCCGCCAAACAGCACGCGGGACTGCCGTAAATATCCGACCAGCGTATCGAACCGCCTTTCGTTGATGATCCTGCCGTAGTCGGGGCTCTCTTCCGGCTTCTCCCCGTAGAACTGAGTGATCACCTCACCCAGCCTGGCCACCAGCCTGTCCCTTATCTTCCCGTGTACGAGGAGGTAGTCCGGGGCGATGCAGGTCTGGCCGGCATTGGTGAACTTTCCTACGGCGATACGCTTCGCCGTTGTATGCAGGTCGGCGTCCTCTGCCACCACTACGGGGCTCTTGCCGCCCAGCTCAAGGGTCACGGGTATCAGCTGCTGGGCGGCCAGCTCATAGACCGACCGGCCAACGGCGA
>JAFDYE010000104.1 GCA_018267585.1 Bacteroidota bacterium
CGAAAAAGTCGGAGAACTCTCCGCTGTCCTCGCTGCTGAATCCACCTCCGCCGAAACCCTGGAAGTCGCCAGAGCCGAAGCCCTGGAAGCTACCGCTGCCGCCTCTGCGCTGTCCGCCGCGGCCCGCTTCCTGCTGGGCTTTTTCGAAAGCTTCTGCGTGCTGCCAGTCTTTGCCGTACTGGTCGTACTTTTTCCGTTTGTCGGGGTCGGAGAGCACTTCGTTGGCTTCGTTGATCTGCTGAAAACGCCGGTGAGCTTCCTTGTCGTCGGGATTAAGGTCCGGATGGTGTTTCCGGGCCAGTTTCCTGTAAGCGGACTTGATCTCATCCTGGGTGGCAGTTTTGCTGACCCCCAATATTTTATAGTAGTCGATAAAATCCATTTTTGCGGCCTTTTTTTACAAAGTTAAGGAGGCGGTGGCATAGTTTTTTTATCTCCAGGGAAAACGGTTCGTATGAAAAGCTCCGGCATCTATCTTATCATCATTGCCCTCCTGGTGCTGGGCGGTGTTGCCCTGTCCAGGTGTGGGGGTTCGGATCACAAGGTCAGGACGGCGACGGACACGACGTCTACGCCGATCGGGCCGGCTCCCGACAACAACAGCGCGAACAATCCCTCGTTGGCTGATACCAGCTATGAGAAGGACAGGACGAGGCCGATCACGGACACCATGCAAAAGAACAAGACGATCCCGGATACGGTTAAAAAGAGGTGATTTACAGGTCATTGCTGATCGTAAAGTAGAATTTGCTTCCCTTCCCCGGGTCGGACTCGACCCATATCTTTCCTTCGTGCAGCTCAACGATCTTTTTACAGTGGGCCAGGCCGATGCCTGATCCTTCGTACTGGTCTCGCGTGTGCAGGCGCTGGAAGATGATGAATATCCTGTCGAGGAACCGGCGTTCGATGCCGATGCCGTTGTCGCTGACGACGAATTTCCAGTGGCTGTTATCGCGGGCAGCCGATATCGCGATCTCGGGGGTGCGGTCGGGGTGACGGAATTTGATGGCGTTCGCGATGAGGTTTTGGAACAGCAGCTTTAGCTCTGTCGGATAGGCATAGAGGGAAGGAAGGTCGCCGGTGTGGATATTTGCGCCGCTGTCGCGGATGCTTTTACCCAGGTCGGCGAGGACCTCGTCCATCAGCAGGTTGCAGTCGATAGGCCTTGCCTGTTTTTCGCGTCCGATGCGGGAGTAGTCGAGCAGGTCTTTTATAAGGACCTTCATCCGGTCGGAGGCCTGGGAAAGGTAGGTCAGGTATTTTTCCCCGTTGCCATTCGCGAGCGTCGGCCGATATTCTTTTTGCAGGAGGTCGACGAATCCGGAGATGGTACGCAGGGGCTCCTGCAGGTCGTGTGACGCTACATAGGCGAACTGTTCCAGCTCTTTATTCTTGCTCTCCATTTCGGCCGTGCGCTGTCTAACCTTTTTCTCCAGGAAATTGTTGACCTCTTTATTCTCTTCTCCGAGCCGGTTGAGTTCGTTGGCCATCGAATTGAAATTATTGGCGAGGGTCCCGATCTCGTCGCGGGAGAAGGACTTGGCTTTTCGGCTGAAGTCTCCTTTTGCCACCGCTTTTGCGGAGAGCAATATCTCGCGCAGTCCTTTCTGGATGCTGCGGCTCACGGTGATGGCCAGCAGCAGGCCCGTGCATTCCACGGAGAAGGCGACGACGAGCAGCAGCCGCAGGATGACCGTCTCGAGCCAGCGGGAGCCTTCGCCCAGCGCGTAGGAGAACTCGTCTTCCAGCGGCGTCAGCTGGTCGTTCAGCGGATCGATGGCCGCCAGCAGCCGGTTGACCTCGTCCTGTGAGTAGGGTTTGGCGTTGATGGCGGTATGCAGCCGTTCGCCGATGGCCATAAATCCGGTGATGACCTCGTCCGCCTCCGTCCACGCAATTATAGCGCGGTGAATGTATTTATTGGTGTGGAATCGCATGAAAAGATTGATCATTCTGTCTACGTCCCCGGAGTGATTGCGGCCTTCGATAAAGCCCTGACGGGCGCTGTCCAGGTTGGGGTTGGGTTTGCTCAGCTCCATCCGCGTCTTATGGTCGCCCTGGTTGACCCGCATAAAGCCCAGAAATTTGGTATAGTCGGCTTCGTCGTGGGTACGGGCGTATTTGAGCAATTGATAGAGCGCGTCTTTCTGGGCTTTTGACCATAGTCCTTCGCCGCCGACATAGGCGCGGACGGAAGACAGTGTATTGATGGAGAAGAAGAGGACAGCCAGCTCGACGACGATAAGCAAGGCCATGATCCCGACCGTGAAGTACAATTTTTTGGCAATGGAAATATCTCTGAACCATCGGAAAATGGATCTCGTCATATGGAAGGTTTTGTTCGCGGCAGGTCGGGTAGGTGGAAAGGTAAGAAAAGGATGTCAAAAATAAAAGGCCGGCTTGCGGGCCGGCCTCGTGGTTCATTATAGAGGAGAATGCTATTTGGTGATCGCCGTCCCGGGCTTGCGTACAGTCACCACATAGATGCCGAGTACGATAGAGAGATAAGAAGCGATGATCAGGAGACTTGAAAGGTCATAAGAAGAAGCTTTGAACAGGTGATAGCTGGTCATACCGTTGACTACTATCGAGGTCAGCATCAAAAGGATAATTAAGATCTTCATAACTGTAAATTTTAAGGTTAATGTTTTTGTGGTGTTTGTATAATAGACTGTGGAAGTTGTACCGCGTTTATTAAAGAAATCATAAAGCCACTATTTGATTTATGAGTTGCGAAGTCAAGGGTCTTTAGCATACCTTTAACAAACCATGAAGCAAAAGATCCTGATCACCCGGCCATTGTTCCCCGATGTAGTCGACAGGCTGAGGGAGTATTTCGACGTTACGGTTAATGAAGGTCCCCGCTATACGCCGGAACAGCTGCGGGAGGCGCTGCGTGACAAGAGCGGGGCGATCATAGCGGGCGGGGAGAAGATCAATGATGCCGTGGTGGCGGGGTTGCCGGGTCTGAAAGCGCTTTGTATCTCTGCTGCGGGATATAATAATGTAGATGTGGCGTCGCTGACCCGTGCGGGTATCATCGGGACCAACTCCCCCGGTCCTGCCGATGAAACGGTTGCCGACTTTACCTGGGGATTGATGATCGCCACCGCCCGCAGGCTGGTGGAGGCTGCGCACTGGGTGGAACAGGGACAGTGGAAGGGATCGGCAAACAGGTTGTTCTTCGGTGTAAACCTCTGCGACAAGACGCTGGGGATTATCGGCATGGGGCGTATCGGTCAGGCTATCGCCCGCAGGGCCTTAGGGTTCCGGATGAAGGTGCTCTATCACAACAGGCGCCGGCTGGATCCGACACTGGAGCAGGAGTGCAGGGCCAGCTACCGTACGAAAGAGGACCTGCTGAAACAAGCGGATTTTATCGTGCTGGCGATGCCCATGAGTCCCGGGAACTATCATTTGATCGGATCTGCCGAGCTGGGCCTGGTGAGGCCTTCTGCGATGCTTTTCAATATCGCCCGTGGCGGGCTTATCGACGAGGAAGCGCTGGTGGAGGCGTTGAGGGAGCGGAGGCTGGCGGCTGCGGGCCTGGACGTTTTCGAAGGCGAGCCGGCAATTCACTCCGGGCTTATGGGCCTGCCCAATGTCGTTCTTACCCCGCATATCGCCGGCGGAACCGCGGAAGCGCAGCACGGGCTGGCCAGTCTGGCGGCCGATAACCTGATCGCGGCGCTTGGGCTGGGACCGCAGGCGGGTCATCCTCCTTCTGTGTTCAATCCTGAAGTATTAAAGAAATAGTTCGCCGGTCGATATGCCCGACTCAACGACCAAATTGCCTGCTCCGGGGGTTGGCGGCTGACCATTCGGATTAAGCTTGCTATTTTTCGGAATCTAAAGCTCAAGCATATGCTCTCTGTCCGGTCTTTTTGGATTAAGGTTCGTCCCGTCGTTGTAGTGCTTTTTGTCCTTTTTGTGTGTATCCAGTTCGTACGCCCCCGGCTCGATAATCCGCCCGTGACCGGGGACTTTAAAGCGCCTGCGGAGGTGAAGGCGGTGATCCGGCGGGCCTGCTATGACTGTCATTCCAACGAGACGCATCTTGCCTGGTTCGATCAACCGGCGCCGGCCTGCTGGCTGGTTGCCGATCACGTGAAGAAGGGAAGGAAGGTGCTGAATTTCTCCAGCTGGGACAGCCTTTCAAGGGGCCAGCAGCTGGGCAAGCTGTATGAGTCGTTGAACCAGATCGAGTACAACGTGATGCCGTTGTCGCAGTATTCAGCGTTTCATCATGGGGGAAGGGTGTCCCCGGAGGAAGTCGCCCTGCTGCGACAATACCTGCTGAGCCTGACACCCGGCGTCATGCCGGATACGGCGAAGCAGCGGGCTTCGGTCGAGCAGTATGAGAAGTGGATCCTTTCGGTGATGGGGACCCGTGGTCCTGTTGCTGATGAATACAATGGCGTCGGTTATTCCGATCTGTCCGGGTTCCGGGACTGGACTGCGATCAGCACGACCGAACGATATGACAATGGGACGCTCCGTCTTATCCTTGGAAATGCCGTCGTCGAACGGGCTATCCGGGAGGGGCATACGAATCCCTGGCCGAAGGGAGCTGTCTTTGCCAAGGTCGCCTGGGATCAGCTGCCGGATTCGGCGGGAGAAATTCGTACCGGCGCTTTCAGGCAGGTGGAGTTCATGATCCGGGACGGTCAGAAATATCCGACGACCGGTGGCTGGGGCTGGGCCCGGTGGATCGGGGGGCTTGGGATGAAGCCTTATGGGAAGGACGCTTCGTTTACGATGGAGTGTATCAACTGTCACAAGCCGATGCAGCCGAATGATCAGACCTTTACGCTCCCGCTGGCCGATACTTTGGCGCTGGCGGAGGTTGGCGCCGAC
Organism: Bacteroidota bacterium; assembly: GCA_018267585.1. Taxonomy (GTDB): domain Bacteria; phylum Bacteroidota; class Bacteroidia; order Chitinophagales; family Chitinophagaceae; genus Puia. The sequence goes on from JAFDYE010000104.1 coordinate 4,858, forward strand.
ACCATGAGGCCGATGACGGGAAAGGTCATCACGACCGTCGCCCGTCCGAAGGAATCGACGATGTCCACGTTGTATGGTAACGACGTCGCGATAAAGGATGCGCGGGCCGGGAAGGCGTATTCTCCCGGGGCCGTGGTCACGCTGGTGACCTGGGAGCAGCGGGATGATCCACACTGGTTTGGGGGGAGGATACCCGCGGCGTTGAGGTCGGTGGAGGTGGTGAAATATGGCCGGGCCGGGCCGATTTACAAGATGTATAGTGGAAATGAGAATGTTTCAGAGCAGGCCCGAATAAGTTATATTGCGGGTCTTAAGGCAGCGGTGCTGCCTTGAATCATCGCCCATGATATTTGATTTTCGTCTGCAGGTCTTTCATACGGTGGCTCAGCGCCTGAACTTTACCAGGGCGGCGCAGGAGCTGTTCATTACGCAGCCTGCGGTGACGCGGCATATCCAGGAGCTGGAGCAGCATTTCAAGGTGAAGCTGTTCGAGCGCAACGGGACCCGTATCCGTTTGACGCCGGCGGGTCAGCGGCTGCTGCACCACACGGAAGAGCTATTTGCCCTTTATCGCAATCTGGAATTCGAGATGAGCAGTCTGACGGAAGGGCAGAAGGGCCGGCTTTTCCTGGGGGGCAGCATGACGACGGCGCCCTACATCATCCCGCCGATACTGGCGGATTTCCATAGCCGTTATACCGAAGTACAGGTCAGCCTGACCACGGGAAACACCCAGCAGATAGAGCAGGCGCTCGAGGAGCAGCAGATCGACCTGGGGATCGTGGAGGGCTATTCCCGCAATCCGGCCATCAAGTATACGGAGTTCATGAAGGACGAGATCGTGCTGGTCAGCAATCCGGCGCATCCGTTGGCGCGCAGGGCGAGTATCCGGCCGGAGGAGCTGACGCGGATACCCTTGTTGTTGAGGGAGCCTGGTTCGGGCACGCTGGAGGTGCTGGCCCATGCGCTGAAGGGGGTGGGGATCAAGCTCTCGCAGCTGCAGAAGGAGATGCAGCTGAACAGTACGGAGGTCATCAAGTCGTATCTGCTGAATGCGCCGGTCATGGCGTTCCTGTCGGTATATGCGGTCGCGAAGGAGCTGCAGAACAATGAGTGTGTTATATTGGATGTGAAGGGGTTGGATATCGAGCGGGGCTTCTATTTTGCCCGCCTGCAGGGGGATACGCAGGCGTTGCCGGAGCTGTTCATGAAGTTTGCGATGCATAAGAAAGGGCGTTCTCTCTGATAACATCAGGTTATAGGTCATTACTAATGGCCATTTCTCCGGGAGGAGCGTGTGATCGAATTTTGTGTCATAGAAAAACAATGAACTATGGACACGACAAAAGTTTTCGATCGGCACGAGGGGGCGCGGCAGCTGCTGTTTGCAGTCGCCGTTCTATTATGTTTGACGCCCTGGGTGACGCCGCCGGTGGCCCTGGTATTGGGGCTGGTGGTGGCTCTTTTTATCGGGCACCCTTTTTTGCACCTCAATCATAAGGCGACGCATGTCCTGCTGCAGGTATCTGTGGTGGGACTTGGGTTCGGCATGAATGCGGCTACTGCACTAAAGGCAGGTAGGGAGGGGTTTGTCTTTACGGTGGTCTCCATATTGGGGACGCTGGCGGTTGGTTTGCTGATGGGGCGGTTCTTTAAAATAGAGAAAAAGACTTCGCTGCTGATCTCCGGTGGAACGGCTATTTGCGGCGGGAGCGCTATTGCCGCGCTGTCGCCCGTGATAAAAGCCGGGGAGCGGCAGGTGTCGGTGGCGCTGGGGGTGGTTTTTATCCTGAACTCTATTGCGTTGTTCCTTTTTCCGGTGGTAGGGCATTGGCTGGGGTTATCGCAGGTGCAGTTCGGGCTGTGGAGCGCGATCGCCATTCATGATACTTCTTCTGTTGTAGGGGCGGCGGGCCGGTATGGGGCGGAGGCGCTGCAGATCGCAACGACCGTGAAACTGGCGAGGGCCCTGTGGATCATCCCGGTTTCGCTGGTAGCGGCGCTGGTGTTCGGGGGGAAGGGGGGAAAGATCAAGATACCCTGGTTTATCGGACTGTTTGTCGTGGCTATCCTGGTGAATACCTGGTTGCCGGTACCAATGTTGAGCCATGCTATCGTCGGCGCGGCGCATGCGGGTCTGACACTGACCTTGTTCCTGATCGGGTCGGGGCTGTCGAAGCAGGTGTTGAAAAATACGGGAGTAATGCCGCTGATGCAGGGGGTGTTGTTGTGGGTGTTGATATCCGGCGTGGCGCTGTGGGCGGTGGTGAGCCTGGTGAGATAGGAAAAGGTTTGATGAAATAAAAAGATCCCCGGCGTTGGCCGGGGATCCGTATGTGAGGGGGGACTAGTAACGGTAGTGTTCGGGTTTGAACGGGCCGTTCTTGGGGATGCCGAGGTAGTCGGCCTGGTCCTGGGTCAGCTCGTCGAGCTCGACACCGATCTTGGCGAGGTGGAGGCGGGCCACCTTCTCGTCGAGGTGTTTGGGCAGGACATAGACTTTGTTCTCGTATTTTTTGGCGTTCGTCCACAGCTCGATCTGGGCGAGGGTCTGGTTGGAGAACGAGTTGCTCATTACGAAAGAGGGGTGACCGGTGGCGCAGCCGAGGTTGACCAGGCGGCCTTCTGCCAGGATGATCACTTCCTTGCCGTCGATGTTGTAAACGTCGACCTGGGGCTTGATGGTGTCCTTGGTGTGGCCATAATTCTTGTTCAGCCATGCCATGTCGATCTCGATGTCGAAGTGGCCGATGTTACATACGATGGCCTTGTCCTTCATGGCGCGGAAGTGTTTTTCCGTGATCAGGTCGCGGCAGCCGGAAGCGGTTACGATGATGTCGGCTTCTTTTACGGCGTCGACCATTTTCTTAACCTCGAATCCGTCCATGGCGGCCTGGAGGGCGCAGATGGGGTCGATCTCGGTCACGATGACGCGGGCGCCGGAGCCTTTGAGGGAGGCGGCGGAGCCTTTGCCTACGTCGCCATAGCTGCCTACAACGGCTACCTTACCGGCCATCATGACGTCGGTGGCGCGGCGGATGGCGTCGACCAGGGACTCTTTACAACCGTATTTGTTGTCAAATTTGGATTTGGTAACGGAGTCGTTGACGTTGATTGCGGGGATGGGCAGCGTGCCTTTTTCCATTCTCTCGTACAGGCGGTGAACACCGGTAGTCGTCTCTTCGCTGAGGCCCTTGATGTTGTGCACCATCTCGGGGTACTTATCAAAAACCATATTGGTCAGGTCGCCGCCGTCGTCGAGGATCATGTTCAGAGGGCGGTCGGTACTGCCAAAGAAGAGGGTCTGTTCGATACACCAGTCGGCTTCTTCGAGGGTCTGTCCTTTCCATGCGAATACGCCGATGCCGGCTGCGGCGATGGCGGCAGCGGCCTGGTCCTGGGTAGAGAAGATGTTGCAGCTGCTCCAACGGACTTCGGCGCCCAGCGCAACGAGGGTTTCGATCAGCACGGCCGTCTGGATGGTCATGTGCAGGCAGCCTGCGATGCGGGCGCCTTTAAGGGGCTGCTGTTTGCCATACTCTTCACGGATTGCCATGAGGCCGGGCATTTCGGCTTCTGCGAGACGGATCTCTTTCCGGCCCCACTCAGCCAGGCTCATGTCTTTCACCTTATAAGGGAGCGTCAGGTCGATGCTCTGCGTTTTTGTTGCCATTGGTGTACTTTATTAGTTTTTACAAAGGTAATTCTGTAGAACAAAATTATAGATAATATTGGTAAATTTGGAATAAAAATATACATTATGGCTATTTTGTGGAACAAAATACAAGTATACCATGGAAAAAGGCCCTCTAACAGAAAAACCGTCTAATGAGCCGGTCGAGCTGGACGAAAAGGACAAGGCGATCCTTCGTCTTTTACAGGACAATGCGAAGATCACGGTCCGGGAGATCGCGGCGCAGGTACATCTGAGCACTACGCCGGTGCACGAGCGGATAAGGCGGCTCGAGGAGACCGGAGTCATCAGGCAGTATGCGACCCTGCTGGATCATTCCAAAGTCAAGCGGGGATTGCTGGCCATTTGTTATGTGTCGCTGAAGGAACACAACAAGAAGTCCGGGGCCCGGTTCATTCGTACGATACACGAGATACCTGAGATCACGGAGTGCTTTATTATCTCCGGGGAGTTTGATTTCCTGTTGAAAGTGGCGGTGGAGAATATGGATGCCTATTATGATTTTCATGTCAACAAGCTGGGGCAGGTAGAGAATATAGGGCATGTGCAGAGCACTTTTGTGATGGGCGTGGTGAAACAGACGCACCAGCTGATATCCTGAGTAATTTGTAACTTTGGTCATTATGTTTACATATGACACTGTAGCCGAGGCCGTCAACGGCCTTAAGCAAAGAGGATATACCATCGATTTCAACCTCGCGGCGGACAAGGTCTTTTGCGAGAAGACGCCGCTGGAGCTGGCGCCATCGGATTTTGAGATCACGGAGTTCTACCGTTTTGAGGGTAACAGCGACCCCGCTGACGAGGCTGTCGTATATGCGATCGAGTCGAAGAGGGGCGACAAAGGGTTGCTGGTTACGGGATTTGGGATCACGGCCGAAGGCATCGGCGAGGAATTGGTTGAAAAGCTAAAGGTCAAACACTAAAGATGGTCATTATTCGTCCTGCACGGGAGAGCGATATTCCCGCTCTCTCCGAGATATACAATCATATTATTTTGAATACGACGGCGGTCTATCAGTACGTTGCGCAGACTTTGGAGATGCGCAGGGCCTGGTATGATACCAAGATGAAAGACGGGTATCCGGTGTTCGTTGCCGAGGAGGATGGAAAGGTCGTGGGCTTCAGCTCTTACGGTCCGTTTCGCGCCTGGGCGGCGTATAAGTATACGGTCGAGAACTCTGTCTATGTGGCGGCGGACCAGCGGGGGAAGGGGATCGGGCGGATGCTCATGCAGCCGGTGATCGATGAGGCGCGGGCCAGGGGGATACACGCGATCGTTGCGGGTATCGATGCGAGCAATGACGCGAGCGTGCGGTTGCATGAACAGTTCGGGTTCAGGGAGGTCGCGCATTTCAAGGAGGTCGGTTTCAAGTTCGGAAGATGGCTGGATCTTAAGTTTTTGGAGCTGTTATTGGAGGGACCGGAAAGGCCGGTGGATGGCTGACCGGCGTACCGGAGAATTTAATTAATGAAAAAATCATACTTGTTACTGCACACCGCGGTAATATTGGCTGGCTTCACCGGCATTTTTGGCAAGCTGATCTCGCTCAATGAAGGACTCCTGGTCTGGTACCGGGTGTTTTTTTCTGCACTATGGCTTTTTTTGATCCTGCGGATATCCGGCATAAAGGGGCCAGGCTCCTGGCGCGAAAAATTTGACATTGCGAAGGTTGGGATGCTGATCACGATACATTGGGTGTTTTTTTACGGGAGCATCAAATATTCGAATGTTTCTATAGGGGTGGTTTGTTACAGCCTGACAAGCATGTATACGGCGGTCTTCGAGCCGCTGATCAATAAGAAGCGGTTTGTGGCGACACAGCTATTGTTGAGTCTGCTGACGTTGTTCGGGATCGCGCTGATCTTTCATTTTGATGCATCGTACCAGGTGGGGATCGTGCTCGGTGTAGTTTCGTCTGCTTTTGCGGCGTTATATACGGTCGCTAATGAGCGGTTGGTCCGGCGGTATGACAGTCGGGTGATCAACTATTACCAGATGGTTGGGGGAACGGCAGGACTGGGGGTATTGATGCCGGTCTATCTCCGGTTCTTTCCCGTGGCGCGGTTTATTCCGGGGTTTAGGGACATTGTGTGGCTGCTGTTGTTGTCATTGTTTTGTACGGTCGGGCTGTATATTTTGTTTGCCGAGTCGTTGAAGAGGATACCGGCGTTTACGGTCAACCTGAGCTTTAATCTGGAGCCGATCTATTCGATCGTCATGGCGTTTTGGTTCTTTGGGGAGGGTAGGGAGGTCAATTTTTCGTTCTATATGGGATTGCTGTTTGTGGCGGCGTCGGTAGTTTTCCAGAGTATACTATCTGCGCGCGAGCATGTTACACCTGATAATTATTCCTGACCAGGCCCGCCACGACCTTGTCGATAGGTAAGGTGACCGCCTCCTCGTTGAAGTCGGGCCAGTCGATGAAACGGAAGGTTTCTATCTCTTTTTTTTCAGCGTATATGGCTAGTTGTTGGGCGTCGAAGTCGAAGGGTTTGGTGCGAAGGGGGACTTTGATGGGTTCGAGCGCCCGGACGAAGTAATAGATCGATATGATCTGGTGTTCGGGGTTGAAGGCGGACATTTGGAAGAAGTCGGTCGTATACAGGTGGTCGGTGACCTCGACGTCAAGATCCATTTCTTCTTTGAACTCGCGTTTGAGGCAGTCACGGGTGCCTTCGCCGAATTCGAGGCCGCCGCCGGGGAATTTGGTATAGTAGCCGCCGCGGATGTATTCGTCGGAGACGAGGACTTGCTTGTTGTCGGTTATCAGTAGACCGTAGACTCGGAGATTGAACATGTCAAAACCATTTTTTCTTCATAAAATACCAACTTATAATGATCGAGATCCCGATGGACAAAAGGATCGGGATATAGAACGCGTAGTGGGAATTCGCGTAGGGGATTGGGACGTTCATGCCGTAGATACCGGTGACGAGCGCCGGGAGGGACAGGATGATGGTGATGGACGTCAGCCTTTTCAGGACGAGGTTCATGTTGTTGTTGATGATGCTGGCGAAGGCGTCGAGGGTACTGCTGAGTATATTTGTATAAATGTTCGCCATTTCGAGGGCCTGTGACATGTCTACGGCGAGGTCGTCGAGAAATTCTTTTTCTTCGTCTGTCAGGCCGAGGAAATTGGTCCGCGCGAGTTTGAGGAGCAGCATTTCATTGGATCGCAGGGCGGTGACGAAGTAGACCATGCTTTTCTGGATCCGCATCAGCTCGAGGAGTTCTTCGTTGCGGTTGGAGGCGTAGAGCTTTTGCTCCATCAGGTTGCGGCGCTGGTTGATCTCCTTGAGATACTCCATATAGGTCTGGGTGATCTTTTCGATGACCTTCAGGACCATCATGCTCTTTTTATCGGGGTGGCGGTTCTGGAAGGTATTCAGGAATTTCTTTATGGCGCCGTTCTCGAAGGAATTGACCGTGACGATCTGGTTGTGGGTAAGGATGATGCAGATCGGGATGGTGATGTAGTATGCGTCGCTTTCGTTGAAGGAGTTGTTCTCGGTCGGTGTTTTGATGACGATGAGCTTGACGTTGTCGTATTCTTCGAAGCGGGCTCTTTCGTCGATGTCGAGCGAATCGGTCAGGTAGTCGAGGGGGATGTCGAGCTGGTCGGACAGGTTGGTGAACTCCTGTTGTTTCAGCGGGGGCAGGATATTCACCCAGACGCTGTCCTCAGGCAGGTCGACTTCGACGGTCTGGTGGTTGATGTTTTTAAAAAACTGGATCATGGGTTGGTTGGGGAGTGGCTATATGTCGATGGTACCTTCGAAGACTTTTATTGCGGGGCCGCAGAGCCATATGTTCTCAAAGCTGTTGTTGCCGTTGCGGTCAAAGCGGACGACCAGCCTGCCGCCTTTTGTGATGACCTTGACGTGGTTGTAGCCTGCTTCGTTGTGGTAGCAGGCCAGGGCGCTGGCGGTGACGCCGGTGCCGCAGGAGAGGGTTTCGTCTTCGACGCCTCTTTCGTAGGTGCGCACGATGATCTCGTCGGGTCGTCGCTGCTCGACGAAGTTGACGTTGATGCCTTCTTTGGCGAAGTGGCTGCTGTAGCGGATGTCCATCCCTTTATGGAAGACGTCGAGGTCCATTACGTCGGTCACCATTTTAACATAGTGGGGCGAGCCCGTATCGAGGATGAAGTCGCCGTGGTATTCGTCGATGGACTGGACGTCCTTCATTTTGAGGCTGACGGTGCCGTCGGTGTCGATCTCGGCGAGGTGAGGGCCGTCGATGGCGAGGAAGCGGTATTCGGCCTTGCGGATGCCGAGGTCGTAGGCGAATTTGACCAGGCAGCGGCCTCCGTTGCCGCACATGCTGCTTTCGCGGCCGTCGGAGTTGTAGTATTTCATTTCGAAGTCATAGGCGGGGTTGGGATTGAGTAGCATGAGACCGTCGGCGCCGATGCCAAAGCGGCGGTCGCATAGTTTGTGGATCGATTCGGTCGTGAGGGAAGTGTAGCTCCAGTTGCGGTTATCCAGGATAATGAAATCATTGCCTGTGCCCTGGTACTTAAAGAAGTTCATTTTGATCATATAGACGACAAATGTAACTGATTCAGGGGAATCGACCTAGCGGGCGGGATGTGAAACGCTGAGGGGGAGGGGGTGGATCGTTGTCAGCGTTCCGGGGAGAGTTTAGCCTCGGAGAAGGGATGTTTTGCGGGGAGTTTCTTTTTGGGTCGGATGATGGTTTTGGGCCGGGTGGTGACGGCGGCGGATCGGAAGGGTTTGGTTTTGGGGTTGTCGGAGTGGAGGAAGGCCTTTATCGTCCGTTTGTCTTCTGGCGTGATGTTCTTTGCGGTGAGGGTGATGTCGCCTTTATTGCCCTGTTGGTAGGAGAGCTTTGTGGCGAAGGCGGCGAGGTTGCCGGGGACGCCGGCGTAGACTTTTTTGTTGCCTCTGTTGAAGGGGGCGCTTTCGACCTGGTGCATTGCAACGTGGTCGGGTTCGACGGAGAGGCTGACGAGGCCCTGGATGATCTGGGTGTTGTTCTCGATGGTGAGTTTGAAGACCTCGCGCTCGGGGTTTTTGGCTTCTTTTTTCCAGTCGAAGGTCCAGCCGGATTTTTTTGTGATGCTCCTGAGCTCGTCTGATCGCAGGCGGGTGATCTCCGTGCGGAAGCGATCGCCGGTGACGATGTTTTCGACTGAATCGAGGAGCTCGAGGTGTTTTTTCATAGGATGAATTTACGAAGGTTTCGGGAATTTGCGGTGGGCGGAGTGGGCCTGCGGACCTTGCACGATAAGAAGGACCGCCGCGGGTTGGCGGCGGCCCCGGAACTGAGCTAATTTGTTTGGGTAATGATGCGAAGTGTCTCGCGGATGAGGCCTTCCACGGCCTTGTTGCCGTCTTTTGAGAACTGTCGCTGCACCCGGTTGGCGACGATGGCGCTGAGGCTGAGGCAGGAGTGGCCGAGCATTTTGCCGAGTCCATATATGCCGGAGGTCTCCATCTCGAAGTTGGTAATGCGGTGGGGTCCGTAGGCGAAGCCGGTGAGCCGGTCGATGAGCTCGGGCTGGCTGAGGCCCAGTCGCAGGACGCGCCCCTGCGGTCCATAGAATCCGGGGCAGGTAACGGTGATCCCGTGGTGGAAGCCTTCGGTGAAGCGCCGGAGCAGTGCCGCGCTGGCGCCGCTGATATAGGGGTGGGCAAGGCGGTGGTGCAGTTGGGTCTGGGTGGAGAAGGCGTGCAGCAGCAGATTTTCCTCGTCGTTCTGGTCATGGCGGTAGAAATTAAGCAGATTATCGATGCCCAGGCCGTGGGTGGAAGCGACCCAGCTGTCTACGGGTATATCTGTCTGTAAGGCTCCCGATGTGCCCATGCGGATGATGGTTAGCTGCGTCAGCTGGGGTTTGACCGTACGGGTGGTGAAGTCGATGTTGACGAGGGCGTCCAGCTCGTTGAGGACGATGTCAATATTGTCTGTACCGATGCCGGTGGAGACGACTGTGATGTGTTTTTTGCCGATATAGCCGGTATGGGAGACAAATTCGCGGTGTTGCGCGCGGTGTTCGATCGTATCGAAATATTTTGATACCATGGCTACCCGATCGGGGTCACCCACAGTCAGGACTGTATTTGCCAGCTCTTCCTGGCGCAGGTCGAGGTGATAGACGGCTCCGCGGCTATTGATAATAAGCTCACTTTCAGCGATTGTTTGCATAAATTGCGCTAATTTTTTTCGAGTTCTTCAAAATTACCGTAAATTTGCACCTGCCCAAAAAATAGGGCCCCTTTCGGGGGGGATTTGAAGGGCGGCTTCGCCGGTGAGTATCGGAGGCAATAGAACGGTATGACCCGGGGAAGCTAAATATAGGGTTTCGTGGCCGAGTGGCTAGGCAGAGCTCTGCAAAAGCTTCTACAGCGGTTCGAATCCGCTCGAAACCTCCAAGGAATCTGGATTAAGCCGCCCATTGGGCGGCTTATTTCATTTAGAGCAGAGCGGCGGAAGCGAATTTATTCGGATCCATTTATTCGCGGACGCGCGGCGAAAAATAAAAGAGATCGGGTGAAACCCGATCGGATAAGTAAGATTCATTTGGGCCTTCCAACGGCGGATCACCGGAGGTGCCATGGCTTCGGAGATAATCCGCTCGAAACCTCCAAAGGTATATCCTCTTTTTTCAAACCGCTGAAAGGCGGTTTTTCTTATTGGCAGCGGAGGCAGAAGCGAATCACGGTTCCTTTTTTTGGAGAACCAAGTTGGCTTAGCACGATCAAATATTCGGCCCCCTGGTATATTGCAACTTCTAATGATTTATACTATTTTGCGCACCGTCAGCCTGAACCAACCGTAAAAATGATCAAATCCTGGCTTGCACTTGGCGCCTTTTTGTTGCTTACCTTGTACTGTATTGCACAGGCACCGCCTGTAAATAGACCGAGGTCTTTTTTTCCCCCTATTCAATACAGTAGTGCTGGCATTTTGCAAAAGATGATGGACTCTAACGGGAATAGCGGGCGGCTACCGCGACCTGCTGCCGCCCAGCAGTCGATGGCTCTACAAAATGCGGTGTCTGGATTGGGGCGGCTCATGCCTGCGAAAACCGTAGTAGTGGGAAAAGCGACGGCTGCAGGAAAGCCGGAGGCCGGCCAACTGGTGACAGGCGGACCGGCACACCCGCTCGGGACAACGGCTTGTATCGACACCATGGGTCACATATTGACCGCCGAGACAAATAATACCGAGTTAGGAGTCGACTATATTACAAAGACACGTGACGGCTGCATCCTCGCACCTGGCTATCGCTGGAGTGTCACCACTCCGTTCTATACATTCCCTTATCTCGTAAAATACACTCAGCAGGGCAGCATTGCCTGGGCAAAATCTTTCGACGGCCTGGGCGTCTATCCGCAGAACTACGCCTATGCCTATAAATGTTTCGAGCTAATTGACGGCACATTATTGATGGTTGGTGGACTGGATATACCGGAAATGTATAATGGGCGCACCGAACTGGCCGTGTGGCGGCTCGACGCCAACGGTGATCTGATCTGGGCGCAGACGGACAGTTGTTCGTTTTGGACACAGTATAGCGGCAGCCTTGACGTGATAGACCTGACACAGGATGCTGCGGGGAACATTTATCTTGCGGGCAATCAGCGAGCCTTCGATGCTGTGACTACAGGCAGTTTTGCGCTAAAGATGGACCTGGCCGGCAAAATTCTATGGGACCAAAATCTTACATCGCGGATGTCCTCGTGTTTTGGGATGGTATGGACGGGGAATGAACTGGCGCTGACGGGCTGCAATTGGGATGGGAATAACCTGGCCTATTTCTGGTGCATGAAGCTTAACCCGGCGACAGGCGACACTTTGCGGTCAAGGACATGGGCTCCGGACTATGGGACTAATTCCGGTTGGAACGATATCACCGGTTATGGCCGTGTTCGATTACTGGATAATGGGAATATCGGGATCTTCGGCAACGCTTTGTCGGCTGCGTCCATTGCAACGTCCACTTATGCCCACGGCATTGTCGCGGAATTTGACCCTTCATTTACTTATAAGCGTGGCTGGATGCTCAGGTCCAATGTCCAATCCAACTATTCCAATACAATGTTTACAGAACATCCTTCGGGACGGATATCCTATTCTTATTTGAAATATGTGGGTAGCTGGGATGCCGATATTTTCTACGGGGCCATCGAGCATGGGCAGGTGGTAAAAGAACGGGTTAGCCACCAGCGAAACAGATCCAGCGCGTTTACTTCGAACTTCGTCAACTTCTCCGGCAACGAGGATATACTTCTCCAATCTTACGGAGATCCGGTGACCAATAGCTCGGGCCATGAATTCATCCGGCTGCATGACAGCGATACAAGCAGCCTTTGCAGCGGTCGGGATACACTCGCCAGTTGGGTGGAACCCTATCTCATGAGGCCCTACCGGGGCGCTTATTGGGAGTCGATGATCACAAATGGCTTCCGAAAGACACAACGGGTAATGCCGCCACCCGTGGATGGTACCCCGGCACAGGAAACAGCCTGCAAGTCGCTGTCGGTGTGCGGCGCAGTACGGGTCACCGTGGATCACCCGCAGGTGTGCGCAGGCTCCCCCGTAGTATTCACCGCCCTTCGAAACCAAGGTTGCGGCAGCCGACCCACCTGGATCTTCGACACGACCAATATCCAATCCTATTCTCTGCTCAACGATACGGCGATACAACTGGTCTACCGCGACCAATTCCAGGGCCCTATAACCGCGGCAATGACGGGCACCTGCAGCAGCCTGAACGACTCCAAACAATTGACTGTTCTGCCCGCGGATAAGCCCGTTTCCCTGGGCGGCGACGCCTATCTCTGTAAGGACAGCATACTCGTGCTTCGCGCGACCAAAGGATATAGCAGCTATCTATGGCAGGACGGATCGGCAGAAGACACGCTGCTGGTGACCATGCCCGGCACCTACACCGTATCGGTGACCAATACTTGCGGCGTCCCAAGTAGCGACCAGGTAAAGGTAATGCAGGCGCCTGATCTCAATTTTTCCGTCGGATCTGATATC
>JAFDYE010000105.1 GCA_018267585.1 Bacteroidota bacterium
ACCTGGAAAAATTTACCGGTAGCTACATCGCCGACGACGGCACCCGCTTCACCTTCGTCATAAAAGACCAGAAACTCTACGCCATACCCCCTGACCGCAAATATCATCTGCTGATCAGGTCCGGAACCTCTACCTGGCAGGTGTTCGCCGATACTACCTCTACCTTCGTCTTCTCCAGGGGCAATTCCGACCATTTTTCGGCAGAAGAATACTGGCCCGTGGGCAATCACCTCCACTGGGAAAAATATGATACCGCAGCAAGGACTGACCGGCAACTGGCCGAGTATACGGGTGCATATTATTGTCCCGAGCTGGACTGCACCTATCGCATCAGCCTGAAGGACCATCGTCTGTCGCTCAGCAACGCAAAATACAACGATTCACCCCTTACCCCGTTCGGCAGCGACCACCTCATCTGCGAGTTCTGGTGGATGAACCACATTCATATCCTCCGAAACAGCAACAACCGGATCACAGGTTTCGAACTCAACGGCAACAGGATCATGCACCTCCAATTCATTAAAAAAGCCCCCTGAAAAATCAGAGGGCTAACCAGAGCACGGATTGAAGATAAAACAAAACAAACTGCAGGCAGGCAGTGTCTCTACTTATGCTCAAGTAGTTTAAAGAACTGGTCCAGCTGAGGAAGGATCACGATCCTCGTACGGCGGTTCAGCGCCCTCCCTTCCTCGGTATCGTTGGTAGACACAGGCACATACTCACCCCGGCCAGCGGCAGCCATCTTCGCCGGCTCCAGACCATATTTATTTTGCAGGATCCGGACCACCGCAGTAGCCCTCTTCACGCTGAGATCCCAGTTGTCCAGCAATACACCCCGGCGGAACGGCTTGTTGTCGGTATGTCCTTCCACCATAAACTCAATATCGGGCTGCGCCTTCAGCACCTTCGCCACCTTCCCCAACACCTCCTGTGCCTTCCGCGTAACGTCATACTTCCCGCTGGCAAAAAGCAGCTTATCCGAAATATCGACATAGACCACACCCTTGTCGACCTTGATGTTGATGTCCTTGTCGTTCAGGTCGCCGATCGCACCCTTCAGATTGTTCACAAGCGCCAAATTCAACGAATCCTTATGCGCCATCGCGTTCTGCAAACTCTGGATATACGCATCCTTGGCGCCCAGGTTCTCCAGCGACTTCTTGATGCTCTCCGCCTGCGAACCCGAAATAACAGACATATCCTCCAGCTGCTTCAAAGCCTGGGTGTTGTTGGCCTTCAAAAAATCTACCTGCTTCTGTAAAGCAGCTACCTTCGCATCACAATCCGACTTGTCCTGCGTAAGACTCGCAGTCTTTCCATTACAATTCTTGAGATCATTCTGCAAATCACCATACGACTTGCTTAGTGAATCATACTTCGACTGCAGGGCCTTGAACTTCTTGCTGCTGACGCAGGAGACGCACAATAGCGCCGGCAGCACACCGGCCAGCGCCAGGGTTTTGATACGCATAAAGATTATTTTAATTGAGACGACAAGGTTGAACACCCGAATTAGGCGAGGATTAAATAAAGATTAGAATTTGATTAGATTTTTTGCCGCTCACCTCGCCCCCGCTACCGGCAACATAATATAAAAGGTAGAACCAACCCCCTGGGTCGACTCCACACTGATCCATCCCTTGTGCAGCTGTATGATCCTCTTCGACAACGACAGCCCCAGTCCAAAGCCCGGGATCGTATGCCCCTCCTCGGTCCTGTAGAACGGTTGAAAGATCCTCTCCGTCTCCTCCGGAGCAATCCCCCTCCCCCTGTCCTCCACCGATATCCGTATCTCCCGACCCTGTACCGCCAGCCGCACCACGGCCCGGTGATCATCCGAATATTTACACGCATTCACCACCACATTCCGGATCGCCGTGAACAACAGCTCCTCATTGCCAAAGACCAACAACGACTCCTCCGCCTCCGGCAACCCGTCAAAATTCAAGGTTACCTCAAATCTTCCACCCGAAGCCGGCGAACCCGCCCCCACAAACCCTCCGCCCCCAACCTCATCCTCCGCACCACCCGGCCCCACAACTCCGGTCCTCCCAAAATTCCCGCCCGCCCCGGAAACCCCTGCCTTCCCGATCTCCCCCGGCAACCGCAACAACACCTCGTCGATCCTGATCAGATCGATCTCCAGCCCCGACGCCGTTCCCGAAGCCCGCGCAAACTCCAACAACGTCTGCGTCAGCTTGCTCAGCTGCCGCGCATCCTGGTATACCGATTGTATAACATGGCGATACTCCTCCAAAGACCGGACCCGCTGCAATGCCACCTCCAGCTGGCTTGAGATCGACGTCAACGGCGTCGACAGCTCGTGCGAAGCATTCGCAATAAATCGCCCCTGTATCTCAAAACTCTCCTGCAGCCGGTTCAGCAGCTGATTGAGCGTCTCCGAAAGATAGTCCCACTCATCCCGGCTGTCCTCCCCACCCGTCGACCGGATCCGCCGCGCCAAGTTCCGCGCCGAGATATCATTGACCTCATCGGCGATCCGCCGGATAGGATGCAACAACGAAAGAGAGAACAGATAGCCCCCGATCACCGAGATCAATATCCCCCCGATAAAACTCAGTGAAAGCACCAGCCGGAGATGCCGCATCTTCTCATTGCCCGGCTCGTCAAATGCCGCCGCAACGATCACCAGCCCCCCGTCCTTATAATCGACTCCGACCGCATCACGACGCCCCTGCGTAAAATAAAGCACGCCGTCAGAAGCCTTCCGCACCCGCTCGATCACCTCCTTTACAACAGACAAGGTATCCTCCGGCCCGTCGCTATACCAATACACTTTCC
>JAFDYE010000106.1 GCA_018267585.1 Bacteroidota bacterium
CGCGCCTTTTTCGATGGCTTTGCGGATGATATTGTAGCCTGCGCGGGCCTTTACGCTCCCGGACAGTTGCATCCATTCTTTTTTGGCGTAGATCTGCACCTTGTCATGCCGGAACAGTCCTTTGACGTGGTGCAGGGGGGTATGGCCTATCTCGTCTCCGAGGGCTTTGACGGCCGAGAGGAGAGCCGGATCTGCGGGAGATATGGTCGATGTTGACATAAGAAATAACCGTTGGTCTTTTGTTCTGAGGGACTTTGTCCGATCAGAGATGAAATAAAAAAAGCTCCACTGGTGGTGGAGCTTTTAACTATTGTCACAATAAGTTGATTCAGCTTATAAGAGGTCATCCTCCACCGTAATAACCGTGGTTTTTTTACAACAACAACAACAGAGAATATGACTGATTGCCGGGTTCATTATGATGGATGATGAAACAAATGTAGGGGAATCTCCCGGTATTTCCTACCAAATGAGTAGGAATTTGATGGAACCGGAGGCTGTGCTGCGGCTGGATCGGGGGCGGCTGGGCTGCAGGGACCCGGTAAAAAAGGCTGAGTGTCAATGAAAAAAGAGGGGTGGCCGGTTGGGGGAATTAAAAGTTTGTTAATACATTTGGGCATGAGCCGGGAGCTCATTAAACACATCAATTATGGAGAATCCAGCAGTCAGCGGGAAAAAGATAGCGGCCGGGAAAGCGATAGAATATATCAAGGATGGCATGACGGTGGGGCTTGGAACGGGTTCTACGGCCTATTGGGCTATTCAGGGGATCGGGGAGATGGTTAAGAAGGGGCTTTCGATAAGGGCTATTGCGACTTCTGTCCAGTCGGAGGATCTTGCCCGTGAATTGAACATTCCGCTGGTGCCTTTTGCTGAGATCGACCATCTCGACGTGACGATCGACGGGGCGGATGAGGTGGATCAGGAGTTGAATCTTATCAAGGGTGGCGGCGGGGCGTTGTTGCGTGAGAAGATCGTGGCGCAGGCGACCAGGTTTTACGTCATCATTGTGGATGAGAGCAAGCTGGTTCGTCAGCTGGGGGCGTATCCGCTGCCGGTGGAGGTGACTCCTTTTGGCTGGGAGCTGACCGAGCGGCGGCTTCGTGCGCTGGGGTGTACGCCCAGGATGCGGATGAAGGATGGGGCGCCATTCATTACTGACAACCAGCAGTATATTTTCGATTGTTCGTTTGGGGTTATTGAAGACCCGGCCAGGCTGCACCGGCAGGTGAGCGAGATCACGGGGGTGATGGAGGATGGGTTCTTTATTGGAATGGCCAGTGTTGTGATCTCGGGGGCGCCGGGGGGTGAGATAAAAATTGTGAAGAGGGGGTAGGGTGTGGGGCCCGGGCGACGGGGCCGGGTGGGGTTCGCTGGTCCGATGATTGCTACCCGTTAGGGAAATGGATTCGATAACGCATATAGTATTGGGTGCTACGGTTGGGGAGCTGGTAGCCGGCCGCAGGCTGGGTAAGAGGGCTATGTTTTTGGGCGCTATTGCGAACAGTCTTCCGGATATCGATTTTCTTGCTGCGATGTGGCTGCCTACGGCCAGGGATGTGTGGGTGCACAGGGGTATTACGCATTCGTTTTTATTCGTGCTGGTGGTGGGGCCGCTGCTGGCGTGGCTGGCGCGGAGGTGGTGGCCGCGGGTTGGGATCGGTTGGCGGGGCTGGTTGTTCTTTTTTTGTCTTCAGCTTTTCCTGCATATTTTTTTGGATGCCTTTAATGCATATGGGACGGGGTGGTTCGAGCCTTTCTCGCACTACCGGGTGTCCTGGCATGTTTTGTTCGTGGCGGACCCGCTGTATACGATCTGGCTGCTGGTGACTACGGTGGCGCTGGCGTTCTTTGCGCGAGACCGGGCGCGGAGGAAGTGGGCGTGGGTGGGGTTGATCGGCAGTACCTGTTATCTTTTGTTTTGTATCACGAATAAGGTTCGGGTGGACGAGATCGTGAAGGAGGATATGCGGCGGCAAGGGATCGGCTATCACCGGTATTTCTCGACGCCAACGCCGTTGAACAGTCTATTGTGGTATGTTGTGGCGGCGGATAGCGGAGGATTTCATACGGGGTACCGGTCGATATTTGATAAGAGTCCTACTCGTTTGAGGTGGGTGCCGCGTAATGATTCGGAGCTGGCGCCGTTCCGCGGGCAGGTGGATGTTCGGTATCTGCTGCGGTTCTCTCAGGGTTATTATACGGTGGAG
>JAFDYE010000107.1 GCA_018267585.1 Bacteroidota bacterium
TATATTGAACTAAATCACAACGCCTGGTACACCCGGCTGACGGCACTGCTGGACTCGGTGGCGGATCCCGCGGAAAAGCTTCTTGCCATCTTTGACTATCACATCAACCGGCAGCAGGTCAGGGAGCACGGAGGTTGTCCCTTTATAAAGGCAAACCACGAAGCCGGCATGAGCGACCCGAGAGTATTGGAAGCGATCCGGCAAGTGAAACAGCAATTCAGGGATATGGTAAAAGAGCTCGTGGTCAATTCCGGCCACAAACACCTGCTGACCGACGACGAATTGACCGAAATGATCTATCTGGCGGTGGAAGGAGGAACAACAGCGGCCTCCGTCTTTAAGAACACCACCGATCTTCAGCTGGCAAGACAAATCATTAAAAAACTCATCTGAGATGCGAACGATAAAAAACAAATGGCTCGAACTGGCGATCGTACTATCCGCTCCTCTTCTTTCTGTCATTGACGTCTTTATCATCAACGTGGCAATACCCGCGATCAAAAAAGGCGTGCACAGCACTAACGGAGAGGTCCAGCTCGTCATCGCGGGCTACTTGCTGGGATACGCAGCATTCCTGATCACCGGCGGAAGAGCGGGAGACCATTTTGGCCGCAAAAAGGTTTTTTTCGGGGGTATGCTGTCATTTACCGTCGCCTCCGCGCTCTGCGGCCTTTCGGTGACACCCGTTCAGCTGATTGTGACCCGCTTCTTCCAGGGCGCGAGCGCCTCGTTCATGGTGCCCCAATCGATCGCCTTCATCCAGGTACTTTTTACTGACCCCAAAGAGCGCTCAAAGGCCTTCGGAATGTTTGGCATTACGCTGGGCGCGGCTGCCGTCATCGGACAGGTGCTCGGTGGCTATCTCTCCGGGACACACGGGGCGGTCGAAGGATGGAGGCTGATCTTCTTCATAAATCTGCCGATAGGCATCGGAACCCTGATCGCGACCCGGTTGTTCCTGACCGAGACGAGACAGCAACGGAAGAACGCATTCGACTATACCGGTATCGTAATCCTGACGCTGGCGTTATTCTGTCTGATCTTTCCGCTGATACAGGGCCGCGAGGCAGGATGGCCCCTATGGAGCATTGGATTGATCCTTCTTTCCTTCGTGATCTTTATTTATTTTATAAATAACCAGAAAAAAAAGCTGCGGGAAAATAAGAACCCGTTGATCGACGTCCGGCTGTTCCGGATAAGCGATTTCAATATCGGATTACTGGCCGCGCTGTTCCATTTCATGCTGCACACGGCCTATCTGCTCCTGAGCGCCGTATACCTGCAAAACGGCCTGGCAGTGACCCCGGCCGAATGCGGACTGTATTTTATTCTCCCCGGGATCTTGTTCATGATCTCTTCCGTAGCAGCGTCAAAGTTGATCATACGGTTCGGCAAACGCGTCGTGCAGGTAGGCGCTCTGCTATTGGCCATCACCTTTTTCCTGCAAATGAATCTCCTGAGACCCGGAGTACCCGCATGGCTCATCATTCTTCTGATGAGCGCCTGGGGCGTCGGTAACGGACTCGTCCTTCCCTCACTGCTGAACCTCGCGCTGAGAAATGTGCCGGCCGAATACGCCGGAGCCGCAGCAGGCGTCTACTCCACTTTCCAGCAGACCGCTTCCGCCCTCGGCGTAAGCATCATCGGCGGCGTCTTCTTCCATTTCTCCCGCCAGGGCTGGCAAACAGCCTATCACGCGGGATTATTGATGATCCTGATATGCGTGGGCATCGTTAGCTTTACGCTATATCTTTTACCCGACGCCCGGACCACGTCATCACCGACGACACTCTCGGCAGAGTGACCTACCATGAGTTTTCAAAGACGAATTTCCGGAATTTCAACGAATTGAAAGCCGTCTATGGCAATGCAAGTATTGTTGCAAACAACCGGGTTATATTCAATATAAAAGGGAACGAATTCAGACTACTAACCTCAGTCAACTTCCGGCAATTTGCGGCTTATGTGATCTGGTTTGGAACGCATAAGGAATATGACAAGATAGATACTTCGACAACTAGCTTTGATATTGAAATTTTGAATTTTAAAAGCAAGTAATATGGACTGGAAAGTAACCGTTAATAGGATCGAAAGGTCATGGCGAGCTTAAGTGTTAATGAAGATATATTAAACAAATTAATCATGCGTCATATTCCTGTACTAATAATCGCACTTTCAATTTCAGTAATCATTTACGGACAAGGAACAAATCCTAACGATAATCTTTCGTTTCGGGATAGTACCCTTTTAAATGAATTTTGGAGAAATTTTACAACTTCAGTTTTGACTAAGGACAAGGTGAAATTGGAGACTATTTGTGAATTTCCCTTCTATTGTAGACCCTGTACAAACGACACTACCTTACAACATAATGACCATGTAACTATAAAGGTGACAAGAAAAATATTTAGAGAAAGTCAATACAAACTTTTTTTCGACAGTACAATAAGTTACGAAGTGAATAAATATGAATCGTTTGACAAGAATATATTTAGGAGGGTGTCAGATGAAAATAATAAACCTGACGGATTTACATTTCCGTATACAATAGTTGCTCCATCTGATAAGTGGGAAGGTTTACAAGGGTTCATTTATTTAAAAATAAAAGATAATAGATACAAAGTTACCGGAATTGATACTGTCCCATAAAACTGCCGGGAAGAGGATAGAATTGAGAAAAGATTCGACAGCGAAATAGTTTCAAAACCGGGGCAAAATTATCTAATTCAGCTGTGTAAATTTCATTCTACATGATCGTGGATAAAGATGGACTAGACTGAATGGATGTACATTATCTGAAATAATTATTTACAGCAAACGTAAACTGCTCTATAAACAGCTTTTTATACGCCGCCAGATTATTCTGCTCATAGAAAAGGATCATGGCCTTCTTATAGTCAACGGGATTAACGCTGCGATAGGATAAAGGACAGTAGCCATTCTCAATCAGGATACCATTGCTAGTTATGCGGCCTTTTCTTTTATTTCCATCTTCGAACGGTTGAATGTAAGAAATGAATAATACTGCTAATAAA
>JAFDYE010000108.1 GCA_018267585.1 Bacteroidota bacterium
GATGTTCCGCATGCCCATCAGGTACCAGATGCCCTTTAGCTTGCCCGTGAAGGAGGACTGTAAAGCCCGGAGGCTCATTGCGAAGCCACTATCCAGGTATTCCATATGATGCCAGTAGCCGGCTGGCATAAAGAGGGTGTCGCCGTGTTCCAGGATCACCTCGTATCCCCTGGCAAGGCGGAGGGCGGGATATTTTTCGAGCTCCAGCTTGTTCTGGTTCTCGTCGAAATACTTCTCAAAGTTGACAAAGCTCAATACTTCCCAGGGCTTGCGGTACAGCTTGTGCTGTTCTCCGAAGGGGAAAAGCAGCACGCGCTTGCGTCCAACAAATTGCGTATGAATGATATGGGAAAGGTCGATGTCAAAATGCATATGGGTTACGGACCCTTTCCCGCCGACGAAAAGCATCGGATAACGTTTGACAAATCCCTTCAGAAGGTGCTCGGGCCATTCGAAGTCCCTGACGAGCTCCGGGGCGTGGTCGAATATATTGAAGAGGAAGATCCGCCATTGGGCGGGGCCTTTCCGGACCATGTCGATATAGTCCCCGAATTTCATGTAGTCGTCAGCCGTATTTATTGGGGTATAGGCGTCACTCTTAACATTGTTATACACACCCACCTCTACTTCCCCGACGATCGATTTGAAATAGTCCCAATTCCAGTTGTGGTAGGCTGGCCACTCTTTGGAGAGCCCCCGGATGACAAGGGGCTTCATGGGAGAATAATAATTATCCCTGAAGTCTTCCGCGCTGATGCTGTCTACCCTGTCTACCGCTTGTAATTGCATGCGTTAAAAGAAGATTTGGGCAAATTTAAGACTAATTCCATGTTAAGAAAATGTTAGCCCTCGATGGCAACCCTTTTGCAGCAAAAAATTAATACCTTTCGATAATATGTTGTTACATCTCCATCCGGACAACCCTCAGCCAAGAAATATCAAAACCATTGTCGAATGTCTGCTGGACGGCGGGGTTATCGTCTACCCAACGGACACGATCTATGGCCTTGGTTGTGATATTTTTCAGCACAAGGCGGTGGAGCGCATCTGCCGGATAAAGCAGGTCGACCCCGCCAGGGCGCAGCTGTCCTTTGTCTGTTACGACCTCAGCGACCTGAGCAACTATACCAAGAGTATCTCCACACCCCTGTATAGGATGTTAAAGAACTACTTACCAGGGCCTTACACATTTATTCTGCCTGCCAGCAAGCAGGTGCCGCGTATATTGAAAAGCAAGAAGGATACCATCGGGCTACGTATCCCGGACAATAATATCGCGCGCAGCCTGGTCCGTGAGCTGGCGCACCCGATACTTAGTTCGTCCCTTCCAGGGGATTTTTTTGCGGCTCACGACCACCGGGAAAAAATGGGTCATGGCCGCAAAGCATCTAATGATGGGCCTCCGGCCGGTCCGCCTCCGGCGACCAGGGTCGAGGAATATACCGATCCGGATATGATCCATGACAAATTCGAGAAGCTGGTGGATATTGTTGTGGACGGAGGCATCGGAGGGATACTGCCTTCGACAATAGTGGATTGTACCGGGGAAGAACCAGTTGTCGTGCGGAAGGGACTCGGCCCCTGGCCGGAGGTCGAGGTGGCCTAGTCCAGCAGGCTCAGCTGCTCTTCCTCCCCTTCCGGATTGATATTGAAACTTTTCCTGTGATATTTGCAGAGCCCGAACTTTCCGATCGCGTCGCGGTGCTCTTTTGTTCCATAACCTTTATTGCTGTCCCACCTGTAGTGGGGGAACTCCTGGTGCAGGTCCTGCATGTATTCGTCGCGCCAGGTCTTGGCCAGAATGCTGGCTGCCGCGATAGACGCGAATATGCTGTCGCCTTTAATGATACAGCGGTGGGGAACCCTTTTGTATTTGGCGAAGCGGTTGCCGTCGATCAGCAACAACCGGGGGCGTGTGCTCAGTTTGTCCAGCGCCAGGTGCATGGCCTTGAAAGAGGCCTTCAGAATATTGATGCGGTCGATCTCGTCGTGGTCCACCCGGGCTACGCCCCAGGCGATCGCATTGGCTTCGATATAGATCCGCAGTTCGTTGCGGTCTTCCGGGCCGACCTGCTTGGAGTCGTTGAGCAGGGGATGGAAGAATCCCGCGGGAAGGATCACTGCCGCCGCAAAAACGGGTCCGGCGTAGCAGCCTCTTCCTGCCTCGTCGCACCCAGCCTCAATGAGGTCTTCCTGGTAGTGGCTTCTCAGCGGATTTTCCATGAGTCAAAAATAGATGTTCTTTTGATCGAAAGAATGGAAAGTGGAAAAGTTTCGGGCTTACCTTTGCGCCGTTATGCTTGATTCGTTAGATTCTTTGCGATCCCGATCGACCCGCCCGGTAGCTATCTGGGTCTATGCCGGCGTCATCATGTTGCTCATACAGGTAGTTCTAGGAGGCATCACCCGGCTTACGGGCTCCGGTCTCTCGATCACGGAATGGAATGTCGTTACGGGTGCCGTGCCGCCGTTGAACGAGGCGCAGTGGAGTGAGGAATTCGCCAAATACCGGGCGACCCCGCAGTATCAATTGCTGAACAGCGGGTTTACGATCTCGGATTTTAAATTCATCTTCTTCTGGGAATGGTTCCACCGCTTCTGGGCGCGTCTTGTAGGGGTCGTATTCCTGGTGGGCTTTTTCTGGCTGCTCGCGAAGGGCGCTATGAAGAAATGGATGGTCCGGCCGCTGAACGTCCTGTTCCTGCTGGGAGCCCTACAGGGCGCGATCGGGTGGATAATGGTCGCGAGCGGGCTCACGGGCGACGCCATCTACGTAAAGCCGACGAAGCTCGCGCTTCACTTTGTCTTTGCCCTCGGGCTGATCGTCTATACTTTCTGGTTTGCCTTGCAGCTGTCAGTGCCGAAAGAGGCCCGGCTATCCCGGGATGCGGGCGTTCCGAAACAGAGTCTGGGGCGGCTGCAAGGGTGGACGATCGTCATCCTGGCCGTTCTCTTCTTTCAGCTATTGTATGGCGCCCTGATGGCCGGGCATAAGGCGGCGACCGTCGCCCCTACCTGGCCCACGATCAACGGCAGCTGGATACCGGATAGCCTGTTCGGCCGGCATCCGTTGCTGGAAGACCTGGCCGGCAACCGGATCACGATCCATTTCATCCATCGCGGGCTGGCCTATCTGCTGGTTACGCTCGTTATCGTATGGTCGGTAAAGGCAGGGCGGGTGATCGCCGGGACTGCGGCCGGAGGGAAGAGCGCCGCAGCATTCCGTCGTCTTCGCTGGCTGCCGCTGGCGCTGATCCTGGTACAGGTGACGCTTGGCATCTGCAGCCTTTTGACGAGTCCCGGGATCGTGCCACAGCACTGGGGACTCTTTGACTGGCTGGCGCAGCTGCACCAGATAGTCGGCCTGCTGTTCCTTTTGACAATGATCGGGATGTTGTATCTTGTGGTTCGAGTCCATCCTGAACCCTAACTGGACGGAGTTTGCAGGCGAGGTCTCCGAGACTGCAGATATGGGCGGTATCGTGGCAAAAAACAATATGTTGGGGGTATTTTTTGCCGCGAATTAATTTGTCACCGTATGATGCGAATCTTAAAAGCGATCTATTATTTCTTCCCGGTTCAGCTGCTGTTGCTGCATGTCAAGAAGTTTCAGATACTGCTGCTTTTCTGGTGGATCCTCTTCAGCACGCTAAATGGCGGTTTCATGCGGGCATATGGCGCTGCGGCCCTTTTTCTGTCACCGGAATACCTGGGGGATGTAAGCCCGATCAGCACGTCCATCGTCGGAATGGCGACCGGCATCTTCATTATGAGCTGGAACATCACGACCTTTATCCTCTTCAGCCGTCACTTCCGATTTCTCGCAACGACAACCAAGCCCTTTCTGAAATATTGCATCAACAATGCGATACTGCCGCTGATCTTTCTGGTCTTCTATTTTATCAGAGCCGTCCAGTTCAATGTCAGCCGCGAACTCCTGCCGGCGATGTCCATATTCTACCTTGTCGCGGGGTTCCTCTCCGGGCTCGTCTTTATCCTCATCGCCTCCATGCTTTATTTCTTTCGCGCGGACCAGAGCATTATCCGCCGGATGACGCCGGTGATCAGTAATCCCAAGCTGTTCAAGTCGCAGTTCAGAAAAGAAGAGGTCAAGCTCAACGAGAGCCGGCTGATGCGGGTGCACTGGTATCTCAACTCTTTCCGGACGATCCGCAAGACCCGGGACGTA
>JAFDYE010000109.1 GCA_018267585.1 Bacteroidota bacterium
CCTGGTGCTGTTCGGCATTACGCGTGGGCGGCATTTTTATCGCGTGCGGCGGGAGCCCATCCATTTCCCCGATCTTCCCACGGCCTTCGACGGCTTTACGATAACGCAGATAACGGACGTCCATTCCGGCAGTTTTACCAATGCCGCAGGCGTACAAAAAGGACTCAACCTCGTCAATGCACAGCAGAGCGACGTCATCCTCTTCACAGGCGACCTGGTCAATAACAAGGCGTCGGAAATGGACAGATGGATAGCCGCCTTCGCAGGGCTCAAAGCGCCGATGGGCAAATTCTCGGTCCTGGGAAATCATGACTATGGCGACTACATCCAATGGGAGACCCCCGAAGCAAAACAGGATAATTTAAGTCGTCTTCACCAGGTGCACGCCGACATCGGCTTCCGCCTCCTCCGGGACGAGGCGATATCCCTCCAAAAAGATGGCCAATCCATCACCCTTCTCGGCGTAGAGAATTGGGGCAAGGGCGGCTTTCAAAAATATGGCGACCTGAAAAAGGCCACCGCCGCCGTCTCCGACAACGCCTTCAAGATCCTGATGTCCCACGATCCCTCCCACTGGGAAGGCGTCACCCTCGACCACCATCAGCACATCCACCTCACTCTCTCCGGCCATACCCATGGCATGCAGTTCGGCATCGACCTCTTCGGCTTCAAATGGAGCCCCGTCCAATACGTCTACAAGCAATGGGCCGGCCTCTACCGCCAAAAAGACCGTTTCCTCTATGTCAACCGCGGCTTCGGCTTCCTCGGCCTCAAAGGCCGCATCGGCATGTGGCCCGAAGTCGCCGTGATCACGCTACGCCGCTCAGCATCCCCCCTGCACTAAAAAAAACGGCGGCCAAAATCAGCCGCCGACGAAAACTGTCACCCGAATTATTTACTTCGGCATCTCGAAGATCGCCGGATCAACCGTCTTATTCGCCTCGATCTTGGTATTAGTGATCGAAACCGTAAACTGCGGATACGAAACATCCTGCTTATATGGCAGCGTCACACCTTCGCCGGTCTTCCGGTAATCGCCAAAAACGGTGGATACCTCCACGCTCTGCCCCCCCATTTCAATGTTCGCAACCGATTTGTCGATCAGATAGGTGCTGGTATTGATATAGTACACCACATTTACCCCACCGGCACTTGTCACTTTCAGCTTATAGTCGGAACCATCCTTCCCCGCCAGCTCCACTTTATACCCCTTGGAAGCGTAGTCGACAAGCGGCCCCCCGATATACATGCCCCCCCGCATCGTTTTCGCCTGTGCATCCGGCAGGGCGGTAGCCGAAGTCTGCCCCGCCATCGGATTGATGCCCCACGCCCCTTTATCGGTCACGCAATTGACGATCGTGTTTCCATTGAAATCGGTCTCGCTCTTGAAACCCTTTCCTGGCAGGATATAGGTCTTGCTGGGCGCATCCGTACCCATCACATTCACACTGCTCTCGATCACCAGGGAATTGATGCTGCCGATGGCCGACTTGCCACCGATCGCATCCACATATTTGTCGACGATTTCATCGGCCGTCTGCGCCCGGAGGCCGGTCGATGCAACAAGAGCTAGTCCACTGAAAACCAAAGGTCTGATTAGTGCTTTCATGAAAGATTATTTGAATATTCATTAAAGATAAGGACTTAAAGATAAGGGTATTCGGCAAAGGGACCAACGGCACTATAACCGCAGTAAAAGCCATCATAAGATCGAGAAAATAAACCCTGTCCCATATACATTTTTTATGACGATCTTATCCGTCTGGCTCAGGTGCTTTCTTAGCCTCGAGACGAATACGTCGAGGCTCCTGCCAAGAAAGAAGTCATATTCACCCCACAGTTTTGTCAATATTTCCTCACGGGTGAGAATGCGGTTGGCGTTTCCAAACAGGAAATACAGCAGCTCCGCCTCCCGCGCGGTCAGCGAGACGTCTTTTCCCCGGACGGAGAGTTTGTTGAGGCCCGGATTAAAACTGACATCGTGGACATTTATAACCTTGCCCTGCCGGGAAGGACTGGCGACTCCGGGTCCGTGGCCGCCTGACACGGTGCGGCGGATGATACTGCTTATGCGTAACACCAGTTCGTCGATGTCGAAGGGCTTCACGACATAGTCATCGGCGCCCAGAGTGAAACCCAGCAGACGGTCCTCCTTTTCGCCACGGGCGGTGAGGAAGATAAAGGGTGTTTTACTACCTAGCTGGTCCAATTCGCGCGCCAGTTGGAAACCGCCCATCCCCGGCAGGGATACGTCGAGAAGAAAGACGAGATAGGGGCGCCTCCCGGCCCGGATCTTTAGGAGCGCCGACTCGGCATCCATATACCAATCTACCTCGAAATCCTTTCCTTCCAGATATTCCTTTATGGCATTACCCAGATCCAATTCATCTTCGACGAGTAAAATTAGTTTTTTCATCTTTTCGCTGCGGCTTTATAAAGGAATAGTGATCATAAACCGGCTGCCTTTACCCGGCTCGCTCTCGACGCTGATCGACCAGCGATGAGCATCTACGCAAAGCTTCACATAATACAGACCGAGGCCCAGGCCCGTCGAATGTACTCCGTTTTCCTTTCCTCTGTAGAACTTTTCAAAAATATAAATGCGACTCTCTTCCCCGATGCCAACACCATTGTCTGCAATGATCAGGTGCAGGCGGCGGTGGTCCCCGCCAGTCTTGACCGTAATGAGTTTTTTCGGAGACCTGTTGTACTTTATCGCGTTGTCCAGCAGGTTGTTGACCATCGTCGTAAACCAGAAGGCGTCTACCTCTGCAAGGTCTTGTTTCGCCTGGTGGTCGAAGCTGAGTACAACGTCGGCATCGGTCAGTTTGAGGCGGTAATCGAGCATGATCTCATCGAGGAGCAGCCCTATCGATTGCCCGGTCCTGTTCAGCTGGAGACTCTGGAGGCTGGTGATGTTCATAACCTGCTCGAACAATGTCTTTAGCCGGTCGGACTGTCGCTGGATAATGTCGGTGAGTCTTCCCACCTTGGATTTGTTCTCCAACAACCCTTCGGTCTTCAGGCTCTTGTTGGCCACCATGATAGCCGACAGCGGCGTATGGAATTCATGGGTGATGCCATTGATGAAGTCAGACTTCATGTCGGCAATCTTTTTCTGTCGCACCCATTTGCTATAGGTAAGATAGAAGAGAAGGATTACCGCGAATATGGAAAGCAACGAGAGCGCGAACAGGGGCGCCATGCCGGTAAGGATGTCCATCTGACGGGTGGCGGAATCTACGTAAAGATTGAATGTTACCCGATAGCTATGCGCCGCATCGCTGCTTACCGTAAGGTGCACGATCTGGTTTTGCGGCGTGAAATGCCGGAGCTTTCCCCCGATAATAGCGCCGGACGCCGGTCCGTCGGTCCTCCGGTCATACAATACGACATCGGAATCACCCTCGAAGTTGAGCTCGATGAGATCGATCGTGAGTGCATAGTCCAGCTTGCTCTTCAATTTGTGTTTATGGACAAAAGCAGGCAGCAGGCTATCCATATTGTTGGCTTTCCTGAGCGCGGCAAAGATCCTTTGACTCAACTGCAGGCGAAGGGAGTCGTATCGCCCGCGATCGGTCTTATAGATTTGTTCCAGCCTGTCCATATTCCCATAGACATAGCTATTCATTATCGCCTCCCCGCCGGGGAACAATTTGTCGTTCCTGATGCTTTTTCCGTAGTCCTGAACGATCAACCCGCTTTCAGCTTGATAGACATGCTCGTCCTCGAGTCTGTACGTTTTGTAGAGCAGGAAGAACTGGACCGCCGAAAGGGCCAGCATGCTTACGATGCAGATGATCTTGTATTTGTTGAGTTGTAGGGTTAGCATGCGACACCTAAAATAACGCCTTTTTGCCTTTATCCCACCGGATTGCGGTCTGTTTAGACTGTGTTAACAGTTTGTTTCGTCTGTGTTAACAGCTTTTGGAAAAAGCAATAGTTACCTTGGCCCCGTCAGTAAAAAACCAAAATAAACTGCTCACTATGAGAAAAGCAAACGGGCTATGGCCACGCTGGCGTGTCCTGCCAATCACTCTCATTTTTCTATCAACCATTATTCAGGCATTTGCGCAGAATGGCGAGATCATCGTCAAGGGGACGGTCCGCTCCGACTCTGCCAGGCTCGATGGCGTTACGGTAGCCCTTAAGACAAACCCGGCGAGGGCCACCAGGACGGACGAAAAAGGGAATTACAGCATTAAGGTGCCGGCCAACGGAACATTGACATTTACCTTCGTCGGATTCAAGTCGGAGGACGTCGATATTCGTGGAGAAGGCGTCGTAAATGTCATTTTAAAGCCCGCGGATAACTCGTTGAATGAGGTCGCCGTGGTAGCCTATGGCACACAAAAAAAGTCGAGTATGGTAAGCTCCATTACCGCCATCGATCCAAAGGAAATAAAGGGGCCCACCAGTAACCTGACGACCATGCTTGCCGGGAGGATATCGGGGCTTATTGCTTACCAGCGCAGCGGTGAGCCCGGACAGGATAACGCCTCTTTCTTCATCCGGGGCATCACGACATTCGGGTCCGGTAAGGTAGACCCCCTGATCCTGATCGATGGAATGGAATCCTCTTCGACCGACCTGGCCAGGCTGCAACCGGATGATATTGCAGGATTTTCCATCCTCAAGGATGCGACCGCCGCATCGCTCTATGGGGCAAGAGGAGCCAACGGAGTCATCCTGGTGACCACCAAACTCGGGAAGGAAGGGCGGGCCCGCTTCAACGTTCGTCTCGAGAATTCCATATCCGGCAACACACAGAACTTCAAGCTGGCTGACAATATCACCTATATGAAGCTGGCTAATGAGGCCGTGACGACCCGTACCCCCTTGGCGGTAACGCCTTACTCCGAGGAAAAACTGGCCAATACCGCGACGCCCGGAGCAAATCCCTACCTGTATCCAAGCAACAACTGGATGAAAATGCTCATCAAGGACAATACCGTCAACCAACGCTACAACATGAATTTGTCCGGCGGAGGAAAAATAGCCCAATACTACATTGCCGGTACCTATAATATCGACAACGGCCTTCTCAACATCGACAGGCTGAATAACTTCAATGGGAATATAAAGCTGCGCAACTATGAGGTCAGGTCGAACGTTAGCATCAACGTCACCAGCACCACCCAGCTGCTGGTCCGGACTTCGGGACAGTTCGACGGTTACCGGGGTCCGGTTGGCGGGACCGATAACAATGGCAATTCCCTTACCGGCGGAGCCTATATCTTCAACCAGGTACTCCAGGCCAACCCGGTGATGTTCCCGGCGATATATCCTGCAAGCTTCCAGCCGCTATTGAAGCATCCGCTCTTTGGGAATGCGCTCTCGGGGACATCTCTATACGTCAACCCCTATGCCCGTGCCGTATCCGGATACCAGGACTATAACACTTCGACGATGCTGGCCCAGGCGGAGATCAGGCAAAACCTGGACTTCGTGACACCGGGGCTTTCTGCCCGTGTGATGACCTACACGCAGCGGTATTCGTATTTCGCGGTGTCCAGGGCATATGATCCTTTCTATTATTCCCTTTCTTATGATGCCAATACCAAACAGCCCAATCTTAGTCCGCTGAACTCCGACGGCACGGAATACCTGTCCTATGTACCGGGTTCCAGGATCCTCAATACCGCCAACTATATCGAAGCAGCCGTCAACTATGGCCATAATTTCGGAATGAACAATGTCTCCGGTATGTTGATCGGGACGATGCGGAACTACCTTTCCGCCAATGCAACGGATCTTCAAAGCTCACTGCCCTACCGGAATGAAGGAGTGTCGGGAAGATTCACCTATGGGTATGCAAGCCGCTATCTGGCGGAATTCAACTTCGGCTACAATGGGTCGGAGCGATTCGCTTCGAACAACCGGTTCGGCTTCTTTCCGTCCCTGGGACTCGCGTGGAACCTGCATAATGAGTCCTTTTTTCATGGCCTGTCCGGGGTGGTAAATACGCTAAAACTCCGTGCTACCTATGGTCTTGTAGGCAACGACCAGATCGGATCGTCATCCGACCGATTCTACTACCTGTCCAATGTCAACATGGATGACCCTGTAAAGACGACCAGTTTCGGCGAGAATTACAACTACTCGACGAATGGGATTACCGTGACGCGTTATGCAAACAATGACATCTCCTGGGAAAAATCTTACAAGACGAACGTAGGATTCGACGCAAGGCTGTTCAATTCGCTGAATGTGACGGTGGATATCTATAAGGAACATCGCAGGAATATACTGATGGACAGAGCCTATGTCCCTTCCACAATGGGTCTGAGCTCGACCATCCGGGCTAATGTCGGCGAGGCGGAAGGCAAGGGCATCGACGTTCAGCTGGACTACAACAGAACGATCAGCAAGAATAGCTGGCTCCAGGGTCGCGGCACCTTCACGCTTGCCGTCAGCAAGCTGCTGGTCAACGAGGAGCCGGACTACAGCGGTCAGCCATGGCGTTCCCACCGCGGTTATTCACTCTCCCAGCAATGGGGGTTGATAGCGGAGCGCTTGTTCGTGGACGACAGGGAGGTAGCGAATTCCCCCGTCCAGAATTTCGGCGAGGTCAGGGGTGGCGATCTGAAATACCGCGACATCAATAAGGACGGACAGATAGACGCAGCAGACAATGTGCCCATCGGCTACCCCACGACGCCCGAAGTCACGTTTGGCTATGGATTCTCCTTTGGGTATAAGAACTGGGATATCTCGGCCTTTGTCGAAGGCAATGCGCGTGTCTCCTTCTTTATCGACAATAGATCCATCCAACCGTTTAACGTCACTGCCAACACCGAGGGCAAGATCAACCAGAATGGTCTCCTGCAGGCGGTCGCGGAAGACCATTGGTCCGAGGACAAGCGAAATATCTATGCCTTCTGGCCGCGGTTGAGCAATTATGTCATCCAGAACAATGCGTGGACATCCACCTGGTGGATGAATGACGGGACCTTTATGCGGCTGAAGTCGGCGGAGATCGGCTATTCCTTCTCCCCTTCTTACCTGCGGAAGATCCACTTTTCCAATGCAAGATTGTATGTGAATGGGGCCAATCTGTTCGTGTTGAGTAAGTTCAAGACATGGGATCCCGAAATGGGCGGAAATGGGCTCGGTTACCCCATTCAGCGGGTGTTCAACATGGGTATCAATTTCGGCTTCTAACAGAATTTAAAATCTCGAATCATGCAACGCAACATCAGCATATACCTGTTTATCCTCTTTACGGCTTCTGTCGTCGGGGGATGCAAAAAATATCTCGACATCGTTCCGGACGACGTCGCTACCATCGACAACGCCTTTACGATCCGGCAGGAGGCGATCAAATACCTGGGAACCTGTTATTCCTATCTCCCCGACGATGCGAACTTTAGTTCAAACCCGGCGCTTGGCGGCGGGGACGAGCTTTGCGTCAGCGAGGCCTTCTCATCGGTCAACACCGACCCCATCAAGATCGCAAAAGGATATCAAAACGCGACCTCCCCCTATATGTCTATCTGGGGCTCGATGTATATGGCGATCCGGGACTGCAATATATTTCTTGATAATGTGGACAAAGTGGTGGACCTCGAGCCCTATGAAAAGACGAGGTGGAAGGCCGAAGTGACCTTTCTGAAGGGATATTATCACTGGCTCCTGCTGCGTGCCTATGGCCCCATCCCGATCGTCAACGTCAATCTCCCCATCACGGCCACCGCCAGCCAGGTAAAAGTATACCGGCAGCCTGTGGACTCGGTCGTCGCCTACATCTCCATGCTGTTCGACTCCGCTGCAAACCATCTGCCGGACGCCATCAGCAACACGACCAATGAGCTGGGACGCGTGACAAAGCCGATAGCCCTGGCGATGAAGGCGCGTCTGCTTGTTACCGCGGCGAGCCCGCTTTTCAACGGCAACTCCTATTATGCCTCCTTACAGGACAACAGGGGTGTTGCGCTGTTCAACCCGAATGTCGACGTAAAGAAATGGCAGCTCGCAGCAGATGCCTGCAAGACAGCCATACAGGCCTGCGAATCCGCAGGCATCCGGCTGTATACGTTCAGCGACCCGCTCGTCTCGCTGGATAGTACGTTAACCCTGCAAATGAGCATCCGGAATGCAGTCTGCGAAAAATGGAATAACGAATTGATCTGGGGAAATTCCACCCACCGCAGTACCGATCTTACACAGCGGATGGCCTGTCCCAAACTGGATCCCAGCCGGCTGGGCAACGCCGATCCGCTGGGCGAGCTGGCGCCCACCATCAAGATCGCCGAGCTCTTCTATTCGCGCAACGGGGTTCCCATAGACGAAGACAAGACCTATGACTACCCGAACCGCTATAAAGTCATGACGATCTCCCAGGACGACGGCGAATTGCTCCAGGCCGGATACCAAACGGCAGCCCTGAACATCGGCCGGGAGGCCCGCTATTATGCCGACATGTCCTTCGACGGCGACCGGTGGTTCAAGCAGGACGGCACCTGGGATGTGCAGGCTAAGTTTGGTCAGGATCAGTCGCAAAAGGACATCCAGGGATATTCGATGACTGGCTATTTTACCAAGAAGACCGTGAGCTGGAAGTTCGTTATCAATGACGGGCAGTCCACCTCCACCGAAGAGTACCCATGGCCGATCATGCGTCTCGCCGACCTGTACCTGTTATATGCAGAGGCGCTCAACGAGGCCGCCGCCACGCCTCCCGCGGAAGCATTTACCTATATCGACAAGGTGAGGGCGCGGGCAGGACTGCCGCCGGTGCAGGACGCCTGGACCAACTATTCGAAGGTTCCTTCAAAGTATACTACACAGGCCGGTTTCAGGGACATCGTCCAGCAAGAGCGGATGATAGAGCTGGCGTTCGAGGGCAGCCGGTTCTGGGACCTCCGTCGCTGGCGGCGTGCCACGCTGGAGTTGAACAAACCCATCACGGGATGGAATATTCCCGGCACCACGACCGATGCCTACTATATCCCCGTGGTGCAGTACACCCAGCATTTCAGCGACCGGGATTGTCTCTGGCCGATCAGCGCGAACGATCTGCTGATAAACCCCAATCTTATTCAAAATCGTGGCTGGTAAACCAAAAAAAACTCAAGGACATGATGCAATTCAAAAATAGGATGCTCTGCGCGGCCATAGGGCTGGTCTTTTCGGCCATGGCCTGCAAAAAGACAGTTCATTCCTCCCTTTTCCCCGACGGCGACAAGCCCGCACCGCTGACCGGCACCTCCGTCGTCAATGGCCCGGGCAGCGCCACCATCACCTACAGCCTGCCAGGCGACAACAGCATCCTCTATGTA
>JAFDYE010000010.1 GCA_018267585.1 Bacteroidota bacterium
GGCGGGCTTCCAGCTTATGGTAGTCGTATCCTTTTGGCAGGACCAGGTAGGTAAAGAAATTGGAGTCCATCCAGCTGTCCGACTTCGCCTCGTCCAGCGCCGACATCGACGCAAAAAGCCCAAAATGAAAATGAGAGGTCTCGGGGACGGCTTCGATCAGACCCGTCACCCGCATGGTGACGTGGGCATCCTTAAATTCAAGGACCTTCCCGATGGGGTCCGCGTCACCGAAATATTTCCTGGCTACTTCGCGGGTGATGACCACGGAATAGGGTTGAAGAAGCGCGGTCGCGGCATTTCCTTTTATCAGGGGTAGCGTGAAGATCCTGAAGAAATTCGAATCGACGAACGCCAACTGGTCATCGCGAAAAAGCTTGTCTCCGAACGCGATCCGGGGCCGCCCCATATTGCGGATACGGGTCGCGTCCAGGACCTCCGGGTATTCCTTTTTCAGGGCAGCGGCAACGGGTGGCATCACGTTCGCCTCCTTCAGCTCTCCCCCCTGCATTCTGCCTTTTATTACCACCCGGACGATCTGGTCGGCCTTGTCGTTGTACCGGTCGTAGCTGAGCTCGTGTTGGACAAAAAGCAGGATGACCATGCAGGTAGCCAGGCCGAGGGCGAGCCCGAGGACATTGACGGCCGTGAAAACTTTATTTCTTCCGAGGTTACGCAGGGCGATCTTAAGATAATTGCTGAACATGTGCAGTGGATTTGACCTCCTGAACCGCGGCCAAGACAATGCCAACTTCATTGATGGCTGATTATCATACTGCTGCGAACGGTTATATCGCAAGACTGTTCAATTTTGATACAATGGGTGTCCATTTTTTTCCTGACAGCCTGTCTTGTCTCTTAAATGCGTTTGGACGCCCTGAGAGGGGTGGGGGACCAGGGTGAGCCGGGGCTTCAATTTTTCGTTTTTACGCCCTCTATGGGATTTTGTACCTTTAAAATCCCACGCTAATTTCCTTGGTTTCGGAGGCGTGGAACAATAGGATCGGAGACGAAATGCTCTGTCAAAAATTGTAGCATTTTGTTTTTAATCATAAATCTTTAGTATTCAATTAATAAACAACGATTAACTAAAATAAAAAATTAGTAATAAACACCCCTTGTCCGGATCAGATAGCGCCGTTTACGAAAATTGGAACAAAATTGTTCTATTTTTTAAGAATTATGACGTTAATAACTTACTTACAATATTTTCCTGGCGTAAACTTCTTTAGAATTTCGTCTGAATTTTCGAATATTGTTTTTGAGCAATATGAAACTTACCAAAAAATGAGTTTTCGCAACCGTTGCCAGATCGCGGGCGGCGAAGGCGTCATCAATCTGAACGTTCCGCTGGCAGGAGGACGGGATCAGAAGACCCTGATGAAGGATGTCAAAATAGCAGACGACCAACCCTGGCAGGCCCAGCATTGGAAGACAATCATCTCCTGTTATAGCCGTTCGCCCTGGTTCGGGTTTTATCGCGACGATCTGGAGGGATTGTACAAAACGCGGTATGAGGGATTGATGGAATTCAACCTGGCCTGTTTTGACTGGGCGATGAAAAGGCTGAGGATGCAGGCGACGGTCTCGCTGACGGAGAGCTATGCGCCCGGCTATAAAGAGAAAGAAGTGGTCGACATCCGGGGTCGTTTTTCGCCAAAGAACAGGACGATCTCCACCGGGACCCCTCCGGTCCGGTACCGCCAGGTATTCGAAGAAAGGACGGGATTCATCCCCGGTCTCTCGATCCTGGATCTGTTATTTTGTGAAGGGAAGGAGGCGATCAGATATATACGATCGTAAGCCGGCGGGCTTTTTTCAGCCGTTTTTGCAGCTCGTCCAACTTTTGGATATAGGCCCTTTGCAGGTGCAGCTGTTGCTCGATCAGGGCCCTCTGCTGTTTGAGGTTCTCCTGGCCTTCCTGCGAATAGTTTTCCGCGAGCTGCTGCTGCCGCTGTTTGACCATCTCCAGCTGCGCCATCAGGTCGAGCTGAAGCCTTTGCATACTCATGGCGATCTCCCGCTGGGTTTCCATTTGCAGACGGGCCAGCTTCTCTTCGGGACGGAGGGTATCTTCTTCTACCGGGTGGAAACTAAAGCTTGCATTGGGCACAAAAGGCAGCCCTTTTGCCTTAGCCTGATCGGGAACTTCGGTTCTTTGCTGACCCATGGAATAGTCCCGGTTGACCCTTTGTATAATAGCAACCATCTCTTCACCCGTCTTCCAGTCACCATCGGCGACGGTATTGATCACCAGCACCTTTTCAGGCTCTTCCACGTGTTCCGCTTTAGGTTTGGCGACGGCCGCCATGGAGGAAAAGACCGGTGGGTCTTTTTTTGGCCGCCCAGCCGGCGGGATGGTGGCGGTTTGGTTGAATACGGTATGCTTTGGAGCGGGCTCTGTCTCTACGGGCATCGGCGCAGCGGGTCGGATCGCGACGGGCTGGGTTTTGGAGGCTTGCGGCGGTCGGGGTGGCGCTATTGCCCGGCCCTGCCGGGTCAGCGTTACCCCCGCCAGCAACAGGATCAGGAAGATCAGTGCGAAGGGCCCGGGCCTTTCTCCGGTACGTTGCTGCAGCAGGATGCGCCTGGCCCTTTGCAGCAGCAGCTGGTCCCTCCGATCGCCGGTCGCAGCCATGGCCAGGGTTGTTTGCTGATCGTCCGAAGCCAGGGCCAGAAGGGCGGACACATAGCTTTGAGGGTCGTACCGGAATTCCAATACCTGGTCGTCACAGCAGTGCTCCCTTTCTTTTCGCAGGTCTGTGATCAGGCGCCTGACGAACGGGTTAAAGAAGAACAATCCTTCCAGTAGGGTCACTACCAGGTTGAGCACGAAATCATTGCGGCGTATATGGGCCAGCTCGTGAACAAGAATGGCCTCGACCTGTGCGGTCGTCAGGTTATTGCAAAGGGTCAGGGGCAA
>JAFDYE010000110.1 GCA_018267585.1 Bacteroidota bacterium
ATAGTCATTGGCGTTCTTCGCCTCGCGCCATCCATCGAAAGCCTCATCGATCACCAGCATCCCCAGCCTGTCACAGGCATCCAGCAAGGCCGGCGACGGCGGGTTATGCGAGGTCCTCAGCGCATTGAAGCCCGCCGCTTTCAGGAGCCCGACCTTCCGCTCTTCCGCCCTGTCAAAAGCCGCAGCACCGAGACACCCATTGTCATGGTGGATACAGCCCCCGAACAGTTTCATCGCCTTCCCATTCAGGCGAAAACCGTTGCCCACGGAAAATTCGATCGTTCGGATACCAAAACTGCTCGCATATTCATCCCTCCGCCGGCCGCCGCTGCTCAGTGTCATCTTCACCCGGTAGAGCCAGGGGCTATCCACCGACCACAGCTTCGGCCGCATAACAGCCATCCTCCTTTCGACCGGCACCTCCCCCCTTCCCTCTAACCGGACCCGCACACTGTCACGGGCTACCACCCTCCCCCCTTCATTCACGATCTGCGTCGACAACACCACATCTCCCGCCACACCCGGACCATTCTTTACAATAGCCGCAACCTTAACCAGGGCCTTATCCAAAGTAACCTCCGGCGTAGTGATCCCCACCCGCCACGGATCGATATGCAAAGGGTCCTTCACGGCGATCCGCACGTGCCGGTAGATCCCCGAACCGCTATACCACCGGCAATTCACCTGCTGCGAATTGTCCACCCGCACCGCGATCA
The DNA here is from genome assembly GCA_018267585.1 of Bacteroidota bacterium. GTDB lineage: Bacteria > Bacteroidota > Bacteroidia > Chitinophagales > Chitinophagaceae > Puia. Next base: position 717 of record JAFDYE010000110.1, read on the forward strand.
CATTCTTCCTACCCCAATCCAACAGACGCGAAATATCATAGTCAAAAGTCGAATACCCGTAAGGATGAACACCCAGCGACCGTCCATTGACGAAGACCTCCGCGTTCATATACACCCCCTCAAAAAGGACTTCGACCTCCTTTCCCTTCCAGGAAACCGGCGCCGCGAACTCCTTCCGATACCAGCCTACGCCCGTGGGAAAATACCCGCCCGCACCCTTCGAAGGATTTGACCGGTCGGGTTCGCCTTCAATGCTCCAGTCATGCGGCAGCTCGACGGAACGCCAGCCCCGGTCATCAAAATCACGCCCGGCGGCGGCCCTGTCATCCCCCAGCGAAAATTTCCAGTGGTCGTCGAACAACGCTCCCCAACCCTGAGCGCCTGCACAAAACCAACCCATTGTCAAAATAAGATATAACGCAGTTGTTTTAACATTTACCATAATCGTAAAGTTAACATTTAATCGGATCGGCAGGCAGGTGCTTAGCGCCGTGGCTTCAGCGTCGCCGCAAAACCACCCCTCGGCAGACAGTCTACGCTGACGTGGCCACCTTTTCTTATCGTCAGCGTCTTCCTCGCAAACGCCTTATCCGTCTCCCCATCCGAGATCAGCTCGAGTTCATACTCCCCATTGCCAAGGTAACCGAAGGAAAGCTGCAGCGCCTGCCCATGGTCTTCGCCATTCAGCCCGCCGATGTACCAGCTGCGTCCGCTGCGCCGCGCGATCACCACCCGCTTACCCGGGAAACCATCGATCAGCCGCGTGTCGTCCCAGGCAACCGGCACCGTCATCAGGAACCGCTGCTCCTCGGGCGGCAATTTATAAAAGGCCTCGGGCTTGTCCGCAAAATGCTGCAGCCCCGATTCGAAAACCACCGACAAGGCCAGCTCGTGCGCATATGTAGTCGTATGGGGGAACAAAATATTGGAAAAGGTCACCGGCGTATAATCCATCGGGCCAATCACGTTCCGCGTAAAAGGCAGCGTCGCATTGTGGCTCGCTCCCATATTCGTCAGCAAAGGCGAATACCCATACCACTCGGCGCCATACACCGCCTCCACCGTCATCAGGTTCGGATATGTCCGGTCCCAACCCCGCGGAACCGTCGCCCCGTGAAAATCCACCATCAGGTGATAACGTGCGGCATCTTCCAATATATCGATACAATACGCCATTTCCTTCTGACGGTCGTCTTCAAAAAAATCCACCTTGACCCCATATACTCCTATCCGGTTCAGCCATTCAAATTCTTTGCTCCTGGCGGCATGCGTCTGTAGCCTGCCATACGGGTCCAGCCCCACACCCGAGCTCGCCGAATCCTTCGAATTGTACCACATCAACGGCCTGACCCCCTTGCTCCGCGCATACGCGACCGCGTCTTCGATGGACCCGCCATTGCCCATCCTGTCCCACTCCCAGTCGATCAGGACATAGGGCCAATGCATCCTTTTGGCGAGGTCCACATACTCCACCACTTTCCGAAAATCTTTCGACCCGTGATTATACGCCCAGTACACCCAGGCCGCAGTGCCGGGCCGGATCCACTCCGTCGTATTCAGCTTCGAAGGCTCGCTCACATCCGCGACCAGCGTCGACTCGACGATATCCGAAAGTGCTCCGATCATAACTACCCGCCAGGCCGACTTCCATGGCAGAGCAGCCGACACCTCCTTTTCCGGCATCGTGACGGTATACTCGTTCTCGTCCCCCCGGTTGGAAAGCCGCGACGCACAATTTCCTCTCGTTACGTCCGCCTCGGTGACCAGCACCCAGACCGGATTGTCCTTTACTTTATACAAGGCCGGGAACCCCCACTCCCGCTGGTCCGGCTTGTCCCCGACGCCATTCGTACGCATCGGATAGAGCCCCTCATAAGCGCTCGTATACTGCTGCATCCACCGCTCAGTCCCCGCCGGGACCACAAAGCTCGTCCGCTCACCGGTTATCCTGCACTCCCCTTTCCCGGTCTCCCCTGGAAAAACATATCGAAAGGCTACCCCGTCATTATAGGCCCGGAATACCACGTCCACCAGCTGGCCGTCCCCGTTCCTGAACCGGAAGACCTTCTCCCTTGCGACATTCCTGCAATGCGCACGCTTGCCATGGATCATTTTGTACTCGTCGACTACCCTCCGTTCGCTCACCAAACCCGCATAGTCCAAACCCCTGGACAGATCGGCGTCTGCCCTGATGATCCCCAGCGCCGACCGGGATACCGCGACGACGCGCTCCCTGCCCTTCACATAGTTCACCTGGTAGTTCAGCATTCCCTGACCGTCCAGTCCCAGTTCTACCTGGACCGACCCGTTGGGCGATACCACCCGCAGCCCCCCGGCCGCCGGCGACACCGCCTGCGCATGCAAAAAACCCGTCCGTACAACAGCTCCTAAAATCCAGAGCATTAACCGAAAAAATCGTTGTCTCATAGTTGTAATTCATAGCCGCCGTCCTTGAGGTTAAAGCCGGCGAAGATTGATAAAATAGACGTCATTCTCCCTGAGCGGCAACACCTGCGAAAACCTTCCATTGCTTCCTACCACCACCGTTCGCTCCAACACCGGCGCGTCATTGTTCTTTTGCTTGATCATCCTTACCTGCTCCCTCGTCAGCTGCGAAGGAGCGCCAAGGTCGAGGTAGGTATCGTAGGCATCATTGGCCCGGTACCCCGTCAGATACACAGACAGCCTGTATCGTCCCGGCCGCAGGTTCGCAACAATGGCGTCGACCCTGCCCTTCGGCTTCGCCGCCACGTCCCGTTTATAGTATACCTGGTCATTCAGGCTGTCGCCCGCCGGGCTGTTATTCGTGAAATCCCAGAACAACAGCTGAACACCCCCACGATCATCAGTACACGCCCAGCTCGCCGCATCGTTCACCGACAGCTCGGTCCCGCCCAACCGGTTCAAATACTTGTATGCATAATACGCCGGCTTGGCGATGTCTTCGTAGTTGACCAGCCCGAATCCGCCATGGAAAGGCGTCATCCTCGGACCAGCCTCCTCGAAAATATCGGTGAACGTCCAGTACGACATCGAATTGGCCGCCAAACCCGTCTTTCTTAATTTATCCAGGACATACGCGGCCTCCTGGTAGTTGTCGTGCAACGGATCGCTCGGCGTATACGACGAGCTCCACTCCGTATAGTGCAGCTCAAGACCCGGCAGCGCCGAGCCGTCGATCTGCCTCCTGCTGCGATGCACGTCGCCCCAGATGGAGCTGTCATTCCTGCTCAGCACCGTCCCCCTGTTGCCATGCTCATCCAAAAACCCCACGTCTACCCCGTAAGTATGCGTGCTGACAAAGTCTACCGGCACCCGGTTGCGCACACAATAGTCCACAAACTCCGGGATCCACGCATTCCCCGCCGTCGCCGGCCCTCCCACTCTGAACCGCGACGATACGGCCTTGATCGCCCGCGCCGTCGACGCATACAGTTTGAAATATTCCGCCTGGTCCCCCGTCCAGAACCCGTCCTTCAGATTCGGCTCGTTCCACACCTCGAAATACCACCGCGCGACCTCTTCCTCGCCATACCGCTGCACCCAATGCCGCACCAGTGCCTCTATCAGCTCATCCCAACGGTCATAATCCCTCGGCGGCGTGACATTACCCCGCCACCAGAAGATCGTCCTCCCCCCACTCGCCAGCGCACCGGGCATAAAACCCAGCTCCACGAACGGTCGTACATGTACGCTTTCCAGAAAATCATACAGCTCGTCGATATACTGCCAGTTATACACCACACGACCCGAATCATTATAGCCGCAAACTCCCATGTCGTCGCTCAACAGCCCGTGCATCCGGATATACCGGAAACCCAGCTGGTCTTTTACCATCCGCAACTGCCGCTGCCAGTCCGCGCGCAACCCTTCGTTCGCACGTCCTGCACCCACACATTCATTAAAAACCCGGTTCAGCGGCCCTTTCACGACCGCCGCATCCACCACCACTTCCCGCTCCCGTTGCGTAATACCCCTCCAGTCATCGGTCCTGAACGGTACCGCCGGCAACCCTTCTTTATTAATCAGATTACAATCCGGATTATCCGCCCACGCATATCGCACCGCTACCGGCCGGGATACCTCTCCGGAATGGACAATGACCTCATTCCCATCCGCCACAGCCTGCGCCCAGTGCCACTGCCTGTCGACGCCGGCAACAGCAAAGCCCGCGACCGGCCTGCCATCCCTCGTTGCAAGTCCCGAACCCGCCGTCGAGAACCGCACCAGCACCCTGTCCCCCTCGATCTTATAGCTTTCATACATGGGACCTGCAGCGACAGCGCGCCCGCCATACACCAGGCTCTCCGCACCCAGCGCGAGACGAAAGCCCACGTCCTGCTTGTCGGTCGGATGGATAGTGTTCCCATCGCCGATATCTATAGCACACGCCATCGCCGTATGAGGCAGTGACAAGGCCATCGCCTGCGCTTCCCGCAATTCAGCCCAGGCGCTCTCCCCGGGGGAAGACTTCCTGCCCATAAAATTCGCGAGCTGCACAAATAGAAAAGGTAGATCACCCCTAAGCCATCTTTGCCGCCAGTCTGAGATCATCATAGGGAACATCTTCCGGTAGTTGTATGCTTCCGAATCGTTGGCCTCCCCCTGATACCAGATAAATCCCTTGATGCCATATGGGATCAGGGGATTCACCATGGCATTGAACAATAGACTCGGATAATATTGATAATTACGGATTGGCGCCACGGGCTCGAGGTCCTTACTGTATCGCCACTCACCAGCCAGCGATACCCTGGCATCGCCGTTACCGATGTATATCTCGTCAGCCGGCGGCTTCAGCCCGCCCCCTCCCCATAACATCGCCATCCGGATCGCAACCGTGTTCTCCCCCTTCTTTACGAGATCCGCCGGAATAGCATAAGAATGACCGGGACTCGCATTCCAGACATTTTTACAGATCTCAACACCGTTGAAATAGAGTGAGTAGGCCATCTCCGGATGCCCCAGGTCGAGTGTCAGCGACTTCCCCGCGAAAGCATCCGGCAACACGACCTTCTTCCGCAGCCATAGGATCCCCTCATACCTGCCGATCCCGAAATGATCCAGCGTCCGCGGCATTTCCACTCTCGCCCACCCCGAGTCGTGGTAATCGGGCATTGGAATGATCTTGTCGGCATTATTCTGTGGATGATTGATAACATCCCAAAAATGACCGGCGTTGATGCTGTCTTGCACGAACAGGCCCTCGCTAAGGGTATCGATGGCCCGAAGACCATCCTTCGTGAGCGGCGACGAGATCAGCTTCTCCCTGCTCGTCCAGGCCTGTATCGGCGTCCCGCCCCAGGTAGTCTGTATAATGCCGATGGGTACATGCTCGTCCCTATGGATCTTCCTGGCAAAAAAATAGGCGACGGCAGAGAGCCTCTTTACACTGCTGGTATCGCAGGCCTCCCAGCCCTTTGTCCTGATATTCATTTGCGGTGCAACCCGTATGTCATGTTCAACGATCAGAAAACGCATGTCGGGATAGACCGCCTGCGCAATCTCCTGCGCCGCATTATTCGCCTGCTGCACGGGCCACTCCATATTGGATTGACCCGAAGCCACCCACACATCCCCGATCAAAATATTCTTGAACTCAATCCGGCTTCCCGGCTTTCCCTGCTCCGCGATCTCAAGAATATACGGACCTCCTGCCACCATCTTCGGAAAATGCAGCATCCACTTCCCTTTCCCGTCGGCCTTCGCGGTCACTACCCCGGCCCCCAGCTTTCCAATGACCTCTACTCCGGGATCCGCCCGGCCCCAAACGGGGATCGCAATCCCCCTCTGCAAAACCATATTATCACCAAACACCCCGGGAAGGCTGACGGTCCGACGACTACGACTATCCCCTTGCGACCATGCACGAACCGTCATAAGAAATACAGTCGCGCCGATTAACAGTGTACGAATATTCATTTCCAAAATCGATAATTATTTATAATAGCCTATTGCGCTCCTTTCTTTATAGCATCAACAGTCCGCTGGTCGATCACCACATTGTTTACCCGGTCAAAAACTCCACCTGTCTCCCATAGAAAAGGCTTTGCACCGATCGCCAGGCACTGTTTAGTCAGATAAGTATACCACGCGTCCACCGAGTTGTCATGTTTTACCATATCCAGCGGTATATGCGTCTCCCACGGGTGCTGAATGCTCCGGCGGTTAGTGCTGTACTCACCCATCACCAAAGGAATACCCTTGTCGATATAGTTCGTTTTCAACTTGGTGTAATAAGCCAGCTGGTCAGCCTCCTCACCATACGTAGCATTCCGGTATGACGAGTCGATCGTCGAATGGTTCCCCGCGCCCCAGTAATAGAAGATATACCCCCAGCCACCTTCCGAAGGATCCTGATCCAGTATCGCGAAATTGCTCGGCGTGTAATTGTGGAACTCGAAAGCCAGGCGATTGGGAGTAGGGTCCGTTGGGAAATATGCCCCCGGCTTTATATAGTCATCCGGGCCCTGGATGGCGATCGTCCGGTAAGTGTTGCGGCCGCCCGTCGAACGCACGGCATCGATACAAGCCTGGTGATAGGAAACAAGGTTTTTGGCAGTCTCACCATCATTAACGTTGAACGGCTCATTGGCGCTCGCAAACAGCAAATGCTCGTCAAAATCACGCATTGCGGTTGCAATCTGCTCCCAATACGCCTTCTGACGCGCCTGGACAGAATCCTTTCTTGAAGAAGCAGCATTTCCGGGTCCCTCTAACCAGCCGCCATCCCAGTGAATATTCAGCATCACATACATGTCGTTGCTCACACACCACTGCACCACCTGCTTTACCGAGTCCATCCACGCCTTCGGGATCTTAGCCGTCGGATTATTGCCGCCGTGCAAATACCAGCCGCAGGGCAGTCGAACGGCATTGAACCCCATCTGCTTCAGCATCTGAATATAGGCCAGCGTAGGATACGGCTCAACATTATTCAGCTCGAGCGTATTGCCGATATTCGTACCTAGAGTCATTTTCGCGATCAGCTGAGCCGCCGTGCTGCTCATACCCGAAGCATCCGGCGCGATCGGCGACACATTGTAGGTCGGGTAAATAAGCGCATACTGATACACCGTGATCCGCCTGCCCTGGCCGCTGGACGAACCGACATAGAGCAGTCTTGACCGCCCCGCACCCGTGGCATTGGTGTCCGTAACGGTTATCTGAATGGCGGCATTTCCGCTGCCACCCGAAACCGGGCTTATTTTCACCCAACCCAAACCCGACGTATCGATACTCCACGCTCCGTCGCTCGTAAAATTGATCGTTTTAGCACCACCGGTCGCGGCAATGGTATCGGTGTGGTTGGTGAGCGAAAGCACTGGCGCCGAGCCCGCTTTTTTGCAGGAGGCCACCGTCCCCAAAGCCACAAACGCCACTGCAAACATTAAAAAGAATTTACTTGTCATCGTTTTTGATTTTCTGTTTTTGGGAACCTATTACTATTTTAATTCAATAAATTCCGGTTCATACGGCGGTAGCACGAACCGTTCCGTATAATTTCTCTCCGATAGAATGCCCCTGGCAGCCCGGTTGACCTTTATTTCTTTCGGATCACCGCTGACATTGAGATAGAGCACGTGATCCTTGTCGATCTGCCGGGCCATGACGCCCGCCGGAACCTCAGGACCCTTTTGAAGGGAAAGCTCGCTGATCAGTTGGTCCACAAGCGGCCCCAATACCTCTCCCCTGGCGGGAAGCCCCACATAGATGGCCCTGCCCTTGCCATAGCGGTTGGACGTTATGATCGGATAGTCCTTGTCCAGACTGGTTAGCTTCCCCAACACTTCCGCACCGGCTGGCTCGACAACCTCGAAATACGCAGCTTCCGTGGCGATACGCTTCCCATCGTACAGGCATTCCAGTTTCTTTCCCGTCTCCTTGGTCCTGGAAACCTCATTCATGGCCGACGTCTCTTCATAATGCGCTACCCGGATCCCGAAAACATCGCTCAATAGTCCCGGATGCCGCGACGCATAGACTTTCCCTGTTCCGTCAACAACCGCCGTATTCCCCGTCATCACCACCGTCCCTCCGTTGTTCACAAAATCCCGGACCCGCGCGGCAGTCGGTTCATCCATCACGGAAAGGCCTGGCAGGAACAGCAGCTTGTAGTTCAACGGGCTCCTCGCCACGTCGATCACGCGGGCATCCATATTCCGGTAGGCAAATAGATCAAAACAGGTCTGCAGCTGCTGCTGGTGTTGCTCGGTAAAATAACCACCCGCAATGACCGAAGGAAAGGAGAAGGCCAACCCAACCTCCGCCCGCTGCCTGTAAGGGAAATATTTTTCGATCTTCCTGAACTCCCCGGCAATCCTTTTATATTCGTCGTATTTTCGATTGGGCGTCCCGTCCCAATCCAGCATGCCTTCCAGGTATTGCTCCTCTCCTCCGTGCATGCTTTGCCAGGTCCATCCGCACACCATCTGATTACCGTATAACAGCGTAGCATAGGCAGACTTGCGGATGGAATTGGGAACCGCCGTCATGGTCGTGAACTCGGTACACCAAAAAGGCGTAACGCTTTCCATCTGTATCCTGGCCATCCCGAACAACGCGTCCATAATACCATAATTGGTCACCAGGGAAGGGCCGGGATAAAATCCACACCCTTCGCGCGTCATCTTTCCCGAATAGGCGATCGGCGAATAGTCGAAGAATTTCATGGGACTGTAATACCAGGCATTGGTATTGACAAGGGCATGCGGCGCATTGGCGTTCACCTTATTGATCACTTTCATCAGAAAACCGCCGACCTCATCCGATATGAACCGCCGGAAATCCAGCACCCTTTCGGGAGCGCCGTTTATGTTCCCCGATACCGGCAACCCGATCTCCTGGAAATCACCTACCTTCCTCGACCATCGCTGACCCGCCCAGGCGGAATTCAGGCTGTCGACTCGGGAATATTTTCGTTTCAACCAGGTTATGAACCGCTGCCTGACCGACTCCGAATACGATATCGGGCCGTCTCCGGACTCATTATCGATCCCGAAAGCCAGCAGGGCCGGATGACGCCCATAGTGCCGGGTCAGCGAGTCCGCATACCTCAAGGCATACCGCTGATAGTCAGGATCGCCGACATCCTCCATGTACCGATGGTTCGGATACTGCCTGTTCCCCTCCGCATCCGTGACATCGATAGACGGAAATTGGTGATGCAGCCATAGGGGCGCCGGCCGGACCGCGATATCCAGGATCACCTTGATTCCCGCCTCATCCATCCTATCCATCACCTTGTCGAACCACGCGAAATCAAAATGCCCGTCCGTCGGTTCATAGCTGTCCCAGGCAAGATGCCCCATCCGGACAACCCTGAACCCCGCCTCCTTCATCAGCCGGATGTCCTGCGCGATCTTATCCATGTTCTTGTCATCGTGCGGATGATAGTTGGCCCCTACATATAAGGTCTGAGACCGTACAGCCGCCGCTGCCAGCAACATCAACCCCGCCACGAAACCAAAGATCCTAACTCGGTTACTCATCATATTTACCTATTTGATCTGTACTACTCTTAAATTATCAAAGGCAGCATAAAACCCCGTCGTCGTAGAAGAACTCGCATAGTTGTGGATATACATCGTGCACGCACTGTTGCCCGACGCACCCAGCAGGTCGGCAAAACTCGCTATCGGAGCTCCCTTGCCATCTCCAAGCGTCGCGTCCTTGGATTTGAACATCCCGAAAGGGATCGTTACCGTCATCCACCCATGTGTCGAATATGCCGCTGTCCTGGTCGAAGACACTTGCCAGGGCTCCCATCGCGCGATATAGGTGCCCAACGAGCTCTGGATATCGATCGTTCCCCCATTCCAGCCGTTCGGAACGCTTACCTCGAACTTGAATGCCCAGTTACCTACCGCGTCGCCGAGATGCGCCGCCGGCACCCACTGCGCCGCATTTAAAAGAATGGCATAGCTGGAATAGGTATTCCCTTCGCCACCGGCAAGGATCCCCGTCTTCAGCACCATGTACTGACTCGAATTACCGGGAAAATCCGCGTTGCCGCTGGTTAGGGTAGCGCCACCCCACCACTGCCAGTTGAAAACACCGCCCCATTCCCAGTTGGACAACGCACCCGTCGCAATGTCATTCACATTGTATACGGTAGCCGTCGTACCGAATTTGGTCGTGACCGATACGGGCCCGGCGCCACTCAGCGCAGGCACTACAAAGCCAACCCAACTCCCATCGCCGGCGGATACAGTGGACGTAACATCGGCGCCCGCAAATGACAGCGACTGGATATTCTTGAGATAAGTTCCGAAGACATACACCGAATCACCCGGATTCGCATTCTCGTTGGATACACTGGTTATGGTGGGCGTAGCCACTATTTTGAAGTTGACCGTACCGCTCTTCGTAACGACCACTACCTGGTCGTTGCTCGTTTGCGCCGGCATGAGGAAGCCGAGAGAAGTTCCGTCGGCGCTCGAATGGAAAGAAGTTATTGCGGTACCCCCATATGAGAGCTGCTGAACCAGGACCAGGTTCGCGCCGGTAAGAAAGACAGAATCCCCCGGATTCGCAAACACATTGGATATCGCCGCTACAGTTGGCGCCGCCGGACCTAATTTGAACGGAAAGCTCGTCGACCCTGCCGCCGTCGTGTAGCTAACGGTATACAACTTTGTCGTATCCACCGACGAGAACAGGATGGCAGGTATCTGCACCACGGCGCTGCCCGGGGCGACCAGCGCGCTATTGAAGCCGGCCGCAACGCCATCGAACTCTATCCGCAATGGATTCTGTAGATTTTGCCCCGTGAGAACCACCCACTGGCCATTGGCCACCAGACTCGTAAACACCGTATCATTGGGCGACGCGACATAATTTCGCACAGCGTTGATCACGGGAGGACTTCCGGCATTCTTTTTACAGGCCGGCAACAGCCCCGCCACTAATAGCGCCGCAATGATCAGGCGGCAACAAAATATATTTTTCATACAACTTTGTTTTTTAGTAATTCAATTAATAATAGGGCACCGGCGGCTGGGCCAGCTTAGGATCCGACGTCAGTTCCGAAGACGGAATTTGCAGCGTAAAGGCGCTGATCGTTGCCGGTACGACACTGGGCGCGGCACTGGAATCCTTCGTGGCTATTCCCGTTGACGGATCATAAGAGAAAGTCATTCGGTATTGATTATTGATCATGCTGACTGCCTTTTGCGGATTGTAATACGAAAGCCTCACCAGGTCCAGCCAATATTGGCCCTCAAAGGCAAATTCAAGTCTTCTTTCCGTAAGGATCGTGTCCGCATCCAGCATCGGCGCAGGGTCTACACCCGCCCTCGCCCGCACTTTGTTAAAATACAGCAGCGCATCGGGGTCCGTCGTGCTGGCATTATTTCCCAGGATCGCATCGGCATACACCAGGTATACGTCGGCCAGCCGGAGAATGGAATTGTGCTCGACAGACGACCAGATATCCATCGTCGGTGCATTGTTGTCCTTCTCGTTGCCGATAATATGCTTTTTCATGCCTGACCCGGTTGCCTTGTAGCCGCCGCCCGCCGCATTGAGCTCGGGATAATAATCGCCGTTGAGCATGAACGAGGCTTTCCGTCTTACCGAATCCTTCCAGCTATAGTTCTTATAAAGGTCCCAGGTCGGCGCCAGGGGAACCCATGCACCCGACTTCTGCGGATTGATATCGCTGCTGGGTGAAAAGGTCAGCCAGTCGTTGCCATTGCCATAACCCACGCCGGCCGTCCACTGCAGGGCAAATAAGGATTCCGGGTTATCGTTGTACTGTGCCCTGAAAAGATTATAATAGCTGGCGAACAGCGACAATCCGCTGTTCCTGCACACACTGCCCGCATATTTTGCGGCGCTGTCCAGGAAGGCCTGGTTACGGCCCCCGCCATTCTGCCCCAGACCCGCCACCATCAGATACACCTTAGCGAGCATCCCCTGCGCCGACCAGGTAGTTACCCGACCCGTCGCGTCCGTAGCCGGAAGATTCTGAGCCGAAAAACTAAGGTCATTGATAACGAATTTGTAAACGTCCGTCAATGTATTCCTGTTTAGCAGCGGCTGCTTGATCAGCTTGGTATTGTCCTCCATGATCGGGACAGCGCCCCACAAGGCAGCCAGATGATAATAGGCTACCCCGCGAATAAACCTCGCCTCTCCGATAGCCGCATTCTTATCGGCCGCCGAAATAGTCGAAGCCGACTGCTGCCGGACCGCATTGATAACTGTGTTACACTGCGCTATTACGTTGTAAAGTCCCGTCCAGCCGCTCGCCAGGATCCCATTCTGACCCGTGGTCGTACGTGTATACAGCTGCACCAGGTCCCCATTATATCCGAAATAGGCATTGCCGCTCATTACATCCCCGAGCTGCAACAACGCCCCGTTATGAAATTGCCACCAGGGCGAACCGCCGTAAAGACTCGCCGTAGCCAGCCGCAGATCGGAAGTAGACTGATAAAAAGTTGTCGAACTGATCTGCGAGTTCGATGGACGCTCCAGGAAACTCCTTTTACATCCTGCTACCGCCGCCACAAGCGACAGTACCACAATTAATTTATTCGTTGCTCTCATATTAATGCGCTTGATTGGTGATGGCTATTTAGCAAATGTGATATTGGCACCGATAGTGAACGTCCTCGACTGGGGATAGTACCCCTGGTCCCAGCCTGCCTGGAGAGGATTCCACGAACCGATCTCCGGGTCCATTCCCGAATAGTTGGTGATGATAAAGGCATTCGTCACCGTAGCGTACAGGCGGAACGACTGCAGGCGGGCCTTTGACAGGATACGCTCAGGCAACCGGTACCCCAGCGTAATATTCTTACACCGGACAAAAGACCCGTCTTCAATAAAGAGATTGGAAGGGCGGTTATTACTATTCGTATTGTCATTCCGCAATCCTACGACATGCGTGTTTGGATTGGTGACATACACATTGTTGACATCGGACGCAGAACCATTAGGGTCTACCAGCGCGGTTCTCGCATAGTTCAGGACCGACGAAAAGAAGTTGGTGTTGTTTTGAGCATTGGTCTGCGCTACCGCCAGCTCATTGAATACCTTGTTGCCGACACTGCCGCTGAAGAAGATATTCAGGTCGAAATTCTTATAGCTGAAGGTATTGTTGATGCCAAACTGGAATTTCGGGATGGGCGAACCCAAAAAGGTCTGGTCCTTTGTATCGATAACGCCGTCGCCATTCAGATCCCTGAATTTCCGGTCGCCATACCAGATACCGCCGCCCGACGGAGAGATCGGATAGGGGTTTCCGCTCTGGTCGACAGGTAAGGCGTGCTTTTGAAAATCCGACGGCTTCGCAAAAATGCCATCGAAGATATAGCCATAGAATTCACCGATGGGCTGACCCACCACCGTCTTCTCGATAATATCGTTGATCACATACGACTTCTGGCTTAGGTTAGCCTGGTCTCCGGCGCCCAAAGACACTACCCTGTTGACATTGCGGGATACCACAACATCGGATTTCCAGGTGAAATTCCGATAGTTCAAATTGGTAGAGCTGATCCTGAAGTCAAACCCTTTATTGGTGACAGCACCTACATTCACATATGGCGCCGCCATAGATCCGGGCGAATACCCGGCGGTAGTACCGGAGTACAGCGGCAACGGAACCTTTAACAAAAGCCCATCCGTTTTGCGGTAGTACCCATCGAATGAAAAGCTGATCCGGTTATTGAGGAATGATCCATCCACGCCCGCGTTATAATAGTTTGTTTTTTCCCATGTCACGTCGGGATTGGCCAGGTTGCTCTGGAATTGAGCGATACCCGACAATCCATTCGCGACCGTAGAAAGCTGTGTGACAAAAGTATTGCCCGGGATGCCCTGGTTATTCGTCAACCCGTACCCGAGTCGCAGCTTCAATTCATTGATGACATTCACCGTCTTAAGGAACGCCTCGTTGTTGATCTTCCAAGCAAACGCTCCCGACCAGGTACTGACCCACCGGTTGTACGCCGGAAAATTGGATGATCCGTCATCCCGGATATTACCGGTCAGAAGATACTTGTCGTTCCAGGAAAAATTGATCCGGCCGAACCAGGACTCCTGCGAAGAACCGAGGCCATTGTCGCCGGAGTTTTTCGCTGTGGTAGCGTCGCCCGCGTTGAGCGCCTGTACATTGTTGGCCGGGAAGTTCGACCTGCTGCCGAAGATATTTTCGTAATTGGACGACTGCGCTTCGTGCCCCGCCACCGTGTTGATACCGAAATGGTCGAAATTATGATTATACGTCAGGTAATTACGCAGTACGGCATAGATGTTCTGGCTATAATTCGAAGACCCGCTGTTCGTCCCGTTGACCAGCTTTCCAAAGGTATACGTCGGCGTAAAATTGTCCATCGTAGTGAAATCGAAATTGCCGGACACCTCATTTCGCAGCGCCAGGTCTTTGGTGAATTGGATTTCGGCATACGCGTTGCCGAACAGCTGATTTCTTTTCCGCTGATTCTTGATGAGCCGCGCAATCGCCACCGGGTTGGCGACCGGGTTCACCCAACCGCTGGTATTGGTAATACCGCCCCAGGTGCCGTCAGGATTTTTTACCGGAACATCGGGCGTAAGGTTCAGCGCCGAGTTGATCACGCTGGCCGCGGTCGTGTTCACATTTTCGAAAATATGCGCCATCTGGAGGCTGGTCCCAACCTTTAGCCAGTTGGTCGTCTTGTTGTCCAGGTTCAGCCTAACGGAATAGCGCTGAAAATCCGAGCCGAGCGCCATACCCTGCTGCTCGAAATAGGAGCCCGACAGTAAATACTGTGTCCTGGCATCGCCACCGCTGACGGTAACCGTGTGGTTCATCTCCGGCGGCTTCCGGAATAGTTCTTTCTGCCAGTCGGTCCCCGCGCCAAGGTATTTCGGATTCGCAAATTCGGGCCTGACATCGAAGCCCCATACCTGCGCCCGCGCGTTAATATAGGTTGCAAACTGCTGCAGGTTCATGGTAGGGAGCCTTTTGGGTATCTCCTGGAACCCGCCATAAGCATCATAGCTGATCAGCGGCGCCCCCGCCTTACCTCTTTTCGTAGATATAACAACGACACCGTTGGTTGCCTGCGATCCGTAAATGGCCGTCGCAGAAGCATCTTTCAGTACATCGATCGTTTCTATCTCAGCAGGGTTGATCGAACCCAGCGGATTCGAGCCGTTGCCCGGATCGTTGACGGGAGGGATGATCACCCCGTCGATCACATACAGCGGGGAATTCGTTCCGCTGATAGAAGAGACTCCCCGGATCTGTATCGACACACCGCCGCCGGGCTGTCCCGAAACCTGCTGCACCACAACACCCGCAACCTTCCCCTGCAGGGCCTGGTCAAAGGTCGCCGGCTGCGTCTTCATCAGCTCAGCCCCGGAAATAGAAGAAATGGATCCGGTCACATCCGGCCGGCGCACCTTGCCATACCCGATGACGACTACGTCATTCAGTTTGCTCCGGTCCTCCACCTCCAGCCGAATATTGACCATCGGACGGCTTCCCACCCTGACCTCCCGGGGAGAATAGCCGACATAGCTGATGATTAATACATCGCCGCTTTTAGCATTCAGGCTGAACAGGCCGTCCTTGTCCGTCTGGACCCCGCCGGTACGCCCTCTGACCGTCACACTGGCCCCCTCGAGGGGTCTGTCGCCCGGCACGACCGTCACTTTTCCGGAAATTTTTTGGGAGACGGGCGGATTCTGTGCATATCCGCCGGAAGAGAAGAGAAAAAGGCTGAACAAGGCCATAAAAAGGCCGGTCAACCCTCGATTGAGATTTCGCTTTTTCATATGCAATCGTCTTGGTTTTAACTTATAAGATCGATTCGCGGAATACCCGTCGATAATCCGCTTTCGATTCAAAAATAATTGGCTATGTCGATTGGCGGGGGAGTACGGCCGGCAAATCTTAGTGTGGAAATGTTCACCACAGGGGTACAATTCCGGTATTTCTGGGGTATCGTTCGTTAACCAGATGCATTTTACCCGACCCTCGGGCGTCCGGCGGACCGGCGCCCCCCGGAATGCGCGAAGGGAAGGATAGCTCAATGAATATGCTCTTCCAGGAATAAACTCAGGCTTTTCAGGTCAGGATCCCTCTTAACGATCTTACCCTGACTATCTAACAAGAATGTTGTGGGAAAAGCCCTAATTAAAAGACCGGAAGCCTGATGTCCCCCCATGTCAAGATATTGGGGCCAGGGAAGCCGATATTCCCGGATCACTCTTTTCCAATCCTGTACAGACTTCTTATCATCGGTCGACACGGCCGCAACGGCTAACCCAAATGGTTCGTTTTCTTTGTATAGCTTCTTTAGTTCCTCAAATTCCCTTAAACAAGGACCACAGTGACTATACCAAAAATCAACCAATGCATATTTACTGTGCCGTGAAAAAAGATCAATTTTAACCTTGTTCAAATTCGTATCCAAAAGCGCCAATTCTGGAAATGGCGCTCCCACGCCAAACCTCCGCATAGTCGCCATTTTTTTGGCAAGAACCTTCCCCGCAAAACTGCTTCTTACAGGAACAGAAAGAGAATGATACGCGGAATCCAATAACGGGTCATACCCTCCTCCTGTCAGCTTCTCGATCATCTCCCATAGAACAATAAAAGATTCCCGATGAGCCCGGGCATAATTTAATAAAAACTGGCTCCTTTCGGTTTCGCGTTTTTCTTGTGCAGTTTCAAAATTTCTGAACTCGCCCATGTATTTGTTCCCGATTCCCGGAATTTCTCTTATAGAGTCGATATTACAAGTGATATCCTGTATCCCGGAATTGACGATAAAATAATTCGATATATATATTGGAACGGAATCGGCCGCGATACAAAGCCCGAACATAGACGGCTGAGAACAGAGGCCCCGGATCGTAAATTTTCCTTTGCTGATCATCGTCTTATGGAAAACCGCTTCTGTTGGATAATAAGAACTATCATAACTTACAGGAACCAGATACGCTCTCCCCATATCAATATTTATCTTTCCATTTAAAACAAAATGCCTGCCAGGCGACTGCCCGAATACAGACATAGTAAAAAGAAACCAGTTCATAAAAGGAAAGGTTGGCAAAAGCCAACCTTTCCAATGCGCTAAAAATTTAATTAATTTTTTCATTTTGTGATCTTTATCACCTTGAATGTCTTCACACCATTGGACCGGTACACGTTTACAACATACTCACCCACACCCAGCCCGGCGCCAATGAGCATCGACCTGGACGGACTCGTGATCCGCTGCATGGTCCTGCCCGAGAGATCGACAATGACGACCTCCTTCACCTGAGCCGGATCATCCACCGTCAAATAGAATGCCGACGTAAAAGGATTCGGGTACGCACGCAACCCGCTGCCCGCCAGATCACCCGAAAGCGCAGCCGCGGCATTCCCAACTACCCCTCGTTGAACAGCCGCCGACTGAACATGCCCGACCGTACCTATCGTCCACTGCTGCGCCGTGCTGCCGCTATAGCTCCACTGACCCAGGTTGGCACCGTTGGTATAATTGTAGATCCCATCGATATACATGCCAGTCGCCTTGTTGGATAGTGTAAAATAACCACCGGACGGCTGTATCAGCCACAGCTGCGCGTCACTGCCGCTCAGCGCCCACTGCCCGCAGGCCGACCCGTTCGTCGTATTCGACAGACCATCGAGATACAGCCCCGTCGCCTTGTTGACAAGACTGACATACCTGCCCGACGGTACGATCTGCCATTTCTGCGCGTCGCTGCCGCTGTTGCTCCACTGCCCGCAGGCCGACCCGTTGGTATTCCTGTACATACCATCCACCAGCTGCGAGCTCGCGCGATTGGTGACCGTCACATACGCATTTCCCGCCCCCTGGTTCATAGCATCGATGATGCCCTGATCCAATACAGCAGCCGTGCTCCGGTTATACATGGCCATATTGATATCCCAGACATACGGAATAAGCCCCTTGCTCCTGGCTGAGCTGACCACATATCGGTACCAGTACCTGCGCGAAGCATCCGCCAGCGTCTGGTCCGATGGCGGACTCAACGTCCTGCTCGGCGCACCGAATTCCCCGATGATCACCGGGATGCCCTTGTCCACGAACTTGGTCTTCATTAGATTGAAGTTCGAATCCAGATAGCTCTCTTCCCCATACGTGGCATTCCTGGTCACATCCGTCGTCGAATGATAGCCCGTCCCCCAGTAATAGAACATCTTACCCCAGCTGGCATCCTGGGTGAGGATACAGAACTGCGGAGGATCATAATAGTGCACCTCCACCATCATCCTGCCCCCGATCGGATCCGAAGGCAGCGTGTTCATCAGGGTATTGGTCAACCCCATATTCGTATTAGGCCCCTGTACGATCAGCGTACGCGACGCATTGTTCCCGCCCGTCGCCCTCACCGCATTGACAAAGGTCTGATGGTAGGACAGCAGCACCGACATCGCCGTCGCATCCGACGCATTCGGCTCGTTCGCGCTCGCAAACAACAGATGCTCGTCATAGTTCTTGAAATAGTTCGCGATCTGCGTCCAGTAGTTCTTCTGCTTGGCATTCACCGACGCCTGCGCGGAAGTGGTCACGTTGTTCTCCAGCCAGCCGTCGTCCCAGTGAATGTTGATGATCACATAAAGACCGTTGTTGACACAAAGATCCACCGCCTGCTTCACCGTAGCCATCCAGCCCCCGTCGATGACCCCGTTGGTCGCATGACAGTCCCAGGCGCAGGGCAGCCTCACGGTGTTAAAACCCGAAGCCTTTACCTGGTCGACCATTGACTGGGTCAGCGTCACGCCTCCCCAGGCGGTTACGCTGCACTGCGCTTCCAGCGTGTTGCCTAAATTCCAGCCGACCTTTAATTTCGAGGCGATCGTTTGCGCCGTCGGCAGTTGCGCTCTTATGCCCATGGACATAAGGATCCCGATCATCAGGTAGACGATTTGCTTTTTCATATGGATTCACGTTTATTGGTTTTCCTAGTGCGTATTCCAGTAATCCTGGCTCACATAGTTGTAGATACACCAGTCGTTGGCATCCTTCAACGCAATGATCTCCAGGCCGTCGGCCGTCAGCGACTTAATCGCCATTTTCGCATACCAGTTGGCGATATTCGGCCCCTGGGTCGGATCATGGATCAGCTGTGCGCCGATCGTAGCCAGCTGCATGGTATTCGTATAGAGCATGAACTTGCCGCTGGCCTGACCCAGCGCCGGCAACATCTTGTTATTGGAGCTGAAATTGGCGTTCCCGATCAGGTCAAAGGTCATCGTTCCATAGTCCCCCAACGGACAGATCCAGCTGGCCCAGCCGGCATCCCACTCCCAACCCGTCCCGCCAAAATAGATCGGGCCGTTGAACAGCTTGCTCCCGCCAGAAGACGTCAGATCCAAAACCCAGGTCTTCGACTTTCCATATCCCCCCGTAAGATTGGTCCACTCCGGCGTGCTCACAGCCACAGAATCCAGCGTGTTGATCGTTACGATCGTCGTATCGGCCTCCACAAGCCCGCCGGCGCTCTCCACGCCATAGACGAATTTGTATTGCCCCGGGAAAGGAACATTGACCGTATCCTTCACCCGTTGCGACTGCCCGAAAGGCGTCACCCATACGGGCGTAAGGCCGGGCGTATTGCTCGTCAGAACGATATTATTGGGATTGGTCGATGAAGGCGCAATGGTGAACGCCAACGTCTTTTTATCAGCCAGGGGCCCCAACGAAAATTTCTGCTTCATGCACGAGGTCAGCAGCACCACGCATCCCATCGTCACACAAACGCTATTTATGATACTTTTCATGACTTTTAGTTTTAGATGTTTAGGCAATGACTACCACCCGGCGTTTTGTTTCAACATCCCGGATGACAACGTGATCTGATCGGAAGGTATCTGCTGGAATCCGCGAGTGGCCATGATGTTCGCCTGCAAGGTAGAAGCGCTGGGCTGCGAGCCCGTTCCATCGTTGATCAGAGAGAGCGTGGTATTCGCTGCAATGGTCGACGCAGCCGTAGAAAGCCCCTGACGCAAAAGATCCCAATACCGGATCCCTTCCCCGACAAATTCAAGCCGGCGTTCCGCAAGGATATCCGCCTTGGTGACGGCAGTCACAGGCGCCGCAGAAGGAACCGCCCGCTGGTGTACCTGGTTGAAATACGACACGGCATTCGGACTTCCCAGCTCGGCCGCCATCAACAATACATCCGAATAACGGATAGCGAAATAATCCTGGCTCTGCGCGACCTGGTAGTTGTCGACGGGAAGAGGGTTGTTGTTGACGTCACAGATCGGACTGTATTTCTTCATATAATACCCCGTGTACTCGCGATTGGCGGCCTGCTTGCTGAACGCCAGGTGCTCCCCGTCGATCGAGGTGATCGAAGCAAAATACCGGCTGTCATTGGTCTGGTCGAACAGTGCCACCAGTTTGGGATCCACGGTACAGCCTCCCCAACCGAACCCATAGGGATAAACGCTCTGTTCGCGCATACCCGTCATGATCATCCATCCGTTGCCGGTAATGTTTCCGTTGTAGTCGCCCGCAGAAGAATACTTGATGGAAAAAACAACCTCCTTGTTGTCCTCTCCCGCATAGGTCACCTTCTTGGCCAGCGACGCAGCAGGCCACAGCGTCGTATAGTCAGACACCAGGCCGTGGCCGCTGTGCGCGATCACATCCTCGACCGCAGCCAGGGCCGTAGCCGCCGTTTCCTTCCCGATCGAACTCTTTCCGTAATACCCCGAGTAGAACATATACACCCTTGCCAGTAAAGATTCAGCCGCCCACTTGGTTACCCTTCCCGTGGGTACGCTGGTATATGGCGCAGAAGGAAGATTGTCGGCCGCATACCGCAGATCGTCCATGATCTGTCCATATGTCGAGTCAGGAGAGGCCTGGGGCACATTCGCCAGATTGGGGACCGTCAGCAGGGGAACCTTTTCAAACAACCGGACCAGGTCGAAATAACAAAAAGCACGGATAAAACGGACCTCGCCCGTATATTGCGTTTTCAACCCCGTACTGTCGCCCCACGCCACATTGTCCATATGCTGCAGCAGGACATTGCACCGATAGATGGCCTGGTAATATTTTGTCCAGGCGGCGCTGTGAACAGCCACATCCGAGGGGGATATCGTCTTGTTGAACTCATCCATCATCTCCCATCCATACCCGTCCGAAGCGCCGGTACCGCCAAAACAGTTGTCGGAAAAGACCTCCATCAGCGGCGGTATCGCTTCCCCGTTCCAGATAAGGTTCAACCCGTTGTAACACCCTACCATAGCGGTAAATGCATCAGAAGGCGTTTTATAATAGGAGACGTCGGTCTGCTTGGGATCCGTGAGCGTCGTGGTCAGCCATTTCTTACACGAACCAAGCGTCAGCATCGCCAAAAAACCAATTATTATTATTTTATGACTTTTCATTTTTCTCTTTTTACCGATTAGAAAATAATACTCACCCCAACCATCGTCTTTCTCGGACGGGGATAATAGCCCAGGTCGACACCCTGCCCGAAAGAATATATTCCGGAGGCATCGTACGAAGAATATCCGATCTCAGGGTCCATGCCGCTGTATTTTGTAAAGGTGAAGAGGTTCTCGCCAGCCACATACAGACGGAATTGGCTGAGACCTTTCCACTTCACCAGTTTTGCGAGATCGTATCCCAGGGTGATATTCGAAATTCTCCAATAGCTGCCGTCATGAATATAGAGATCGGAAAAATCGGTCCAATTGACATTGTTCTGGGTCACCCGGGGCATCGAATTGGAAGTGCCCTGTCCATGCCAGCGGCCGAGGATATCGGAGGTCCAGTTGCCATACGAACTGGGCGCATCTCTATAGGACTGAACGATCTTATTTCCCGCAACGCCATTCGTTGTTATGGAGAGATCAAAATTCTTATACCTGCCGGAAACTCTAAAACCAAACACATGGTGAGGATTCGGATCGCCGATGTTCACCTTGTCATCTGCTGTAAGGACGCCGTCCCCGTTCATATCCACAAACTTCACGTCACCGGGATGGGCAGAGGGCTGCAAAGGCGCGCCTGATTTCCCCTTCCATGCCTGCACGTCCGCCTCCGTCTGGAAGATCCCCGCCGTTTTATAACCCCAGAAATAGCCGATCGGGTTTCCGGACGATGCCCGGAAAAATTCAGGAGCATTCACAAACAGGCTGTTCGAGCCGCCATGGATGATCCCGTCGGCCGTCGGAATATTGTTCACCTTGTTCTGGTTATAGGCGTAGGACCCCGAGACCGAATAAGAGAAATCCTTTCCGATCGTATTGTTATAGGCCAATTGGAGTTCTACTCCCTTATTGGTGACGTTGCCGCCATTGATGTACGGATTTGTCGAAACACCCGCCGTCGCCAGCAGCGGCGCCGCCACCAGCCAGTCCTTCGTCAACTTGTCATAGAGATCGATGCTTACGCTTAATTTGCTGTCCAGCAGCTGGGCGTCTGCACCGATATTGGTCTGCCGGGAGGTTTCCCATTTGGTCTTTTCAACGCCGATGGAGGAAGGATAGGAACCCTGCGTCAGGGCGCTATTGGTATTCCCAAAATTATACTGGGCATTCGCCAGGCTGATGAGAGAAAGGTAATTGAAGGCAGTAATGCCGTCATTGCCGTTGGACCCCCAGCTCGCCCTCAGCTTTAGGAAATTCAGCCAGTTCCTGGTCGATGCCATAAAGGATTCCTCACTGGCTACCCAGCCCACAGACAGCGACGGGAAATACCCCCATTGATGATCTTTGGCGAACATGGTAGAACCATCAGCCCGGAAAATGGCTGAAGCCAGGTATTTGTCTTTATAGGAATAGTTGATCCTTCCAAAAAAAGAAGCCTGGGCATAAATTGCATTGGCGTTCCCGGAAAGCGACATGGAATTGGTGACCGTCTGCCTGTTGGCGGTGGAAGTATCGGCGCTCATCTGTATAGAAGTGACATTGACAGTGCTCAGATAGCCGCGGTCAAAACTGGTGAACAAGGTTGACCCGGTATTGAACCCGCCTACATAAGTCCCCTGGTACTTGCGAACCGCGCTGCCCGCCAGAAAATCAAATTTGTGCTCTCTGATCCTGAGCAGGTAGTTGGCCGTATTGTCCCAGCTCAGCGTATAGTTAGTGGAGCTGTTCTGACCGGTCCTTTCGAACCGGTTATACGAGTACACAGACAGGTTATCATAGATCGGCAGATAGCTGTGATCCGCCGATGACGTATAGTTGAAGCCGAAAGTGGTCTTGAGCTTTAAATTTTTCACCGGCTGCAGCTCTGCAAAGACGTCCCCAAATAATTTCTGCGTCTTGGTGTCTTTTTGATTGTTGTAGGCCATCAAGGCATAAGGGTTGGCTTCACCCGTGTTCCAGGGACCTCCGTTATATACTGTCGACTTAAGGCTGCTCAGATAATTGCCCGCCGAGTCGTACATAGCCAGCAGCGGACTCGTCTGAAAGGCCCCGCGAAGCGAGTTACCATAGATCCCGCCGTCCTGGATCCCGTATTGGTTGATAAAGGAGAACGTCAGATGTTCCCCGATCCTCAGCGCTCCATCATACAATTTGCGTTCGGAATTCGTCCGGAAATTGTAGCGCTCATAATTGGAAAGCTTCTGGCCGCCGACAATGCCACCCTGCTGCGTGTAGGACATTCCCAGCGAATAAGAGGAGACGTCGGACCCGCCGTTGACGGACAGATTATAATTTTGAACGGGCACATTGGAAGACAACATCTCATCCAGCCAGTTGGTGCCCTTACCCAGTGAATTGATCTGCGACTGAGTAAAAAGAGCAGGCAGACCCGAATTCAACGCCGCCTCATTTTGCATCACCGCATATTCCCTGGCATCCAGCAGCTTAGTCTTCGGAGGAGAATTCTGCCAGCCATAGTAAGAATCAAAAGACACCTGACCCGCATTCTTGCTGCCCATTCTTCCGCTCTTTGTAGTGATCAGCACAACCCCATTCGCCCCGTTGATGCCGTAGATGGCAGCCGAGGCAGCATCTTTCAAAATGTCCACAGCAGCGATATCCGCCGGATTCAGGTACGTGATATCGCTCGTGATCACACCGTCCACCACATACAGCGGATTGGCATTTCCAATGGTCCCGGCCCCGCGGATATTGACCTTGAATCCTCCGCCCGGCTGGCCCGAGGTCGACGTAATATTAACCCCCGCCGCCTGCCCCTGCAACGCCTGCAGCGCATTGGTGGTATTCAGCTTGGCAAGGTCTTCCCCTTTGACATGGGCCGTAGCGCCTGTCACGGCCTTGGACTTCTGCACCCCATATCCGACAACGACGACATCGTCCAGCTTGGCATAGCTTTCAGCCAGCTGGATATCCATGCTGTTCATCCCTGGATCTATCCTCAACGTCTTCGTCGCATGCCCCACAGAACTTATTTCGACCGTCTCACCCGTCCTGACCGTGACAACAAATACCCCGTCATTATTGGAAACAACTGTATTTTTCCTCCCTTTTACGGCGATCGTGGCATTGGCCACGGGCTGCCCGGTCACCGCATCGGTGATCTTCC
The DNA here is from genome assembly GCA_018267585.1 of Bacteroidota bacterium. Taxonomy (GTDB): domain Bacteria; phylum Bacteroidota; class Bacteroidia; order Chitinophagales; family Chitinophagaceae; genus Puia. The sequence continues at coordinate 25,214 of JAFDYE010000110.1, forward strand.
CGGTTATTTTTCGTTCGTCTCCCTGCGAAAAGGCGTAGACGCTAAGCAGCAGAAGGGTCAGCACCGACAGGATCGGCTTTGACCACCTCCGTTTGATTTTCATTTCTGGCATAACAGCAATTTTTGGTTATTAAAAAAATTATGGTTTGTAGACCGTCTTTGTTCTTCCATCATAGGTCGACATCACCGCCGGCCCCTTCGAGGCGCCGATGCCCTGCCCCACCCACTCTATTCTGAAGACACGCTTGCGAAGCATCCCTTCGAATCGGCCCTCCCTCACCCCGATAGTCAGCCTGCCCTTTGCCTCGTCATAACGCACCGGTATGATCGCATACCCCCCCTTCTCGTAGTTGTAGTTCGTCCCCTCATCCTCGTACAGGTTGAAGGCCGCATCCCTGCCGGTATAAACCCGCAGCGTGATCGTGTCCGCCGGCCGCTCCCCCGTGTATTGCAGATCCGGCCCCAGGGCCAGGATCGATCCCTCTTTAACATACACGGGCATCCGCTCATAAGGCGCGTCCGCAATAATTCGCCGTCCGCCCGCCATGTACTTCCCGGAATAGAGATCATACCAGCCCTGACCCGCAGGAAGGTAGACCTCCCTTTCGCGCGCCTTGTATACAGTGACGGGCGCCGCCAGCAAAGACGGTCCCAGCATGAACTCATCCGCAACACCCAGCACCGCCGTATCACTTGAAAAATCCATCGCCAGACCCCGCATCATCGTATAGTCGTCCTTCCATACCCAGCCGCAAAGCGAGTAGAGATAGGGCAGCAGCCGGTAACGCAGCTTGTCATAATAGAGCATGCTCCGGTATGCCGGATGATCCGCCGGCGCTACATTATAGATCTCCCGGTAGGGGAATTGCCCATGCACCCTGAACAAAGGACAAAAAGCTCCGAACTGATACCACCTCGTCATCTGCTCCCTCCATTCTTCCAGGTCCTCACCCTTCGCGTCCTCAAACCGCCGCTCCACAGCAAATCCCCCGATATCCATCGTCCAGTAGGGAATACCCGACATGGAAAAATTGATCCCCGCAGCTATCTGGCTTCTCATGTCCGACCACCGCGCCGCAATATCACCGCTCCATACCGCCGCCCCGTATCGCTGCGACCCGGCAAAACCGCTCCGGGTAAGTATAAAAACCCGCCGACCGCTATCGGCGGAACGCTGACCTTCATAAATGCCACGCGCATTCTCCAGCGGATAGGCATTGAGCCACTCCGCCGAAGACCCCAGCGCCGTAGGCGTCATCTCTTCTTTTCTTTTCTGTGGAGATACATTGGAGAGGATATCCGGCTCGCTCGCATCCATCCACCAGGCGTCGACGCCTTTGCGGTACAGCTTGCGGTCAAGCAGCTCCCAAAAGCCCCGGCGGGCCGCCGGATTGAAAGCATCGTAAAATGTAGAGACATACCCATCTCCTATCCAATCACGCTGACTATCCGCAATATTTCTTTTATAGAGCCACCCCTTCCTGTCAAAATCCTTATACGCATCGATCCCCTCATAGAACTTCGGCCAGACCGAGATCATAAAATGCGTGTGATAGTCCTGGTGCAGCGCCCGGATCATGCTGTCCGGCGAAGCAAACCGCGCCGCATCGAATTCCTGGCTGCCCCAGTCATCTTTCCGCCAGTAGCTCCAGTCCAACACGATATTGTCCAGCGGTATGCCGCGCCTCCTGAATTCCTTTACCGTCCCCAGCAGCTCCCCCTCCGTCTTATACCGCTCTCTGCTCTGCCACAGGCCCATCGCCCACTTCGGCGCTACTCCGGCCTTCCCCGTCAGGCGACGATAGCCCGCGACCACCTCATCCGCATTCTTGCCATATATGAAATAATAATCCAGTTGCGCCCCCGCTTCAGACGCAAAGCTGATATCGTCCTCCTGCCCCGCCGGCAGAGGCCCCAGCCATTTCACCGACAGATACGACTCCCCGCCATCCGGTTTCCATTCGATGCGGACAGGCGTCTTCCTATCCCTCTCCAGCAACACCCGCAATTGCGCCGTCCCCGGATTCCACGCCTCCCTCCACCGGTCCAGCAAAAGCCGCCCGTCGACATATACTTTAACATATCCGCCATACTTTACCCGGAACGTATGCACACCCGTCGTCTCCGACGAAAGCGCACCCTCCCATACCACCGAGCCACCCGCCGCATCGAAAGCCGGAGGCAGCAGCTTTTTCGAATCGCCAAGCCACTCATAGTCGATATCCGAAGCCGCCAGCTGAATATCCTGAGACCGCGGACCCCTATTGTGCCGGAAACTTGCCGTCAGCCATCCCTCCTCCCCATACTTGGAGAATAGCCGCAAAGCAGACAGCGGCTCATACGGCCGCACATCTCCTACCGCACTGATAGAGTAATTATCCCAGAGGATGCCATAGTTCCGGCTCGAGACAAGAAAAGGAACAGCCACCTCCGTATTGTTTTGAAAAAGGTCCACCCGGTGTCCCTTGTAATTGACCAGCCCGTCCTGGTGCTGCCCGAGGCCGTAAAACGCCTCCCCCGCCACGGTGCTGAACGTCTGCCTGATATGCCATAGGGACCTGCCATCAAAAACAGCCGGCTCAAAGCTCCGCCCCCCGACAGCCTTCTCCGAAAGGATAACCCTGCCGGAATGGTCGTCAAACCGCACCGATCCTGTCGAAAACCTGACCGTGGCCGACAACAAACGCGTCTTGAGGACGACCTCGCTGTCGTTTTCCGAGACATCCCAATGTACAGAAGAGTCGTTCTTGTAATTCGTAATAAGGCTTTCCGCCTGCCGGGAAGGCTCACCCACCGGGCTGGAAAGCACCCTGATGATATCGTCCCCAACCACCGCCAGCCTGACAGCCGGGATATGCCCCGGACGGCAGCCGCCCGGATAGACGACCACGCCATCCGCAGTACGGGTCCAACGGGGACCGTTCATACCACCCCTCGAACCGGGGACCATGAAAACAAGGAAGAAGACAGTAAATAGGCAATGCAACCCCTTTTCCAACATAGCAAGCAGTTATTTCTGACCAAAAATAGACTGCTATGCCCCACGCCAGGGTAGCCTTACCGGCAAATGAAGGTATCGGATTGTTCTCACCTGGGGTATAATTCCGTTATTTTTAGGTATCCAACGGTTCAACTACCTACTGGTTTACAAGACCGCTCGCAGCATCGGGGAATGAGTCCGGCGTCTTATTTCCCCCTCTTTTCCGCCTGATAAACACTCGGCAGCACCCCATATACCTCCTTGAAATACCTTGCAAAATATTTCGGGTTGTTGAACCCCACCATATACGCCACCTCCGCGACATTATGCCGCCCCTTCTCCAGCAGCTGCGCCGCCCGCTGCATCCTAAAATTGCGGATAAACCCGGTCGGCGTCTTGCCCGTCGCCGACAAGATCTTTTTATACATCGTCGTCCGGCTCAGCCCCATCCCCCGCGCCCACTCATCCACCGAAAAATCCGGGTTGGCTATATTCTTTTCGAGCACCTCGACCGCCTCCCGGACAAAATCCTCATCCGTCCTCTCCGGTTCTACTTCCACCTCCGCGGGCTCCACAACAACCCTTCGTTTTAAAGTCTCCTGCACGGAACCCCTGAACTCCAACAGATTCCTGATACGCGAGATCAGTATCTCTACATTAAAAGGTTTCGAAATATAGTCATTGACGCCCATGCCCAACGCCCGCAGCTGATCCTGTTCGCCCGAAAGCGCTGTCAGCAGAACCACCGGAATATGCCGCACCCGCTCATCACCCTTGATCTTCTTACAAAGCTCCAGCCCGTCCATCAGCGGCATATTGACGTCACTCACCACCAGGTCCGGCTGGGCCGACAGCGCCTTCTGCCATCCCTCCCTGCCATTCGCCGCCTCCAGGACGGTGAACAGCGGCGCCAGGTTATCCTTTAAATAGAACCGGAAATCCTCATCATCTTCCACCAACAGCACCTTGAACCGCTTCCCCCCGCTGCCAGCCGGCTGTACAACCGCATCGGTCCTCCCGCCCCCTTGCGCAACCGGCATCGACAGCTCCGATCCGCCCATCCCGTCTGCCGCAACGACCTCCGCCGATCGCGCCTCCTGGTCCCGCGAACCACCCGCCACCACCGTCACCGGCAACAGCACAGTAAAACAACTGCCTTCATCAGGCACGCTCTCCACCTTGATCGTCCCGCCGTGCATCTCAACGAACTCGCGCGTAATAGCCAGCCCGATCCCCGTCCCCTGGTTGCGGATATGCCCGGGCGCATCGCCCTGAAAAAAAGATTCAAATATCCTCCCCTGCAGCTCCGCCGGGATCCCGATGCCCGTATCGCTCACCCTGACCTCCAGCAAGGCCCCCTTTTCATCCCTTTCGAGCACGGCCAGCCGCACCCGGACCGACCCGCCCGTCGGCGTGAACTTGAAGGCATTCGACAGCAAATTGAACAATATCCGCTCGACCTTGTCCCTGTCGAATAGCGCAGCCAGCTGCTCCACCTCCGTCTCGTAGCAAAGCTCGATCCCCCGCTCATTCGCCAGGTCCGTAAAGGAGTCTACCGTCGCCCTGACGAACGAAGCGATATCTCCCCTGCCCATGCTCAGCTTCAGCTCGTTGACCTCCATCTTCCGCATATCCAGCAGCTGATTCACCAGGTGCAGCAGCCGCTTAGCGTTCCGCTCGATCGTCATCGCCAGCTGCCTCCGCACCGGATCATCCGTCCCGCGGATCAACCGGTCCACCGGCGAAAGGATCAGCGACAACGGCGTTCTGAACTCATGACTCATGTTCGTAAAGAACTTGATCTTCATCCGGTCCAGCTCATGGACGCGCATCGCCTCACGACGCTCCTCCGCCAGCGCAAACCTCGCCCTCGCCCGACGGATGATCCGCAAACGCGCCAGGTACAGGATCAACAGCACCGCGATAATATAAGCAGCGTATGCAAACCCCGTCTTCCAGAAGGGCGGCTTCACCACTACCTTTATAGCGATCCCGCGGTCATTCCATATCCCGTCACTATTGGAGGCCTTCACCCGAAAGATATAGTCGCCGGGATCGATATTCGTATACACAGCCCTCCGGCTCCTTCCATCCGTCGTCATCCAGTCCTTATCAAAACCCTCCAGCCGGTATGTATACCGGTCCTTTCGCGCGTTGATATAGCTGAGCGCCGCAAACTCCAGCGTAAAATTATTCTGGTCATAGGAGAGCACCAGTTTACCATCCTTTCCGACGGAAGACGGCAGCGATACCTCTTTATTATAAAGCTGCAAACCCGTCAGCACCACCGGCGGCGGCCGGTCATTCAGCCCGATCGATTCCGGCCTGAACAGGTTGAACCCTTCCGGCCCTCCAAAGATCAATTCCCCTTCCCTGGTCCGAAAACCGGCACTTATGTTGAACTCCCGCGCCTGCAGACCATCCAGTTCATCAAAATTCAGACAACGTATCTTTAGCCGGCCCCGGTCCCGGGTGACGCCGATCTTCGATAGGCCACCGGTAGAGCTTACCCACAAGAACCCGTCCTTATCCTCCTGCACGCTCGCGATCGTATTGCCCGGCAGGCCATCCTTCACCGTAAACGATTGGAAACTATCCGTACCCGCCTGCATCACGCTCAGCCCCCTCCTCGTCCCCACCCACATGTTGCCCCGATGATCATAGGTCAGCCCGAAAATGATATTGTCGCTCAGCCGGCTGTTCTCAGTAGTATAGTAGACGTAATGACCGGTATTCCGCGCGAGAACGCAGATCCCATAGGCCGTCCCTATCCACAGATTGGACGCCGAATCCTCCGCAAGAGCCGGAACATAGTTCGAGTGCAATGAATTGGGCACGCTCATATTGTTGTGATAGAACCTGCCCGTCGCCACATCCAGGCGGTCAAGGCCACCCGCTATCGTTCCCAGCCAAAGGCTCCCGTCTGTGTCCTCCAAAAGTGAATAGACCCTGTTGTCAGCCAGGCTATACGGGTCGTCGTCCCGGTGCCGGTAGTGCGTGAACACCCCGCCGTCAAATCGATCCAGCCCCCCCTGGTAGGTGCCTATCCACAGGCTTCCCCGGCGATCGATATGCAGCGACACGATGACATCGCCACCGATAGAATTGGAATTGTTCTTATCGTGCCTGTATTGTATCCACCTGCCGGCGGCCCTGTCGAAATAGATCAGTCCTCCCCCATCCGTGCCGATCCAGAGATTGCCTTTCCCATCCTCCTCAAAGCAATTCACGTCGTCGAACGGCAGGCTCGTCGGCTGGCCCGGCTGATGTCTATACAAAGGAAAACGTAGCATATGCTGCTGGTAATAGGCGATCCCGTTCTTGAAAGTACCCACCCATATGCCTCCCATATCATCACGAAAAAGCGTAGTGATCGTATTCGCAGGCAGGCTCCGCTCTTCATCCGAATGCTGAAGATAACGGATCGTCATCTTCGTCTTGTCGAGAATATCCACCCCGCCCTTGTCTGTCGCGATCCAGATCAACCCCTTGTCATCCTGCACGACATCGCCGACGTTGTTCGTGTTAAGCCTCGCCACACCCGAGTCCCGGGAAAAATGCCGCAGGCTTCCCGTCGTATAATCCAGCTGCCATAGCCCTGAAAGATTGTCCATGGAATACAGCCACAGCTGATCCTCGCGGTCGATATACAGCTTGTATGCCGAAGACACCCGATCCCGTTCGCGCTTGAAGACATCCGTCCGCGCCGTCACAGTCGCCCGTTGCAAGTCGACACGCTCCAGCATGCCATCCAAATGGCACAGCCAAAGGCCACCGCGACTGTCGCAGGCAGCGCCCGCAATCGGACTTCCCATCCCCACCGCTGCCTGAGCCCCTACCCGCACCGCGCCCCTCCCGGGCTCATACCGGTAAACGCCCGAATCACTATAAACAAAATAATACCTGTCGTCCCTGGCCTTTATAATATTGATCAGCCCATACGGCTGGATATGACGATCTCCAAGATAGGCCGCCCTTGCGGGGACGAATGCCCCCGCCGCCGGATCATAGACATTGATCCCTCCGGATCCCGTATTGATGTACAGCTTATTCTCCGGCCCGTCGAAGATGGCGCCGATATGGTCGTCCAAAAGAGAAGAAGAGTCTGAATCATCGTGCCTGAACACCTTGAACGCGTACCCGTCATACCGGTTCAACCCCGAGCTCGTCCCGATCCAGACAAAACCCTGCCGGTCCTTGAATATCACATTGACGTGATTATTGGAAAGACCATCCTTGACGGCAAGCCGCTCAAAAGGATAGTCCCTCACCTGGCTATACCCCGTCAACCCGGCCCCCGCCAGACATGCAAGCACCAACCATCTCATGATCATGGCCTAAATATACACATCTCCCCCGATCTTAAGAACAGAAGCCATCGGTGTCGGGATGCCGGCCGGCAATACCACCCTCAGCCCATCTTCTGAATTCTTCCATTCCAGGTCGCCGGCATATCCGACCAGCCTCACTGTCTTCACAGCCTTGCCTTTTAACGTCCTGATCACCACCTCTCCCGAAGGCTCCCCCATGACGATCGCATACAGCGTATCGCCCTTTCTGGTAAACCGGATATCTTCAGCCGAAAAGGGCTTCCCCTTACCCTCGTTGAACCCGGGCCCTTTTAACTCACCCGCCCCTGCCATCGCCGGCCCTTCGCCATATACACTATAAGGCCGGGTTTCATATATACATTCGCTGTTGACCTTCATCCACCCGCCGATACCCTTCACGATCTCACGCTCATCACCGTCGATCGTGCCATCGCCCGCCACCGGAACACTGAGCAGCAAATTCCCGTTCTTGCTGACCACATCCACCAGCGTATGGATCACCGTCTTCGCCGATTTATACTGGTGGCGCTCCAGTATCCGCCTGTCGTAGTGCCAGCTGCCGATACAGGTATCCGTCTGCCAGGTGTATGGCTGTATCTCATTGCTCTGCCCCCGCTCGATATCCCACACAAGACACTTCCGCTGGTCTTCATTCAATATCTTGCCGTTCATCACCGCTTCCAGCGACCCATGACGTTTGATGCTGCTGTTGTAATGATGCGCGGCGATCCGCAGTCCGACGTCGCTCACCGGCCACAGCGGCAGCACCGTATCGTCAAAATAAAGGAGGTCGGGAGAATATTTGTCGATCAGTTCGATCGTCCTGTTATAGAATTTCTCACAGTACCGCTTTGACGGAACCGCCGCGCCATTCCCCCAGGCCCACTGTCCGCCGATCGCGCCGTCGTTCTCACTGTTCAGGCTCAGCGCATGATCCTGCTCATATAGGTCCTGCGGATCAAACCCTTCCCACCACAGCCCCTTGCCATCAGCCTTCCTCAGCCTGCCATCGTATGGAACACCCATCATCGGCCCCTTCTTGTCATGGCGCTGCGCCGTCTCATACCAGGTCCAGGCGTGCGCCGCGTGGATGCTGACGCCGAAATGAAGACCCTGCCTTCTCGCCGCCTTCGCCCAGCCGCCGATCAAATCTTTCTTCGGCCCCATCCTCACCGAGTTCCACGGCTGATACGAGCTGTCATAATTATCAAAATTATCGTGGTGATTGGCAAGCGCGACAAAATACTTCGCGCCCGCTTCCTTATAAAGCGCCAACAATTCCTCCGGGTCCCATTTCTCGGCCCTCCATTCATGGATCACATCCTTGAAACCAAACTTAGAAGGATGCCCGTATGTCCTGACGTGGTAATTGTAATCATCGCTCCCTTCCTGGTACATGCTCCTCGCATACCAGTCCCCGTGACCCGGCTGACACTGCGGACCCCAGTGCGCCCACAATCCGAACTTCGCGTTCTTATACCAATCCGGCACCTGGTACTGCGCCAGCGAGTTCCAGTCCGGTTTAAATGGCCCCTGTGGGGCGGAAGCCAATGCCGCAGGCACCATATCCAGTCCCTGTCTCTTCAGCAACAACGCAGGCAATAGCGCAATCGAATTTCGTAAGAGTGCTCTTCTTTTCATATGGAGTAAAAGTAAAAGAACCCGAACTTAAGAATTTTGCATAGATTCGACTTTGTATTACACAAATCCGACTTAGCCATGATCCGAAGAATAATAAAGGAATCCTTTGTGCTGCTCAATATAGATCATGTCAACCTGGGCGCCAAATGGAATTATAAGGACGTCCTGAGCCCCTACTACCGCATGTACTATATCGACGGCGGGCAGGGCCTGATCTATAGTCAAAAACAGACATGGTCGCTTGAACCGGGATTCATGTACCTCATCCCCGGCTTTACCCTCTGCAACCTCCTGTGCACGGCTCGCCTCAGCCAGTATTTTATCCATTTCTTCGAAGACACCGGCGACGGCATCTCCCTCTTTCACAACTCCAACACCGTTTTTAAGGTCAGGGCCTCCGATATGGACATCGCCAATTTCAAAAGGCTGCTCCAGATCAATCCCTGCCGAAAACTCAACCGCAGCGACAACCCGCGGGCCTACGAAAAGCACGCCTACTACCAGGAATATGAAGAGCTGAACAATAGCCAGAGTTACGACCTCTTCCTCGAAACCCAGGGCATCCTTCTGCAGCTGGTATCCAAATTTGTGCCTCTGAAAAACCAAACCCGCACCGACAGCACCGGCATCCCCTCCAAAGTAATGGACCTCCTCGGATATATCCAACTCAACCTCGGCAACCCCCTGACCGTCACCAGCCTCGCCAGACTGGTCAGCCTCCATCCCGACTATCTCTCCAGGCTCTTCGTCAAAATGACCGGCCAGCGGCCCCTTGCCTATATCCACAACAAACGCATCGAAAGAGCGCAGCACCTGATCGTAACCACCGACATGTCGCTCTCCCAGATCGCAGAGACAATGGGCTTCGACAACGTCCAGCACTTTACAAAAGTCTTTAGGAAAATAACAAGCCTCACCCCCGGCCGCTACCGCGAACAGCACAATTCTTTTGGTCATATGTAAACGCGGACCTATCGCGTGATCACATCTACCTCGGCATACCCCGCGTCACCATCACCCTGCGTATTCCGAAGGGCCCGCAGCTTGATATACCTGCCTTTCACCGGCGGGAATTTCCGCACCTGCCACAGCGGATTGTTGTCGATATTCGAAAACTCTCCCTCGTCCGCCTTTTGCCATTCCCCGCCATCCTGCGATACAAAAAGCTCGTATTTCGTGATAACGCCGCTGTGACGGCCCTGGTCCGGAAGATATCTGAAGCCCTCCAGGCTCAGCTCACCGCCAAGATCGATAACGATATCCACCGGCATCTGCTTTCCACCACGCTGATGCCAGGCTGTATGA
>JAFDYE010000111.1 GCA_018267585.1 Bacteroidota bacterium
GACAACATGGAAATTATCTAGTCAGATCCTCCCCGGATACTATAACCATTTAATTGTAGCCGCCCCATAAAGGCGGCTACTTCCTTTTGCCAACTAATGGATGCGGCGTACCACCTGACAGCTCGCCCCACTTGACACGCAGTCCTCTTTGACACGCCACCCTCTTGACACAACGTTCACTTTGGCACATCGTCCACTTTGACACGGGATCCACTTCGACACATCATCCTCTTTGATTCGTCGTCCCACTTGACGCGTCGTCCCACTTGATACGGCGTCCCACGAGCGCAGCTTCCCACCTGGCACGACCTCCCGCCTGGCCCGTCAGCCTGCCTGGTGCAGCATCTTTGCGGTCAGCAGAGAATATACCGGGATAAAAGATAATTTTTAGTATTTTTTATCATTATTAATACCTTGCCGCAATGACACACCTGTCGAACGCGCTATTTTTCTATTTCATCCCGATCGCTGCCGGGATCGCATTCCTCGCGAGCCTGACGATCTATTTCCAGCGACCCGTCGAACGCTATCTGAAATATTTTTCGATCTTTCTGCTCTTCAACTCCCTGCTCGAGGCTTACCTGAACATCCAGGCATGGAACTCCTTAAATACGGTATTTATCAATAATATCGAGACATTGCTGGTCATCTCCTTCGAGCTTTTCCTGCTGCGGGATATCATCCGCCGGCCCGGTGCGAAGAAAGTGCTGACCTATATCCTGCTCGGCTATCCCGTCTTCGGGCTGATCAATATCCTGTTCATCCAGGTTGGGGTCTTCCACACATTCAGCTACTGCCTCGGCTGCCTGCTTATCGTCAGCGCCTGCATCTACTATTTCTGGGAGCTTTTCCAGCTAAAACATTCCGTTGACCTGGTACACCAGCCCGCATTCTGGATATGCTCCGGCCTTCTTTTCTTTTATTCCTGCACATTTCCCTTGTACGGCCTTGCCAAGCTGATGCTTGCACTGCCCCGGATAATTCTCGAAAATTTATTTATCATCTTTGTCTTTTTGAATATCTTTTTATATTTATCGTTCACTATCGCCTTTTTATGTCGGCTCAGAACCAGGAGATCTATGTCATAATACTGCTAGCTATTGCGCTTGCCCTGTTACTGGTAGGCTTCATAGTTACCATGCTTTTCCTGTACCAGCGCAGACAGCACCGGCAGGAACAGCAACTGGCACGCATAAAGGACGAATACCAGCAGGAATTGCTCAGGTCGCAGCTGGAGATACAGGAAACGACCTTCAAGACGATCGCCCAGGAGCTCCATGACAATATCGGACAGGTGCTCTCAGTCATCAAGCTGTCCCTGTCCATCCTTCCCCTCGAGAAAGAACACGCGGCCTACGAAAGCGTCCAGACCAGCCGCCAGATGCTGAACAAGGTGATTTATGATATGGGAAATCTGACCAAAAGCCTGCACACGGACCGGATCACCCAGATAGGGCTTCTCGAAGCCATGCGGTTCGACCTGGACAGTATGGAACGGACCGGTCTCCTGAAGGTGGGATGGTCGGTCACCGGGGACGAATATAGGCTTGAGGATCAACGATCTATATTCCTGTATCGAATGTTCCAGGAGATGATCAACAATATTTTAAAACATTCCAGGGCTACTCACGTAAATATTGCGGTTAATTACTCAATTGATAATAAATTTGTTCTGAAAGTTGAGGACAATGGGGTCGGCTTTGACGTGGGTAGGAAGCGATCTCAGGCATCCTCTTCCAGCGGTATAGGCCTGAAGAGTATGACGAACCGTGCCTCCCTGATCGGTGCTCAGATCTCTGTTCAAAGTCAACCGGGCAAAGGAACCTCTATAACGGTTGAACTGCCCCTGGAAAAGGATATATTATAAACTGATGAGCCCCCCGGGGTATCATCCGAAGGACAGACATACTATGGGAGCTGCAACAAAGAAAATACAGGTCGGGATCGTAGACGATCACAATCTCTTGCGAAAGGCGCTGGCCAAGCTGATCAGCTCTTTTGAGAACTATGCTATCCTTTTCGAGGGCGACAACGGCAAAGACATCAAGACCAAGATCACCCAGCACGTCATCCCCGATATCATCATACTGGACGTCAACATGCCCGATATGGACGGCTACGAGACCGTCCGCTGGCTGCACAAGAACTACCCCCAGATAAAAGTCCTGGCCCTGTCCATGTCCAGCGACGAGAATACCATCATCCGCATGCTCCGTCTCGGGGCCAAAGGCTATATCCTCAAGAATATCGAACCGGAAGAGCTAAAGCTGGCCCTGGACTCGGTCATGAAGAAGGATTTCTATCTCTCCGAATATATCTCCGGCAAGATCATCAGCGGGCTGCACAAGGACCTGGGCAACCCGGAAGACCCGATCGTGCTCAACGACAAGGAAAAGGAATTCCTGCGGCTTGTCTGCTCGGAGCTTTCCTATAAGGACATAGCCGACAGGATGTTCATCAGCCCGCGGACCGTCGATAACTACGGGAATACGCTTTTTGAAAAACTTAAGGTCAGGACCCGGGTAGGACTGGTGATGTTTGCCATTA
>JAFDYE010000112.1 GCA_018267585.1 Bacteroidota bacterium
ACCGGGATGATGGTCTATCACTATAAAAAGGACGACCCGGCCCAGAACTATGTCGAACTGCGCTTTTGCCTGGCAGGCGGGGTCTACTGCCGCAGATCGGCCAGGGCATCAGCGGGTGTTGCGCCGCAGGGCGGACCTTCCTGGGACATCGAATGCGATTCCTGTAAGGTCAATGCGGCGCCCGGCTGCTCTGAGCGTATCGAGACCGTGGACGTCGTCAGCTTCCGCTTTCTTTCGGTACACCTTTCCCAATTCGCCCGCCCCCGCAAGCTGGAAAGCACCGTCAGCGATGAGCTGCTCGACTTTAAACACACCACCTCATTTTCCAAGACTCTTTCGCTCTGCGGAAGGACCCGTCTGGTCCTGGAGGCCCTGCTGAACCATACCTATACCGACAGCCTCGAGAACATCTTCGTCAACGCCCAGAGCCAGATGCTCCTGCTGTACAGCCTGGAGTGCATGGTGGGCGAAAAGGAAGTGGAGAGCTTTCAGTGTAAGTTCCTGGCGAACGAGGCCGATCGCGAAAAGATCGTCCAGGCACGCGAGATACTCCTCCAGCATATCGGTGAACCCCTGACCATCAAGGAACTCAGCCGCAAGGTCGCGATCAACGAATGCTACCTGAAAAAGGGCTTTAAGGAAATGTTCGGAACGACGATCTTCGACTTCTACCAGGGCCAGCGTATGGAGCACGCCCGCTATCTCCTTTATGAAAAAGGACTTAGCGTGACCGAGGTCTCCGTCATGCTCGGGTATTCCTCCATCTCCCATTTCTCGACAGCCTTCAAGAAGCATACGGGCCTCAAGCCCTGCGAGCTGCTGCTGCACTGATTCTTATTTTCCGATCTCCGCCAGACTTTCGGCAGCGGCCCGGATCGTCGCATCCAGATCGCCCGTGCTCAACGCATTGTTCAAGAACCAGCTTTCGAACGCGGATGGCGGCAGATAGACACCCCGCCGCAACATGGAGTGGAAAAAGGTCTTGAAGCGCTGGTTGTCGGCCCCCGACGCAGAACTGAAGTCGACTATCGGATGATCGCTGAAATGGACGCTGATCATCGAACCGAGCTGGTTGATCCGGTATGGCTGCCCCCAGGCCCTGAACACCTTGTCCAACCCATCCCGCAGGTATATTGTCTTTTCTTCCAGCTCTTTATAGATCCCGGGATCCTTCTTCAGCTCGTTCAGCATGGTATAGCCGGCGATCATGGCGATCGGGTTACCGCTGAGGGTCCCGGCCTGGTAAACGTTGCCCAGGGGGGCGATATGCTCCATGATCTCCTTTTTGCCGCCAAAAGCTCCAACGGGCATGCCACCGCCGATCACCTTGCCATAGGTGACCAGGTCGGCCTTTATCCCAAGCCGCTGCTGAGCACCACCCGGAGCCAGTCGGAAACCGGTCATGACCTCATCGAAAATAAATACGATACCCTCCCGGTCACAAAGGGTCCTCAGCCCTTCCAGGAATCCCCGCTCAGGCAAAATACACCCCATATTCCCCGCAACAGGCTCCACGATGATCGCCGCGATCTGTGCAGGGTGCGCCGTGACCAGCTGTCCGACCCCTTCCAGGTCATTGTAGGCCGCGGTCAGCGTATCCTGCGCCACACCGGGAGTGACTCCCGGCACCGTCTGAATGTTAAAGGTCGCCACACCACTCCCCGCCTTTACAAGAAAAGGATCGGCGTGCCCGTGATAATGTCCTTCGAATTTGATGATCTTATTGCGCCCCGTATACCCGCGCGCAAGCCGGATAGCGCTCATGCAGGCCTCCGTACCGCTGCTCACCATACGCACCAGGTCGACATTCGGCGCCATGCTCTTTATCAGCTCTGCCATTTCGATCTCCAGCTCGGTAGGCGCGCCAAAGGACGTCGAATACGCGGCATATTCCTGAATGGCTTTTACCACGGGCTCCCAGGCGTGACCCAGGATCATCGGCCCCCACGAAGCAATATAGTCGATATAACGGTTGCCGTCCACGTCATAGAGATAGGCGCCCTGCGCCCTTTTCATAAAAACAGGCGTGCCACCCACGCTGCGGAAGGCGCGTACGGGTGAATTGACCCCGCCGGGGATGCTCTGCTGTGCCCTTTCAAAAAGTTCTTTGCTCCTGGTATACATAACTGCAAGATAAGACTAGCGATTCAACAACCTGACTGCATCTTTTGCAAAATAGGTGGCGATCAGGTCGGCACCCGCCCTTTTTATCGAGGTCAGGGTCTCGATGATGGCCTTGTCCTCGTTGATCCAGCCCATCTTCGCCGCAGCCTTGATCATAGCGTACTCTCCGCTGATATTATAAGCGCTCACAGGGACGTGTACCGATTCCTTTACCTCCCGTATAATATCCAGATAGGGCAGGGCAGGCTTTACCATCACGATATCCGCGCCCTCTTCCACGTCCATCAGCGCTTCTTTTATCGCCTCCAGCCTGTTGGCAGGGTCCATCTGGTAGGTTTTCTTGTCCCCGAATCCCGGCGCAGAATCCAGCGCATCGCGAAAAGGACCATAAAAGCAGGACGCGTACTTGGCGCTATAGGCCATGATCCCCGTCCTTGTATAGCCATTCTCTTCCAAAGCCTGACGGATAGCCCCTATACGGCCGTCCATCATATCGCTCGGCGCCACCCAGTCGGCTCCCGCTGCGGCGTGGCTGATGCTCATCCTGATCAGCGCCTCGACCGTGGCGTCGTTGACGATCTCGCCGTTCTCCACGATGCCATCGTGCCCATAGGAGGAATAAGGATCCAGCGCCACATCCGTCATTACGACGACATCTGGCACGGCGTCCTTTATAGCCTTGATGCTCCGCTGCATCAGCCCGTCCGGATTCCAGGCTTCCTTACCCGTGTTGTCTTTCAACTCGTCCTTGCTCTTGACGAAAAGCAGCACGCTCCGGATACCGAGGGCCCACAGCTCTTTAACCTCTTCCACGGTGCCGTCGAGACTCCTGCGAAAATAGCCGGGCATGGACGATATCTCCTGAACCACACCGGCGCCTTCATCGATGAACAGGGGAACTATAAAATCGTTTGGGGTCAGGATCGTTTCCGCCACCATGCTCCTTATCGAAGGAGACTGCCTGAGAATTCTGTTACGACGTTGTAAGAACATACAAAAGGTTATTATTTTAAACTGACGGATTCCGGTTCCACACAAGGCCCCTAGGGCCGCACTGTGCAGATATTATGGTTTTGGG
>JAFDYE010000113.1 GCA_018267585.1 Bacteroidota bacterium
ACTGATCGCCTTTCCGTCAGCCTGCCCCGCCAGCTGTTTGGTCGCGGCGCCCATTACCTTGCCGATGTCCGCTGGCGACGAAGCGCCGGTCTCCGCAATGATCTTTGCAAGAGCAGCCTTCAACGCCGCTTCATCCAGCTGTTTGGGGAGGAACCTTTCGATGACCGCGATCTCTTCTTGCTCCTTCTTTGCAAGATCGGCGCGGCCCTGCTGCTGAAAGATCTCAAGGGAATCCTTGCGCTGCTTGACCAGCTTCTGCAGGAGCTTGGTCTCATCCTCTTCCTTCAGCTCGCCACCCGCCCCTTCAGAGGTCTTGGCCAGAATGATCGCGGCCTTGATCGCGCGAAGCCCCCGCAATGCGCCCTCGTCCTTTGCAAGCATGGCCGTCTTGAGTTCGCCCATTACTTTTTGCTCTAGTGCCATATTCTACAATTTTACCAGTTATAGTTTGTTTGTCTTCAATTGCTGTTCTCTGAACTTTTTATAGAAATCCTGGGAGAATTGCTTGATATCGTTGACCAGCACCGGGTCCTGGGTCGCCCGCTGCCAGGTGTCGGCCATGGTCATCAGAGTCTGATAAAAGAAGTCGGCCATTTCGTCGACCATCATTTCTTTTGTCCAGAGATCAATACGCAGCGCAGATTTATCGGCGCCGTCCCAGAACGCCAGCATCATCGCCTTCGCCTTGCGGGCCTGCTCGGTCCTCGAATCGCTGGCATTCCAGCGGATGTCTTCGGGTACACGGTCCTTGTCAAGGGTCACGTCAATATTTATAGAAGAGGTTGCCATAGCGCGCAAGTTAACGGTTTCTTACATACTTCCCGCCGCCGGCTGCCGGATGACCCGCGCCAGGCCCGCCCATATGGCATCGACCGGCTGCTGAGGGGTATACGCCGCCAGCCTTCGACGGCCCTTTTCGATCAGCTCAGCCCGCAGCCGCTCGTCCTTGTAGACAGTCATCATATGCGCCGCCAGCGATGCCGGGTCCTCCATGTCCGCCACCAGCGCGGCGTCCCCCACCCACTGCTGCAGCCCGGTGTCCCTCCCGGTAATAACCGGCACTTCCGACCGCCAGGCGTCGAGTACAGGAACACCCAGCGTCCTTGCCGCGAAAGGGAAAAGAAAGGCATAGGCTGCAGACCTCAGCCGATCGCCGTCGCCGGCCTGCTGAGGGACCCAGCCGACCTCCTCCCGGTATTTGTAGGTCTCCAGCCGCTGCTGCAGCCCGGCCCCGGGCGTCGGTGTGCTGCCGGCAAGTATCAGCTGCAAATTGGATAGTTGTCTTTTTTTGAAAAGAGAAAAAGACTTCAGCAGCCGGGTGATCTTTTCGTCGCCGGCATTGGAGACATCCGCAAGAAAATATTCCCTCCCATTCGCATATTGCTGTTTCATCGCTTCCCGCTGTTCTGACGAAAAAGGCGGTGCCTGCCCGAATGCCCAGGGCGCAACGACCGCTGCACTGGCGCCGAAGCCGCCAAGCCATTCCCTGTCAGTTTCCGAGAAACAGAATACCAGTGACGCGCGGGACAGACTTTCCTTCAGCCGGCGGCTATACAACGGAAGACGATCGCCGCCTGCTGTCGGATCTGCCTTCTCCGGCATCCAAAGAAATTGTGGGACCCGGGAAGGCGCTGCGGCTATGCCCCCCGTTAGAAAGATCGCATCCGCCCCGTGTTTCCTGGCCAGCCGCGGGATCAGCCAGTCATACCAGATACGCCATCCGGCACGCCCCGGAAAAGAGCGGTGCTCCAATACAGAAAAACCAGCCGGCAACTCCGCTGCCCCCAATCCTTTCAGAAGCTTCCCCGGATCATACCCCTGCTCGACCAGCAGCTGAAATCGTACTCCATGAGCATTGCTAACCATTGCCGTAGCAGACAAAATAAGACGCGATCTCTCGCTGCCGGTACCCATCGCAAAAAGGGGCCGGCAATCCATCAAAATCAACATGTGTCAAAGGTAGGTCAGATGGCGGTAAACCGTGATGCCAAAGGTTTTATCCACATTTTGCCGGGATCAATTTATTGATAATCAGCATATTGAGTATAACAAATAGTTTGAAAAAATGTGGTTTTTACGATACGGCGAAATCGGGTAGTAACGCTTTGGCGTCATTCTTGTACGTATGTAACTTTACACTTGAGGCCCGGAATGGGCCTCGTCCGGAGGACAATAATTAGCGCTGTGCGGGAGATGCGCTAATTTTGGAGGAAGTGCATCTCCCGCACATATTTAATCCGATATTCTCACGAAAATCCGTGCTTATGAAACGTGTGTACACTCCTGCGCTTGCCGTCGTATTCCTGTCCATACTGGCGGCCATCCCATTCAATTTATTTGCTCAATGCAATTGCAGTGTCGGTCATCCCGCCACTCCCGTCGACTATTATGTGACGATGCCCGTCAGCAATGCGTCTTCATCGAGCGTCACCTTTCCTCAATTCAATCCCGCTACCGGTACCCTTTACTGTATGTCGGTTCAGGATACCATATCCGCCATTACCACGACGAAGCTCCAGAACACTTCGCCCGATACGACCATCTATTCGTGGCTGCTGTCCATGTCCGGCAACCTGACCGGTCCCGGCCTCAGCGTGAGCCAGTCTACGACAAAGACATATGGTCCCGACACCCTCGCCGGACTGGGCATCCCGGGAGACAATATCACGCATGGCCCGGACACGATCTTCGACAGTGCCACAGGCGCCAAAACGATCTCTTCTCCCTCCTCTGCCTATATCGGCTCGGGTAGTTTCAGCTTTACCTTCCAGATGAGCGGCGGGGCCATTCCGACCCAGGGCGGCTCCAACTATACGGCACAGGTCATCACCAACTACTGGGGAAACTTCCACCTGACCTACTACTGGTGTCCTGCCGCCCCGCTGGCGAACGACATCCAGGAGTTCACTGCCACGCCGGATGGCAGCATCATCCTCTTACAATGGCAAACTGCAAATCAACAACCCAATACCCAATATGAGATCCAAACAAGCACAGACGGCAAGAACTTCTACAGCATCGGAGAGGCAAAAGGCGACGCTTCTCCAACAGGTACTATTGCAAAATACCAGCATCAATACCACCCTGATCCGACTAATATGGGCAAGCTCTATTTCCGGATCCAGGAGACGAACGCTGGCGGGAAAGTGACCTACTCCGCGATCCTTATCATCGATCCCAAAGCCCCCTCGCAGGGCCAGGACGATATCAGCTACCGGACCTATCCCAACCCGGCCACGGGCAGCCTGACCTTCCAGTTCGGCTCGAACCAGACAGGGCGTTTTCTCGTGGAGCTGATAAGCACCGCCGGGCAGTCCGTCCTGCAAAAGGCAGCTACGCTCACCGGCACCAGCCAGATCAGGCTCGACCTGACGGCAAAACCGGTAAAGGGACTCTATTTCCTGCGTACGACTGACCTCACCCACGATCGTCAATACACCAGCAAAGTGTTTATTGAATAGTTTCATAGCTTCATGTTGACTCCAAAGAGAGCCGGGGCAGCCCGGCTTTCTTAATTATCGGCCTTTTCCCTATATTTGTTACCTAAATCAAGTGTGTAATGGAATATAACACCACGCGGAACCACCTGATCATGCGTGAATACGGACGGCATATTCAGAAGATGATCGAATATTTGCTGGTACTCGAAGACAAGGAAAAACGGCAGCGTAACGCACAGGCCGTGATCGAGCTGATGGGCTTTCTCAACCCCCACCTGAAGAATGTCGAGGATTTTCGTCATAAACTCTGGGACCACCTTTTCCTGATCTCTGATTTCAAACTGGAGGTGGCCTCTCCTTACCCCATCCCCACCCGTGAGACGCTGCGGGCGAGACCCCAGCCCCTTCGCTACCCGAAAAGATATCCGAAGTTCTCTCATATGGGCAAGAACCTCGAGATCGTGATCAACAAAGCCCTCGCCGAGGAAAATCCGGACAAGCGCAACGGCTTTGCCAACGCCATCGCCTACTATATGAAACTGGCCTATAACAACTGGCACAAGGAGACCGTCCACGACGACGCTATCCAGGCTGAACTCTCCAACCTGACCAACGGCCAGCTGGAGTTCACCAATACTCC
>JAFDYE010000114.1 GCA_018267585.1 Bacteroidota bacterium
AGCCCGCACCCTATGTGACACTCGACCGGCCCGTTTTGCTGGCATCGGCCTCATCCGCACCTGAAGCATTCTTAACCGGCTATCGCGGTCGCCCGGTAATCATAGATGAGGTTCAATTGGCTCCCCCACTCTTCAGGGCATTGAAGATCGTGGTAGATGAAGCGAGAACGCAAGAAGGCAACTCTGCAAATGGTAAATACTTACTAACGGGTTCCGCAAACATTCTTGCCTTGCCAAAGCTGGCAGATCCGTTGGTTGGCCGCATGGCGATACTGACTTTATATCCTTTTACCGCAGCGGAAGCGACACACAATATTTCCGGTGGGATTGAACGGTTGCTGCGATTGGATTTCAAAAATGTAACTGACAGAGGTTTCTCTCTGATGGACGTTATAAAGAAAGCGACGTTTCCGGAGATTGTGGATGCGAGCGTGGAAGATCGGCGTACATGGTTTGATGGATACATTACTACCATCCTCCAGAGGGATGTTCGCCAGATATCCGAGCTAGAGAAGATATCGTTGTTACCTCAATTGTTGAGTGTACTGGCGACGCGCGTTGGGGGCGTAATGAATGACGCAGATATCGCAAGGGAGGTTGGACTTAGCTCTGTAACGGGAAAATCCTATCGGAGCATCCTGAAGATGATGTTTCTTACTCTTGACGTCAAACCCTGGCACAGGAATGTTGGAAAAAGGCTAGTCAAGTCCGCAAAAGGATACCTCATCGACACAAACCTCATTTGTCATCTGCTGGACTACAACATAGACGATGTCGCTTTAGCAAAGCCTGGACTTTTTGGAAGTCTATTGGAAAATTTTGTAGCTACTGAACTTGTAAAGCAATTAAGCAATAGTGAACTTAAAGCTGAGTTATATCATTTTCGCACAAGTGACGGCATAGAGGTGGATTTTGTTCTTGAAAGACCCGATGGGTCCGTGTTGGCCGTCGAAGTAAAAAGGGCTGAGACGGTTAATATGGTAGACTTCAAAGGGATCAAGGTTTTTCAGGAATTGGCCGGGAACGATTTTATCGGCGGCATTGTACTTTATTCTGGAAAAGATGTCGCACCATTCGGGAACAATCTATGGGCTGTGCCATTTTCTGTTCTTTGGTAGAAAACTGCTTCGCTCGTCTGTTTTTGCATTCATCCGTTTAGCCAAGCGGGCCTGGCACGCTCCTGAAATGCAAAGACCCCGCACAATGTGCGGGGCCTTTGTTGCCCGGCGTGGACGTTTCTCGAACCTTTTCATGCTGGATTTGATGGCGCTTGCTAATTTAACGGACTGATATTCAAATGTGAAACGTCTCGCTTATGATCAGGTGATTCATCTCAGCAGCTGCAACGGGTGACCGAACCATTAAATAGATTTCCCTCCAATGTGCATTATTGGTGGAAAATGACCGGCAATGCCGTAAATTCATTTTCCGAAAATCTTATGCATGGAATTTACGCAGCAATATAGTTTTCAAGGACTAAAATATGCTAAGTACGTTCTTTTACCCGCGCTCCTTTTGTTCAGCTCATCCATTCTTTCTGCCCAATTCAGAGACATATATTTCCATAAGCTGGGTTCAGCCGATGGCCTCTCCAACAACGCGGTAACTTCCATAACACAGGACAAGACAGGTTTTATATGGATAGCAACACTGGCAGGACTGAACCGCTACGATGGGAATCACTTTGTTGCTTATCGTCACTCCTTTTATGATTCAGCATCCATCAGCAGCGACGCCATCTACAAGGTCGTGACGGACAAAGAAAATAAAATATGGGCCGCCACATCCAACAGCCTTAGCTGTCTGTACCCCGATGGACATTTTAAAAACTATTTCCTGAGAGATAGCTCGGGGAAAATAGTATCCAAGACCGGCCTGTTCAAGCAGATCGGCCTCTTGCCCGATGGCCGCGTGTTGACCAATTCTTATAAACCAGGCCTGATACAGGTAGATGAAAAACACAATTGCCTGATCCCCTTTACCCCCACGGCAACAACACCCGACGGGCCCTCCTTTTCCTTAACGGACAACGGATGGATCGGATATAGAACGCAAAATGATTATCTCATCTCACATGACGGCGGAAAAAGCTTCTTCCCGATACTAAGCAAAAAAAACGTCCCGCCGGCAATAGATTTCAAATCCATAAAGATTGCGAACATCGACGACGACTATTGTTACCTTTATACAGCGCTGGACCAGGACACATCTCGATTGGCATTATTTAAAATCGATCTCGATACAAAAAATGTCTTTTTGATCCCCATTTTAATAAACCTTACGGGCATGGCCATTGACCCGGATCACCGGTTTTGGTTTGGGTATTGGACGGGCGGCCTGGTTGCCTATGATGAAACCGCGCAAAAAAAGATCAGGCAATTTGCCTATGCTTCCGATAGAAAAAACGCCCTTCCCTCCAGCGCAATTCAATGCATGTTCAAAGACAGAGACAATAATATCTGGATGGGCACCGACAATGGCGTCGCATATTTTAATCCCGGCGCAGGAAATATTCATATGGTAAACAGCAATGTAGAAGGTTTCGAAAAAATAAACTTATCTGACATCACCGATCTCCTGCCGGATGATAACGGCAATATATTGATGAGCATGTACCAATACGGAGATTCTTCCAATCACGGAATAGCCGGGTTTAATACCGCAAACAATACCTGCAAAAAAATAATCGCTGCAAGAGGCGACGATCTGTCCGGGCTTATATGGAGTATGCTGAAAGATGGGAACGGAAACCTTATATTGAATACGCAGATCGGCTTATTCTATTATGATCTGAAACGCCACACTTTCACCCGCAATTTTCCCTATCCTATATCTCCGCGGGCTTCGCAAACACGAAATGGCCTTTCCGCATTCTATAAAGACAAAGAAGGCAATTACTGGTACGGACTATGGCGAAAGGGATTGGTAAAATATGACCCCCTGACGGGAAAGGAAGACTATTTCTCCGTCAATAACAGTGACTCCAATCGCCGGTTGAGCGGCAACTTGATTGAAAGTGTTGCAGAAGATGCCAGAGGGCAGATCTGGGTTTCCACCAACGAAAGCTCCATCTTGAACTGCATCACCGCCAACGGCTTGCTTCGTCAAGTCTCTTTAATGATCAACGGGCAGATCCTCAATACCATCCTCAAAAAGATAGTACCCGATAGCGCCGGCGAATTATGGATCGCCACCTCCAATCTCGGATTGATAAGATACGATCCAACCGCCAATCGAACCAGGATCTACGGTACCCGGGACGGGGTGCCCAATACGACTATCGATAATATCTGTTTTGACAGGAAAGGCAGATTATGGATCTATAGCGCTACCGGGCTCGCTTGGATGGATCCGCAGCGGGAAAACATCAACTGGCTGCACGACGAACTGCCCGGGTTTCGTGATTGCTTCGATCCGCAACCTATGATCATGGGTGATGATGGAAAGATCTATCTCGGCAACTCGTCAACGCTTTATTATTTCGATCCCGACGAGATCCTGGGCGACATTAAATTGAATGCGCCGGTTTTGTTATCCATCACAGCCTCCGATAAAACCCTTCAGCTCCCTCCGGAGACAAAAGAGATCGTTATACAGCCGGAAGAAGAGAATATCCGCATAACCTTTACTTCCATCAATATATCGCATAGCCGTCAAATAAATTATGCCTATCGATTGAAAGACTATGACAAGAGCTGGACAACGACACACGCCGGCGAAGCCGTTTACAACAAGCTTCCTCCGGGGACTTATCAATTTGAATTTCAATCCGATATACAGGGCGCAAAAGAAAGCAAAAAAACTGCCGTCGTTACCATAAAAGTGTTGGCGGCATACTATCAAACATGGTGGTTCAGGTTGATCATAGGAGTCCTCCTTGCCGTCACGCTCGCAACAGCTATTTACTACTCATCTACCCGCCACCTGCGGAAAAGACTTTCGACCCTGGAAAAACAAAAGGAAATAAATGCGGTACGAAACCGCATAGCCCAGGACATTCACGACGATATCGGGTCCGGGCTTACCAAAATTTCTATACAAAGCGAGCTGGCAAAACAAAATAAATCCCTCTCCGGCAGCGATTATGAAGATATTCTTAGCAAGATCCATAAACAATCCAATGAGCTGGTCACAAACCTCGGCGAGATTGTATGGACCATCAACCCCGAATACGACAAAGCCGAAAGCCTCGAAGCCTATTTCAGATACTATATCCATCAGTATATGGACGGGACTGCCGTAAGGTCCCGATTCCATTTTTCCGGTTCATCGCACGATATTGTAGTGAATCCCGACATAAAAAGAAACCTGTTTCTCATGCTGAAAGAGGCGCTGAATAATATCGTAAAACATGCCAATGCCACCGAAGCCGTTATCGATTTCATTATCAGGAATAACCAATATCATATGACGATCAAGGACAACGGAACAGGGACGGATTTGACCAAAAACAAGCGATTTGGCAATGGCATCTCCAATCTCGAAAAAAGAGCCAAACAAATACAGGCAGATATACAGATCAGTTCGCAGAAAGAGAAGGGCACCGAAATTGTGGTGAATGGCCGCTTCTTTTGACACTTCACATAACATCAATATGCGATTTCCGTACGGCAGTAATTGAAATATCTTCGTTTAAACCAGTTCAATACCTCTTTTCATGCCTATTTATGTCGCAATAATAGAAGACGACAAAACCATTCGCGAAGGAATTGCCGAACTTATCTCCGCTCAGAAAGAGATAGAACTTATCGGCTCTTTCGAAGATGCAGAGTCATTTATGAAAGACATTGAAAAGTTGCGGCCCGATGTGGCGCTGATTGATATCGAGCTTCCGGGACATTCGGGGATCTCCTGCGTACAATACCTGAAACCAAGATATCCCGGCGTTCAGTTCATGATGTTTACCGTATTCAACAACCCAAATAGAACATTCGATGCGTTGTTCGCCGGGGCCACGGGATATATCTTAAAAAGCGAGCCGTCCGATAAGATCATCGAAGCCATAAAAGAAATACACAAAGGCAATTCCCCCATGTCGCCGCAAATAGCCAGATTTGTGGTCGATCATTTCAACAGGCAGAACAAAAGCAGCGCCCATATCGAGTCGCTCTCCCCGCGCGAGAGAGAGGTCCTCGCATATCTTTCACGCGGGTTTGTATATAAAGAGATCGCCGACAAAATGACCATAAGCGTAGACACTGTACGCAGCTTCATCAGAAAAATTTACGAGAAACTACACGTCCACAACCGCACCGAAGCCATCAACAAATTCAGAGAGGGGCAGTCTTGAAAGACCCCCTGCAAAAGCCCCCTCGTAACATCTTCATGCTATTGCTCAATCGATAATGGTAAAGCAAATTTGTAACTGAAAGTTTAATTTCAACCATGCCTCAGCTGCTTAAATATCTTATCATTGATGACGATGGTCTCGACAGGCAAATTGTAGAAGATGAATTGTCCCGCTTTATAACCTTTACAAAAATCGCCGCCTGCTCCAATGCGCTGGAAGCAATGGAGCTTATCCGAAAATTCAATGTCGATCTGGTTTTCAGCGATATTGAAATGCCGCAGGTCAGTGGCCTGCAATTGTTGAAAACTCTTCCCGAACCGCACCCGCTGTTCGTATTTATTACTTCCCACCCTGAATTCGCCTTGCAGGGTTTTGAAGAAAACGCATTCGACTATCTCATAAAACCCATCCATCCGGGCCGCCTGGAAAGCTGCGTAAAAAGGATAAACGACTTCTTTCTTCTGCGGCACAAAGCCTGCTCCTTCGACCAGGCAAATGAAATGCATCAAATCATCATCAAACAAGGCTACGACAAATACAAGATCGATATCAACGATATTTTATACCTCGAGGCGATGAAAGACTACACACGTATTGTAACCACTGCAAAAGCATATTTAGTTCTCGAGCCCCTGGGAAGTATGCAGCAAAAATTATCGTCCTCGAAATTCGTGCGCGTTCACAGGAGTTACGTAGTAAATATAAAGGCAATCGAAGCATATAAGGACAGCAAGGCAATTCTTTCCAATTCTGAAACGATTCCCGTAGGCAAAATGTATAAAAATGTTCTGTGCGAAAATTTTCAATAATGCAAGGCTCGAAAAAATGCTGGCCATTGATCATTTTACTCCTTGCACATTTTTCGATGCTTGCACAGGCTCCCGATATATCGAAAATAGCCGGCAACAAGGACAAGATCGCTGCATGGATAGCCTATTGTGAAACACTAAGGCAAACCAGCCAATTCCAGTTATTGAGTGAAGCAGCCACCAAAGGTTTAAGCCTGATACCGCCTGCCGATAATTTGAACGCCGCCAATCTCCTATATCTCAAAGGAATTGCTTTTTACTATCAGATAAAATTCGACAGCGCCCAATATTTCCTATACCAGGGCCTGTCCAGGGCGCGGCAGGCTCATTCCGGACTGGCGACTGCAACTATCAGCGGCACCCTGATCCCCTTTACCTTTCAGCTGAGACAGCAAGACAAAACAGACAGCTTCAGAATTATCCTGCAAAACGTTACAGATACCGCAAAAGATCCCGAGATCCTCCAAATAGGGTACGCAGGCCTGGGCGCCTATTATCAGCAAAAAGCCTATTACAGCACAGCCCAGGACTATCTTATAAAAAGTATTGAGCTCCGGAAAAAGGAAATAGATACTACCCAGAACATAAAAAAGGAAACGGACTATGCCGTACTATGCTACAACCTCTATAAATTATATGGCGAGATCGATGGCGCCAACGAAAAGGCAATAGACGCGCTCAACGAAGGTCGCCCGTTCATGCAATTGGCGCCAAGCGTGTCCAAGCGCTATCTAAGCTCCTATATAGAAGCATTTTGCTCAGCAGGTAAAATAGATTCCGCCCTGCATTACATGCAGCAATTGCAACCACGGTTTAAAAACACACATGCCGTCCCTTCGGAAGCCGTCACGTCCAACCTGAATATTGCAGTGAGCTATATGGACAAAAAACAATATGCAAACTCGCTACCCTATTTGCATTCCGCGGATACTTTCTCGACAAAAAGTCAATCGCCGCTGTTGATATATCAGTCGCAATTGTGCATGGGCCGGTATTTGGAGGAGACGGGGAATTACCCCAAAGCAATAGAGTTTCTCTCGAAA
Source organism: Bacteroidota bacterium (assembly GCA_018267585.1). Taxonomy (GTDB): domain Bacteria; phylum Bacteroidota; class Bacteroidia; order Chitinophagales; family Chitinophagaceae; genus Puia. The sequence continues at coordinate 7,143 of JAFDYE010000114.1, forward strand.
GCTTTGCCGGTCGCGAAGCAAATAAACAAAAGACAATACCTGGACGATCTGAAATACATGAGCCTTGCACAATTGGGAGCCGGCAATAACAAGGAGGCATTGCAATTTTATCAGCAATATATCTCCGGATCCGATTCCTTGACCCGGGAAAAATTAGCCAGCAATTTTGCCGACCAGGAGATCCGTTATCAAACCAGTAAAAAAGAGCAGCAGATCGCTGTCCTCAATAGGGACAACCAGGTGAAAGTGCTTGAGCTGAAAGATGCTTCCCGCCTAAAATGGTTTTTGCTTGCAGGGCTCATTGTACTCGCACTTTTTTCACTGATGCTGTATTTCTTCTATCGGGAGAAGGGAAAGGCCAATCAATTGCTAAACGACAAAAATGCCGAGCTGGACAAGCTGAATATGGAATTGACAAAAGCAAATAATACAAAAGCAAAATTGTTTGGGATCATCAGTCACGATCTACGCGCGCCCGTTGGCAGGATCGCAAAGCTCATCAGGCTCAAAAAAGAAAACCCAAAAGTCGCAGGAACGATAAGCAGCGAAGACTATGACAAAATGCTGGATACCGGGCTGGACAAAATATTGGATACCATGGAGGATCTGCTCGTTTGGAGCAAAAGCCAGATGGAACACTTCACGCCAAACCTGCTGCCCACAAATATATCACCCATCGCAGAAAAAGAGATACAGTTTCTGCAGGGGCTGATCAACGAGAAGAACATTACCCTGAACAACCGGCTTCCTGCCTCCTTCAAACAAAACACCGACGAGAACTTTTTATCCGTCATCGTTCGAAACCTTTTACTGAACGCCATAAAAGCATCCAACGCCGGCGGTCAGATAGATATTTCAGGAGCTAATAATCAACTGCTTATCACGAACAGCTCCCCCGGCGCCGACGCCGCGCGGCTAAACGGGCTCCTCTCCGGTACGACGCCAAATACCAAAAATGATGGCCTTGGCCTGCAGATCGTAAAAGATCTGTCCGCCGCCATCGACGCTACCCTGGTCTTCAAACAGCAGGACGCACACTTCATTACGGCTGTTCTTAGTTGGAATAAATAGCGTTTGTCGATTACCTGAATACCTTCATCGACTATCGGCAAAGATGGACGCCGGGTTTCTCAATTTTAATAATTGATAAAAGAAGCCATGCCCATCAAGACACTCGGTATATTTATTTTATTGACAAGCATAACCATTATCTGTGCGAAAGGGCAGGATCTCAGCTCTTTGAATCCTCAAAAACCGGTCGCGCTTTACGGCAGCATCGGCGCCGGTCTCAGCTTCTACTCATCCAACCAATCCTACAAAACACAGGACCCCTTCGCCTGGAACATCTATGGAAGTTTAGCGCCGTCGATCTATGGTATTGCGTTACCGTTCTCCTTCGTCATTACACAGTATTCAAAAAGCTATACCTCGCCATTTACACAATTCGGGGTCAGCCCCTCATATAGATGGGTAAGACTTCACCTGGGTTATCGCAACATCTCGTTTTCGCCGTTCACCTTCGACGGGCAAAGTTTTTTGGGGGCGGGCATCGAACTGACGCCCGGAAAATTCTACCTCGGCGCATTCTACGGTCGATTGAATAAGGCCATAAATGAAGACACCACTTTCAATAGAAATATCCAGCCCCAATACGGCCGAAAAGGCTACGGGCTCAAAATAGGATATGGCAGCAGCAATGAAAATATCAGCTTCCAGCTCTTTCATGCAAAAGACGATACGGCTTCCATAACAAGATATCACGATAGCCTTACTACCATCCTGCCAATGGAAAATACCGTGCTCGGAAGTTCCTGGCATTTTATGTTCTTCAAAAGACTGACCCTCACCGGCGATCTCGCTATAAGCCTCTTGAACAGGGACATGTACTATCAGCGGATCGATTCCATCGGTTATGTAAAGATCCCATCGCTGGTGCAAAGCATCAATCCCATAAACTATAGCTCGACGGTCAGCTACTCGGGGCAGGCGCAATTGGCGCTGGTACTGAACAGCTTTAATGCGTCCGCCGGATACAGACGTATCGCGCCCGACTTCTTATCCCTGGGCGTTCCCTATATGCTGAACGATGTGGAAATGATCTCCGGTTCCGCGGCAGCATCCATATTAAAGGGGAGGTTAAGCCTGAATGTCGCCGCCAATAGCCAGCACAACAATCTCGGGCATATGCTTAGCACTGCCTTGCAGACACGCTCGGGCAATTTCGGATTGAATGCCTTTTTAAGTCAGCATGTCAACCTGAACTTCAACCTCACGGGCGTAGACGTCTTTCAAAAAGACGGGCTGCTGCATTTGAGTGATTCTGTAAAAATGGATCAGATCATGTGGAATGCAACATTGTCCCCGGTATTTACCTTCTCCAATTCCTATCATCAGCAAACGATAAGCATCAGCGTCAATTACACCGACCTGGATGACAAAAACCCCGCAACGACGGCACAGGCAAGTACGCAAAGCTTCTCTTCATCGGCCAGCTACGCATTATTCTTCTCACCTGCTTATTGGGGCATCAACAGCAGCCTGTTATATACCCAATACAAACAGCAAAACAATTTATATCGATCCACTGGTTTGAATGCCGGCCTAAGTGTGCAGCTATTGAAACAGCACAATCTTATGGCGCAGGCATCCGCAGGGTATTTTGTAAACGGCAGCGCCAACGGCCAGGCGGCCAACAATACCACTTTCTCTTTCAATAGCTCCTATAGCCAGCAGCAACATTCATTTGGCTTTTATCTCAGCTATATTTTGACGCCACCCGTAAACCTCGATCCGCTCAATATAGTCAATCATGTTCCCATTGCCGTAAATAGTAAAAACCTGTCCGGCGGACTAACCTATGCCTGTCGCTTTTAAAAATAGAAACCATGAAGCACTGTTATTCATATATAGGTTCTAAGGTCTTCTCCATCCTGGTTATTTGCATGCCCGCTTGCTTCCATACAAATGCCCAGACATTCCCGGTAGTCGTCCAGACAAATGTAGTACAGCCCATACCCCCATACCTGCCGCAGATCAAGGCGGATCTGCAGGGACAACACTATGGACAATTGAACCAGGATATAACCAGCCACCTGTCCATTACGCTGATGAACACGGGCAATACCCAGCTGCATATAAAACTTTCCGGCAGCATCGAAAGGGTTTCGCCTTCGCCGATGGGCGTAAAGCTCCGCCCGGATTTTGTGCCCGGTCAGCCGATCATCATCAACCCGCGCCAAATGACGATGGTAAATCAGCAAATGCTCCAAAACGCTTTCGGGAAATTTAATGAGAACTCCCTGATCTATGATAACCTTAATTTGTCCACGCTGCGGCAGGCAGGCATAAATTTCAAGCTCCCGGAAGGGACCTATCGCATTTGCGTGACGGCCTACGACTATGACAAGCCGGGATTTACCGCCCCCCTTTCTACACCCGGCACCGGCTGCTCCTATTTTACCATTTGCTACACCGCATCTGCGCCGCAGTTTATTCTTCCGGTATCTACCCTGTTGCAGTCCAATAGCTCGTTTCAACCATTCATCCCACATTCCCCGCAAATCCAATTCTCGTGGACGCCGCCCGCCACCACCTGTGGATTGCCCCTGGGCGCACTTACTTATAATTTGGAAATTCGCCAGGTTTTTCCGGGACAGACGGTTACCGATGCCATCAATAACCCCTTTGTCTTCCGCCAGCAATATATTCCTACGACGACATTCCTGTTGGATACCCTGAAATATTCACATATCCTGGTTGCCGGGCAACAATACATCATGCGCGTCAAAGCCAACTTCACGCCCATGCCCGGCAGTCCGCTGGAGATAGCCAATCAGGGCTATAGCCAGATCGGGGCAATGGCCTATCGGCCCGATCAGCCGGCACATACGACGACAGCCTGGGCCTCAGCCGGAGATACATTGCCCTCGCATAAAACCACGGTGAAAGGAAGGCTTTCCTACCGCTTTGACGACGATACCAGCGGTCTGGTATTTCCTGTCTCCCACGATTGGATCTATCTTGAAAAAGTATTGGCGAAAGTCGATACCGACCCCAAAGACAGTATAAGGTCCTATCAGCCGCTCACACAAGAGGAGCAAGGCGCCTTGCCCATTTCTTCTCAAATGTTCCAGGGACTCACCACACAAACGGACCAGGCCGGCAATTTCGAGCTTATCTATAACATGACCACCCTGGATAGTTCGGGAATTGTCCCCGACGCGAAGTGGAACCAGCTCGCCGGCAATATAAGCCCCGCATTGAAAGGACAGATCGCTTGTCTGTACAAAGTGATTACGACCAATCCACACTATAAACCCTCCACGGAATACCTGGAGATCCTGCCCGGCAGCATAAAAGACGTCACCAATCTCGTGTTGGATGCCAATAGCTATACGCTGAACGTGAATGTTCGCAAAGCCTTTAACAACCAATTGGGAAATTACGCGCAGGGTGCACAAATAAAGATCTACCGGCTTACCTCCAATAAGAAGAATCCAGACCTGGAAATACCCCTTTACGAAGGGAATCTGCTGGACAGCGCGCGCGATTGGAAAGAGACAGGGGATAAGGTATTGATCGCCCAGGGCGCCACGCCGGACAACGTTAGTGATTCCACCAGCGAGAAGCAAAACACGGTAAGCTTCCCGCGTCTGTTTAAGAATACCGGCTCGCAGGCCGATGACTATATCGTCTGCCTGGAGAAAGGAGGAGTACAGCCCGGTCAAATCATAAGTTCAAAAAGCTGGACCTTATTCTTCGATGAGGCCGACGCCCTATTTAACAAAAGAACCGCCACCGGCGGAGCCCAAACAACAAACACCTGGACGGATTGGAATTACAAAGGGCAGAGCGACACGGCCACACTATCGCTAAAAAAGGAGCTGATCGCCGCACCGCATTCCCGGGTGACAGGCACACTGCAATATGCTTACAAGAATGACGGCGCAACCCCCGCCCGCCCTTATGCCAATATGCCCGTAAGCCTGCAAGTGGTCTACCTGGTTAAGAAAAACAATACCCCGCCGCCTCAGAACAATTCGTCCTCATCTGCCAACAATATGGCGACACCCGTAGCATATTATCATGGGATCATTAACCGTTACGCCAATATGGACCCTGGCACAAAGGGAACAGCCGGCAACGGCAGGGAAAGCAGTGACTATGTGCTCACTCCACCTTCGTCAAACACGATGGTGCCGAACACGGGGCATACGACAATCGATGATTTCGAGCCGATGCCCGGCAATGCCAGTATCTACGAGAATGGGCAATTTCTGCAAAGCTCCGATAATGGCAAAGTCCTGCAGACCGTAACCACCGATGCGCAGGGGCATTTCGCCTTCGACTTCGAGAACATAGACAGCACTATGCAGATATACCCCGGCGGAGCCTATACAGGCAGCGGCGACCTGCGCCAACAGACTGATGGGCAGGTAATGCGCGTTTATCGCATAGTGCCGCAGATGGGATATTACTGCGCCCCGGATGACAATATCCCCGTCCAGCCCTGGAACAACTATGACTGCGGAACGCTTACCTCCTTTGTACATACATACAACCTGGTTGTGCATGTGGTAAATAATAATGGCAATGCGTTTCCGAACATACCCATTCATATCTATCGCTCCCAATACAACGCATACGCCATGCAACGTCCCGAAAAGCCGGGAGCGGACATAAATACGGTAGCCGATCCGTTTCAGCAGCCTGTATACGGCAATTCCACAGCCGGCAGCTCGGGAGCCACCGGGCCCAAAAATATGTTTATGACAGCCTACACCCCGGCCATGAACGGCATAACGAGCAGCTCTTACTTGCTGAAGAGAAGCCAGGAAACAGATATCACAGGAACAACCATGTTCACGGGCATGCCCGTAAGCATGGATGCCGCCACCGACGATATACTGATACAGGCCGACGCGGAAGCCACTATCAGACAGGGAGCGATTACCTTTCAGACGGCCAACCTTATTTATCCAAAAAATGGCTATACCCAGGACTATTATACAAACCTCCGGAAGACGGTCCAGGGATTTTGGGACGATCAGACCCTGCCAAATGCCATATACAATACCAGCAACCCCGATTATGTTCCGACATTGTTCAATAAGGACCTTGACCCGGCCAAAAAGGCGGATGCTTACCTGCTGGCGAAACTGGCGCCCCCACGCATTGCAGGCAGGGTGATCGATAAGTTCTCGACACTTGGCATCCCCAACATAGCCGTATACGTTCGTGCGGACGATGCGGGAGATGTCTGGGGCAATTTCTGGGCCTCCACCGACAACAACGGGTATTTCGATGTCAAGGAGTATAGCCAATTCTATAGCGACAGCATTGCACATCCAGCCATTGGATCCACCCTGATCATCTCCGCCCCGGGATATAAAACCTATACGCTAAAGATCAGCCGGCTCCCGTATGGAACGCAGTCCTATACCGACCCGATCCCGCTGGAACCCCTGGGCGCCAATTGCTTTGGCTATGTGGCGGATGCACAGGATACCACAAAAGCGGTCACCGCGCGGGTCAGGCTAAAGATCAATGGTAGATGGGTAGACACTTACAGCTACAGCGGCGACGGCAATAAAGTAAATGACCAGAGCCCCTATGGAGGGATGTATGCGGAGATGATCGGTCAAGGCATAAAAACAGCGGCCGCCAACAACCCCCAGGGTGCACGAAACTATACATTCGGCGGATTGAACGTCACCACCGACAACACCGGAAATGTTTCACAGCTCGGCAGGAACAAGACCACCACCGCACCCGCGGGATACCTGGATAGCTATATCACGGCGATAACCAATACGCAGAACAACAATTCGAAAGGCAACCCCTATACTCGCCCCGTCGCTATAAAACCAATGGCCCGCACCGATGAAAAATACAACGCCCAACGCTTCGACATAGATCTTCCCGCAACCCCGGACTCGATCATCATCATGCCCTACGATCCGGCATATATTACCCAAACCTTTGCCGTGTCGCCAAAAGGCGCAGGCCAGGATCTGGGCACATTCGGGCTCAAACGCCGGGTGCACAAAATAATGGTGCATGTGACACTCGGGGAGGGCGGTGTCAACGGGGCCATCGTATCCATCGACGGAATTACAGATACAAAATCCACCGACACCACGGGCAATGATGGAAATGCGTATTTCGAATTCATAAATAACGCGACACACAACTTTACATTACGGGTAAAGCCCCAGTCCACTGCCGGCTCGGATCCAGGCCTCCCGGTGTTCGTATCGAGATCGGAGAGCTTCTCCAGCGATGACGACGGCAACACGACATTCATAAATGAAATAGTTGATCCGGGAGCGATCATCACCGGCAAAGTGACGTTCGCCGAAAATAACCGGCCCGTAAAGGGTGCATTCGTATACCTCGATCAGGGTGTAGGCTCCAATAGCGATATATCCGCCATATCCAGCTCCGATGGCGCCTACCGCCTCATCGGCGTCCCCGGGGCCACCACCTTTAATTCCTCCGACAATACAAAAGACAGCTTTACTGTTAAAGCCACCTTTTCCGCCACCGGCGAAACCTATATCGGCGACAGTAAAAAACTTATCGTCGCCAATGAAAAACAGCCGGTAAATCTCGTCATACAAACCTTCAAAGATCTGGATGCATCGCGCATTTATGGATTTGACGCCCGCCTGGAAAAATTGCAGAAGAACAAGGATGGCAGCTATACCGCCGACGGTGAAATATACAATATTCCCGCAAACGGGAATTTCAGTATGCAGACGGCCATACACCCGCAGGCGGCCATCTCCTTCCACGCACTTCGCCTAAAAGCGTCGGGCATCAGGAACCAGGCGGGCATCCCGATCGCCGTACCCGTAAATGACTCCATCCAGCTCGACAGCCGGAATATTACGGTAAGCCTGTTCAACGTATTCAACAGCGAAATAGCCGGACGCGACGGCAGCGTCCTTTCAGTAGTCAAAGGCAATACGGATACATCCGGCACCCTGGCGGCAACCGCGCATGTGGTGGATAATTCATTTAATTTCCCCACCAGCTATATGACCATTTCCGACGGCGATTTTTACCTCGGCAACTATGGTTCCCCTTCCCCAAATAAATTATTTGTACCGGTCTTCACCTCCGACGGCTCAAAATATAAATTCACGAAGTTCTCCCTCACCGATAAGAACGCAAATGGCATCGACTTCAAATACCTGGGGTTCGACGGAACGACAGGCAACAGCGGCGCCCGCGAATCATTCATCATGGGTGACAGCGTAAACCTGTTCCTCAATATCTCTGCTACGCTCGAAGGGAATATTCCGCTGCGATTGGATGCCGGTAAGGCCGTTCTCACACACAACTCCCTTAGCAGCCTGGTAAACAACGACTCGGTTTCGTTTGCCCTGGAAAAATGGAAAGTGCACAGCGGCAATTGGGAGCTGTCTCCCCAATCCGGCGGCATACTTCTTAAAGATGGCGTCCTGAGAACAGGCCTGGTGGATCTGCCCTTTACCAAAATGTTTATCATCTCCGGCGACCCCTACGCCACCCTGAGCTGTAACTCCCTGACCGGCGATGCATTGATCCGGGCAGCGGGCAATGGCCTGCTGACCATCGGTGGCGGCGCCGCCAAACTAAGATTGTTCCCTTCCCCCAATGTGGTATTCGTATACGATCCGGATGTAGGCACAGTTCCGGGCGTGGGACACTACAAATTTTCGCTCACTTCCAACACCGGCAACGTGGCCTATTTCGGGGGGATGGACGGGATGACCAATCCGACCCAGCGTTTCAATATTCAATTCTTATCGCAGCTGAGCGACGGTGAACAGCTCTTTTCATTCGATCCGAATATGAAGCCCATCACCTTCTTTAATCAAATACAGTTCACGCCAAATAATTTATTTAGCCTGGACGACCGGCTGCAAATCAGCGGCAGCGTAGACCTGGGAATTCCCCACCTGCCAAACGATATCAACGGCAATTTCACTTTCTATAAAGTGAGTAACGACAAGCTGCACACCAATAAATTGACCATCGACCCGCTTACCTTCTCCCTCAGCGGCGACGGCGGGACACAATTTAAAACCAACGGCCCTCAGCAATTGAACAATACCTACGGCATCGGCATTTCGGGTGATATGACCGTTCCCGGCGTTCCCACGCCGATAAAAAGCATGCTGGTGAGCATGGTGTACAACGGGGCAAATGAGCTGGTCGGCGCTTCAGGAGATGCCGGTCCGGGTCTGCTCTACTCACAACAAACTATCAGGCAGCAGGCAGAAGTGCTTGCAGGTGATGCGCTCCACCAGGCGCAGGATTTCGCGGACGGCGCACAGGACTATGTCAAAGGAAAGATCGATGATGCACGTACCACCATTGTAAATGGGCTAAACCAGGCAAGAAGCACCCTGCAGCAGGCAATACCCCTGGGCGACCAGCAAATAGCGGACATTGCCTCTAAATGGCGGCTGGCAGGAGAAGGCATGGATGCCATCAAAGACTTTTCCAACAATCCTGCCGGTTCGCTTGCCCGGTTGAACGGTGTGCTCGACGGCTTCACCGGCATCGATGCACAGCAGGCCGCAACAGACAAATTAAAAATGGTCGCCAATGAGGCGCTCAGCGGAGCCAAACAATCTATTCCTGTCGACAATATAAGCAATGCCGCCGATGGCCTGGGCAGCACCTTCCAGGGAATGAAATTCGACTTCGACCTGCCCAATAAAAGGATCACCGGTTCCCTTACCATGAACGATCTCAATTTCGGCGCCGTGGTATTGCAGCATCCATCCGTCGAAATGTTGATGGACCCACAGGGTTGGTACTTCTATGCGGGCCTTGGTGTCGATCTGCCTACTTCCCCCATCATTCACCCGTTGATATTCCCGCTCAGCGCAGGGATGATCGTCGGCAGCTATCCTTCCATCTCCCCTTCCCTGGAAAGCCGGATAACGCAAAATTCCTACGTACATAAATTGCCAAAAACCTACGCACAGGGCATACATGGCTTTTTCTTCACCGGAAGAAAGGATATCATCCCCGAAACCTCATTTGGGTTTGACTTCACAGTAGTCGATTTTGAAGTAGCCGCCAGCGCGGGGTTTGACGCCAGACTGTATGCCAACTTCGGGGACCAGTCGCAGCAAATAGGGTTAGGCGCCATGGCATTTGGGAATGCCTATGCAAAGATCACATCGGGCCTATGCCAGATCTCGGGCAATGTGGATGTACAGGAAGGAATAAAAATGACAGTAACAAACAGTCGCAATGGAATGACATTTAGCGGAAGGGCATGTGCTTCGGCGACGATGGGAGTATCGGCTACTTGCGGCGTAGGCCCGGCTGCCGTAAGCGGAAGCGTATCCGTGAACTTCCTCGCCTGGCTTTCTTTATGCACCGGCAATGCGTGCCAGAAAAAAGGGATCGATTTCGGCCTTCAAAAAGGCGGCGGCGATTGTTCGGGCAACAACGATTTCGATTATTAACGTGAAGAAAAATTGAATTATGAAGAAATTCATTTTAGCGATACACATCATTTTAATCGGCCTTCAGACTCACGCGCAACAAGGCCTGCATCCGATCCTGACGGGTTGTCCTTCGGGCATGTATATCCAGCTGGGGCAGTTGCCCCGGACCGCAGCCTATAAGATATATCGTCAGAAGGATGGAACAGGCGCCTTCCAATACATCGGGAACTATGCCCCCTGCGTCAATAGCAACGAGCTGCGACAGCGAATGATAGCCAATGCCGCCCGCCTGCCGGATAATAGCCTTCCTTCCAGGGCATTATCGGATACCTTATGGAAAATATATGCGGGCGCCCAAAACAGATCGTTGATCAATTTTCCTTTCCCGGTCTTCCATTTGGCGGTTGGTTGGAGCTTTCTGGATACCTCAGCAGTGCCAGGTGCAAAATACAATTACCGTGTTGTATTTGGCGACTCCTCCAGTCCGGTCGAAACAGGCCTGGTGAATTTTGAATATGCACATCCCCGATTCTCCAAAATGCAATTTTTGCAGATGATGCCGGGTGAGCACAGCGCAAGGATGCAATGGGAATTGTCCGCTGCCGGAAGGCCTGATTTTTTCGATGTCTACCGCAAACAATCCGGCAACGCGGGCGATTTTCAAAAGATCGCCGCATCAAAAGGGTTCTGGAATACCGCCCACGGCGACTCTGTAATATTCCTGGTGTTGGATACCACCTTGATGCCCGGCATTACCTATGACTATTTTATAGTGGCAAAAGATATGCTTGGAAATGCGGGAAATCATTCCGACACCATTCGGGAAAAGACAGGCGGCAGACAAAATGTACCCGCCGTATATAATTTCCGCACCAGGTCCGACTCCGCCGGCATAGAACTTGTCTGGGTCGCGCCGGCAAATACATCCGGCCTGCAAAATATCATGATCCTGAGAAGCGCTGCTTATGACACCGGGTATACCCTGATCTCGCTCGCGCCCCTGAAAGACACCACCTACACCGACAAGAACGTACAGCCGGGACAACGATATTTTTATCAGCTCATCGTACAGGGCGCCTTCAACTATTCACTACCCACCGCCCGTGTATCCGGCATGTATACAGGATGGAATGATATATTGCCCGTGACTGATCTCGAAGCGGTATCCACCGGCAGGGGAATAAAATTAAGCTGGCATTATCCCGATCAAAAAAACTTACAGGGCTTCAAAGTATTCCGTTCATCATCGTCTCCGCATGAATTGCAATTGGTCAGCGGACTAATATCCCCCGCTTCCGACTCCACCGCTCTCGTATATATCGATACCGTCGCGGTCCAAACGGAAACAAGCTGCTATTATGCCGTGGCGCCCGTTTCCAAAGCATCCAAACAAGGACCATTTTCAAATATCACGACGGGCAGGGCGTCCGTAACAGGCAAACTGCCGGCTCCTACAGGTTTGCGTTTTATTTGGTTGAACGATACCGTGGTTAGCCTCACCTGGCGCGATATGCAAAGAGAGGCTTCGGGGATTTCAGCATACAAGGTGTATAAACAATCGAAGGCTTCCGATACTTCCTCGCCTGCCATGCCACGATTGTGTCTGACAAATGAGTTTACGGATACCTTGCGGGAGGGTGAAGCGCGTTGGTACAGCGTGCGCGCATTCAATACGGCAAACCTTGCCAGCGCCGCAAGCAGCCCCGTTCACATAGAAGCAAGAATAAACAGGCCCCTGCCCCCCGGCGCCGTTCACGCATATCTTCAGGGAAATAAGATCGTATTGCATTGGGACGGGTCCCTTAATGCCGCGATAAAAGAATACCAGATATATCGCGCAAAAAATGCAGGAACGATAAGTCTCTTAAAAACGGTGGACGCCACCGCAAAAAGCGCTTACAGCTACACCGATAACACCACTACCGGCAATTCCCTCTATTATTATTATATCACCAGCACCAATACGCATGGTTCCGAAAGCCATCGTTCCGAAGAGATCAGCGTCCGGATCCCCTGAATTTTTCTATAACAGATCGCTCAACATATAAAATAATGTTATGAAACAAAATATAGTCTTATCAGTAACGATCATCAGCCTGTTGTTCTTCTCCTGCGGCAAGGAAGGTCCGCAGGGTATTCCCGGTCCACAGGGAGCGGCAGGCGCCGTTGGTCCCGCCGGGCAGGACGGAAGCATTATTTACAGCGGCAACGGTGCGCCCGCAAGCTCGGTGGGAAAAAATGGCGATTATTATCTCGATGACAACACCGGAAATCTTTATGGCCCAAAAACAGCCAGCGGTTGGGGAACACCCGTTTCTTTAAGAGGCTCTGGCAGCACGCAAGGTCCGGCAGGACCAGCGGGACCACAGGGCCCGGCAGGACCACAAGGGCCCGCCGGAACACCCGGCTCGAAAATTTATAGCGGCACGGGAGCGCCCGGCGCATCCTTGGGGACCAACGGGGATTTCTATTTGGACAAACAAAACTATCTTCTGTATGGTCCAAAAACAAATAATGCATGGGCCACACCCATCCTGCTGCAGGGGGCGCAAGGCATACAGGGACCCCAGGGCCCGGCAGGCGTACCGGGCAGTCAGATACTCAGCGGCAACGGAGTCCCATCCGCAAGCATCGGTAGCACCGGGGATTACTATCTCGATAAAAGCACCGGCAACTTCTACGGGCCCAAAACAGCCGGCGGCTGGGGAAGCCCCATTTCTCTAAAAGGCGCCAATGGCGCACAGGGCCCCGCCGGACCAGCCGGGCCACAAGGCGCCGCCGGAACACCCGGTTCGCAAATTTATAGCGGCCCGACCGTCCCGCCTTCCAACATCGGTATCGCAGGCGACTATTACATCGACACCATTCATGCCATCATCTATGGTCCAAAAACAGCCAGCGGCTGGCCTGCCACCGGGCTCTCCTTGCAGGTCAACGATGTGATCACTTACGAGTTCGATAATCATGTGAGAAACAATCTGCCTTATAGCTGGCAATTCTATTTGAATCAACAACAAGCCTCTATCTGGCTGCCTTATAATAATGCAACTGCCCAAACAGCCGGATTTACCATTCCCCAGGCCATCGTGGATCACGGAATAGTGCTTTGTTATATCCGGTATTTTCAAAGCATAGCAAGCGATACGGCAACCAGCGCGGGCATGACTTCCTGGATGGAATTGCCCTATTCTATCTCCACCAATGTGGGAAATGGCGTTTCAAGTGCTTATACCCTCAGCACCTATGTCGATGTAAATGGCTTTAGGATCATCGTCAACTCCGTACAGAACAGCTTCAGCAATTTTACAGGAGCATTTATCCCTTCTCAAATACGCGTCGTGCTGGTCCCCTCGGGGCAGTCGACAGTGATTACAGGCGCCAACCCATCCCTAAAAACCATTCCGTCAGAATCTAAATTGAATATCATCGGTAGCAACTGATCCAACGCTGGCCCCAAAAACTGCAATATGCAAAAGGTAAAAAAGACCAAACGACTAAAGACATTCTTCTTATGTCTATTTGCTTTCTTCATTCTTGCAGCACTGATTGTCTACTTTATTTCAATCTATCATAAAAATTGATTAAAACCATGAGACGGCTTGTTTACAATATCATTCCCGCCCTGTTTCTTATATCAGCCGCATATTGCAAAAGCAGGCCCGGCAAAACCACGGATACTCCCGGGCAAACAAAAGATTCCGTCAATACCCCGGCTCCGCCTGTTGCGCCCACCGTCGACTCCATCGCACGCACCGTCGACTCCATCGCACGGACCGCCGATCCCGCTGCGCAGACCGCTGACCCTGTCGCTCCTACGGACACCGCGCCGGCTGCCGTTGCCAACAGTGATCCCGGCTCTGCCATCGCAAACGCAATAACGAAACTGCAGCTCAGTCAAATGAAGGATAACAACCCGCTGAAGCAGGTGGCGCAAAACATGATGAAGGCCCAGCGCGACGGCTCCAGGGGCCCCGACAAAAACTATACGGCTGAATACAAGCCGGAGCAGCCTGCCGGTTATGCCGTATCCATACAAGGCGCCGGCACTGTTTATGAATTGCAATACACGGGCGGCTCTTCTTTGGGAGGAAAGCAGGATGGGGCGTGGAAAAACATTTATGTAAACACTAAAAACAACACGGGCTGGAATGTTTTCTCCGAAGGTTACATGAATTCCTCGGCAATAAACATGAAGGTGCATTCCACCATCCTTTGCAACAAGGACAGCGCTTATATTGTTTCGCTCAATGTCCAATACCAAAAATACAACAGGGAACCCCTGACAGAAAGAGGGAAATATGAATCGGAGGTGAAAGTGCAAAAGATCGGCGACGAAAAAATGTTTGGTTATAGCTGCGTGCATATCCGGGTAAGCTATACGATAACCGCCTTGCACCAAACCGCTCATTGCATCGATGATGAATGGTACAGCCAGGAGGTTCCCGGCGCGCAATATTTGTCTCCCGTCGTGTTGGAAAGCCATTCCCCGCAAGTAGTTAAGAAAATAATGGCGGCAGGATGCAGCGGCGCCCTGGTAAAATTCAAATCGGGCGAAATGCAATTACAGCTTACCAGTATAATAAAGAAGGAATTACCCGATACCGCGTTTACACAGCCCGGAAATTATCAGCCGGATAAGAATACGGATCTATACGGATTACAATAAATACACTTTTTCCTTTCACCAAAAAAATTTATAATATGAGGACGACGAAAGCTACGCTTGTTCTGCTGCTACTGGGATTTTTTGCAGGCAGACTTCCCGCCAATGCACAGGGCGGGTTTATCAAAAATGTTATAAACAGCGCAAAGAATTCTGCCCAAAATCGCGCAAACAATGCCGCTTCCAATGCCACCAACAAGGCGCTGGATAAAGTAGACCCCACTGTAAAAGGCGGCGTCCCCTCCACTCCCAACAGTGGCAATAAGAGTGACAACGATCGCGTGCTAGGCGGCTTTGCAAAAGCAGCGCAGGACAACCCCAACGACTCGAATCTAATAGCCAAATCCCTGGCAAACATCATGAGCGGCAATGGTGTGTCGGCGGAAGATTCCGCAAAGGCACTTGCTGCATACAAAAACACCGGCAATAGTGGCAGCACACCTTGCATTTACTATGAAATGACCAATACGTTTATCTCCGATAAGAGTCTGAAAACGAATTCCTCCACCACAAAACAGTGGTTTACCAACGATGGGCGCTTCCGTGGCGAAATGGACCTGGCAGGCATGATCGCTTCGGCGGCGGGCTATCAGATAAATTCAAAACCCGTTGTTATGATTGGCCGCGCCAGCATGCCGAATTACACCGTCACACTGGATGATGAGAATAAAACGTATTCGCTCAATATCATTGACCAGGCCCTCCTTAATAAAAGTGGCGCAGGCTATACCGCCAAACTTATAGGTAGTGAAACCGTAAACGGGTATCCTTGCAAGCATGTAGTTGTCAAAGGTCATAAAATGACCCTGGATATGTGGACAAGTACCAGCGTGCCGGGCTATGATGTTTATCAAAAAATGGCATCCACAGCTGCGGGCGCCAACGCTTCGTTCTTAAATGCGTTGAAACAAGCAGACGCGGATGGGATTATGGTAAAAATGATCATTGAAAACAACGCATCCAGCATGACCCTTACCAAAGCAATATACATAGGCGCACCCAATAACCTCTTTGAAATACCGGCCGGATATACAAAATCGGAATATAATGGTGTCATAACCAATCTGATGAACGCAGGTATGAACGGCAAGAAATAACATTCCCTTCATTCTAAAAAATTGTTTTATGAGGTCTTTATTCAAAGCGCCCTTCGTGTCGACGGCTGCCTGCATCCTATTGTCGATCGCAGCCTGTAACAATGCAAATTCAAATATGACGGCATCTCTTAATAGCGCGCTGGCCAGTGGCGCACCGGCCGGCGATGCACCGGTCAGCGGCGCAGCCTATGTTTCGTACGAAGCAGACGGCCAGTCTGTAATGATCACGGGTCAACACCTTTTCATCAACGACGTTTCGAACAACTCGGCAAAAGGTGTGGTGACGATTAATGTTACCAACTTCGGGAAGAACCCGGCCGAAGTGATCCATATTATTGCGCATAATAAAGGGGTTACCGCCATTTCCCATTCCGCCGGCGGTGGCGCACCCTTCAATAGTGATCCATTTGCCGATATAATGATACAGAACCAAAACCACTATGCGGATGCCGCGGAGGTGAACATTACACAAATCACGACCGATTACGTGGAGGGCGCCTTTTCCGGAAAATTTACCGGCAGGCGCAGCATGTCCGACAAGTCCAAAGAAACGATCACAATAACAAACGGAAAATTTCATCTGCCTTTTCGCAAATCATAATCATCGGCGCCGGCAAAATTATCCGGCAATAACATCAACAAAATGAAAAAAATGAAGCATATTCTCCATCTTACGACACTTTGCTTTTTCCTCTTTATACTGCAAAGCTGCCAGTCGGGTCCATCAGCAAACAATTCATCCGCCGCCAATGCAGATATACGATCTTCTGGTTCAGGCAGCGATATTTATGCAGAATCTACCAGTATTACTACCGGAAAAGGCATATCTGCAAATACACTGATAAAGATGTACATTTCGCATAGCGGAAAATTAAGGAACGAGATGTATATGACAACGGGTGGCGGCAAGCCTTCTTTAATACTGGAGGGCATTGCCGATGGAAATAATCCCACACAATCTATCCTTATTGACGACAGCGCCAAGACTTACAATATCCAAAAAAATGATACTTCCGCCACAAGTCAGGATGACAATATCCTTACGCAGCATACAACTTATATTGTAAATAAAATAGGTAACGAAACCATACAGGGACTGAGCTGCGTACATGGGCAGATAATAAAAACCGTGAATTTTAGCGGCGTTCAGGGTTTTATGAATGGAAAGGACACCATTGATATCTGGTCTACCAAAGACATTCCAATACCGGCAGCCTTAGTAAAAGGTTTTTCAAAAAGCATGGGCATCGCCTACACCGGCGATGTGGCCAATAAGTTGGTGCAAATGGATTGCGTGGGGTTCCCGGTAAGGCTTCAAATGCATGGTAAAGACGCCTCTATGCTTATGCAACTCACCAAAATAGCGCATGACAATTTTCCCGCCAGCCTGTTCGAGGTGCCTGCGGGGTATAAACAAGCGGACGGAATGTAATTTAAACTTTTAAACATTTTCAATCATGAACTTTCAAGAACTGAACAAACAAAGAAAAATAGCGCTCGTATGCTCGGCATTGGGCATCATCGCTTGTCTGCTTCCATGGTACAGCTATGGCTTTGGCTCTATCAATGGGCTAAATGGCTTGGGCGTGCTCGTATTTATTTTATTCATCTTCTCGGGGATCCTATCATTCATCGGCGATCAAAAAGCAAATCTTCCATCCACATCATGGCTATTGGTGCTGACTTCCGGATTTGTCTGTTTCGTGATTCCGGGTTATTACATTGTCAGGATATTATCGGCAACCAGCAGCATCGAAAGCGAAGAGGCCGGCGTATTCAAAAGCATTTATGGCAGCGGGTTTGGATTGGGCATCGGCATTTGGATAGCCGCCGCGGCAGGCGCCGTTATAGCCGCGGGCGTGTACAGGCTTCGTTCAAAGAATGATAATATTAAAGACTCTTTCAACACGCTGAAAAGCAGCGTTGAGCGGTCGGTAAATGCGCCATCGAATGGAGATCAACCTAAACAGTAGAGCTCCTGCCGTCGGTTTGCGGGAATTGGGCCATTATATAGTAAGATCAATTCCCGTATATAAATGTTTCATTGTGCTCGGGGATAACATGGACTAGCCGCCAATTCAAAGATCGTCCGACCAGAAAGAAATGAAAAGCGAAAACGACGACCGCTGCGCCTGTGCCATATGAATTACAAAGACGTGTAAAGCCCTACGCAACGACACTAGTATTTTAATATAATTGGTTCTCCAATGAGGTTTATGTAAAGGAACCGTTAGAGGTTGCTGTTGTAGACTCTCGAAAGCCCCTTCTGGAGATGGCTGAATAACTAATATCATAATTTTTATATATATTTCGTAAAACACTAAACTTCTATGAAATATTCAACTCACCTGCCACTCACACTTTTGCTGACACTGGTATTCGCATTCATTCCTCCCGGTCATAGCCTGGTTGGCAAATGGGGAATACCAGGCACTCCCGAGTTTGTTACGTTTAGCAGCGATCAAACGTATGAGGTAAGCCTGCCTGACGGGAAAGTAGGGGAAAGAGGCAGCTACAAGATCGAGCAATCTACGTTCTTTATAAAGAATGCAAAGCCTGTTTGCGGAAATGGCTATTGGGGCAAGTACAAAATTGATTTCTATGGGGAGGATTCAGTACATTTCACTCTCATTGAGGACTCGTGTACGTCGAGAAGAATGGACATTGTCGGCTATAACCCTGGGTTGAAGCGTTATAAGGCCAAATAAGGCGACAATAAGCCTTTTTTGTTCTCAGGCTGTCTTCTTTTCTGGCTGATGCAGCGCGATTTGGGGTGGGAGAGGAGCAGGCAGGTCCAATGAGTTTATGGCATGAACAAAACCCCTCACAAAAGTGAGGGGTCATTTGTTGCCCGACCTGGGTTATCTCCGGCCTCTCCTTCGTCGAGGCCTCCGCTGAACCACCCCGCATTTGCATTACCCAAATCACCTCATCCGGCTGCCGCCGGATGGTATTTTTCTGCCCGTCCGCTATAGCGAGCAAAGCTCGCTTCGCTACCGTGCAAAAAAATACCCTCAGCGAAGCTGAGGGTGATTTGTTGCCCGACCTGGATTCGAACCAAGACAAACAGAACCAAAATCTGTCGTACTACCATTATACTATCGGGCAATCCGTCCTTTATCTAAAAAGGAGTGCAAAAATACGTTCTGGTGGATGATGTTCCAAAAGAATTTGGAAAAAACCGGGGGCTGAATGGAGGTGGTATGACTGCCGTTAGCCCGGGAACTAA
>JAFDYE010000115.1 GCA_018267585.1 Bacteroidota bacterium
CCAATTTCAATACAGCACAAATTCCACCCTCAGCAGCGGGGTGACGACGGTGGCGGCTACGCCCGCTACGCTCGCGGCGGGGTCGGGAACCTCGTCGGTGACGGCATCGATCGCGAGCCTCGCCGCCAATACCAACTATTATTATCGCGTAAGCGCTAGCAACTCGCTCGGGACGACCCAGGGGAATATCCTTTCGTTCACCACGGCGACTTCGCTGCCGGTCACCTTTATTTCCTTCACCGCTCGGTCTGAAGGCGACGACATAAACCTCGGCTGGACGGTAGGGGTCAATCAGCAGGCGAAAACATATGAGGTGGAGCATTCCGTTGATGGAGTAAGGTTCTCAAAGATCGGGGAGGTCGCCAATAACCGGGAGAAGAGCAACTACAGTTTTGTCCATACCCATGCGGACCCTGGTAAACACTATTACCGGATACTGGAAACGGACTTTGACGGGGAGTCGATCTATAGTGCGATCGTAGCTGTGACGGTGACCGGACAAGACCTTTCCGTAAGCGTACTGAACAATCCCGCGGCGCCCGCAACCAATACCCGGTTACAGATCAATACCGGCAGCGGTGGTACCGCATTTGTTGAATTGTGGTCGATCGGCGGCGCGCGCCTCAGCCTGCTGCAACGGTCTGTAACAGCAGGCGCAAATACCATTGACCTGCCGATGGCCGGTCTTTCCGCCGGCGTCTATGTGGTCAAGGTCAGGGTAAATGGTCATATCCGGACGGTACAGGTGATCAGAAAATAGTGATGCCTCCCACCACGATGACAACGCCGACGGATAGTATGAAGAGCGGGTCGATGAAGAAGGCAAAGGAGATCATAGAAAGCCCTTTAACTTATTAGCCATATTTCTTGCTCCCTGCGAGACGAATGTGCCGTCGGCGCCACAGGCGATGAACCGGATGCCCAGCTCGTGATAGGTCTTGTAGTCGTCGGGGTTTTGAAGCAGGATGCCTACGGCCTTGCCGGCTTTTTGGGCGGCGTTCACGGTGGCCTTGAGCGCGTCCTTGAACAGGGGATGGTCCAGCTGACCGAAGATGCCTAACTCCATGGACAGGTCGGAAGGGCCGATGAACAGGACGTCGATACCATCTGTGGCAGCTACCGCATCGAGGTGATGGAGCACTTCCGCGGTTTCGATCTGGACGATGCCGAGGATACTGTCTTTTCCGTTGTTGAAGTACTCGGGGAAGTTCTGGCCAAAATCGCTGGCGCGGACCATTTTGGCTATCCCCCTGGTGCCGTCGGGGGGATAGCGCAGGCTACCGGCTATGTCTGCCGCCTCGCCGGCGTTGCTGATCCGTGGGACCATGATCCCTTCCGCGCCGAGATCGAGGATCCGGTGGATCCTCTGGCGCTGACCGCTTTCGATCCTAACAATAGCCGCCGCGGGCGTGTGTTCCAGGGCCTGCAGCTGATAAAGGACGTCCTTTTCCACCCCCGCCCCGTGCTCCAGGTCGATGAGGACCCAGTCGAAGCCGGACATTCCGACGATCTCCGCCGTCAAAGAACTGCCGAGGTTGAGCCAGCATCCGTGCAGGGTCTCCCCTTGTTGAAGTCGTTGTTTCAGATTCTTCATATAGTTGGCGTTTCCCGAATATCGTATATTTATCTATACTTAGCACACACCAAAACGCTACACACATGAGAAGCCTGCCAATACTCTTATTTCCGGCGCTATTCGCCATATCGTCATCCGCCCAGAACCAATTCAACTATTTTACCGCCGGTGATTTCGCCGCCCGCCGGGCAAAGCTCATGCAGCAGATCGGCGATGACGTGGCCATCCTGCAGGGAGCCGAGCTGCCGGAACCTTACATCAAGTTCAGACAGGACAACAATTTCTACTATTTCAGCGGCGTGGAGCTGCCTGGTGCGGTGCTGATCATCAACGGCAAGGCAAGAACTTCGACCCTCCTCGTACCGGAGACGGTCAGCGCGGAGATCAAGGAAGAAGCCATCATAAAGCCCGGAGAGGAAGCCGCCCGCACGTATAAGATGACCAGCGTCCTGCCCAAAACCGCTATGACGGCACAGCTGACGCAACTGGCAGCGAAAGGACAGGCGTTCTGGCTGGTAACTTCGCCCGAAGAGACGGCCGAAATGAGCCGGGACAAGGGCATCGGCCAACGGAACGCCCGGCTCGCCGATCCCTGGGACGGTCGGGTCTCAAAGGAGCTCAACTTCATCAACAAGGTAAAAGAACGGTATCCGCTGACAGCTATAAAAGACCTCACGCCGGTCATCGACAATATGCGCTGGGTAAAGGACGACAAAGAAATATCCGTCATCCGGGAATGCGGAAAGATAGGCGCACACGGTTTTGACGAGGCCATGCGCGTTACTCACCCCGGGATATACGAGTACCAGGTGGCCGCCGCCGCGGACTTTGTGTTCGAGAACGAAGGCGCGCAGGGCCCGTCCTATTTCCCGATAGTGGCATCCGGCGCTCAGGGGCTGAGCTGGCACTATAACGCCAACAATCACCTGATGAAGGCAGGAGACGTGGTGCTGATGGACTATGCGCCGGAACTCAACTACTACTCTACCGATATCACGCGCACCTGGCCGGTCGACGGCAAATTCACCGACGTCCAGCTTAAATACTACAATTGCATCAAGGAGGTATCGGAGACGGTCATCGCCGCCATCAAGCCCGGCGTCACCATTCAGGAGCTGACGGATATCGCCGGGAAAATTTATGCCAAACACGGTTTTGAAAAGCTGCACCCCATCGGCATCGGCCATTTTGTGGGAATGGCGGTGCACGACGTCGGTCCCCGTGACAAGCCCTTCGTCCCGGGCGTAGTTTTCAATGTCGAGCCTATCATCGAAGACAAAGAGCTCAAGCTGCACCTTCGGCTGGAAGACACGATCATCGTGACGGCCGACGGCCACGAGAATGTCACTGCCGGCACGCCGACCAATATCGACGCGATGATCGCGCTGATGAAACAGAAAGGTATCTACGAGAAATAAGACGGCTGTTTATGTCCATTGCTGCACCCGGATGCCGATCTGTCCGTCCAGTATGGCAAATTCTTTCGCGCCCCAGGGTCTCAGCGTCGGTTCGGGAAGGTTGGGATGCAGGAGGCCGGGGAAGCCGGCCGCTACTTTTTGGTATACTTCGTCGATATTATCCGTGACGAGTCTGATCTCCGGATGTTCTATTTCGGCATACTCCGCATTTTGAAATAGCATGATGCTCAAGCCGTCTTTGTCGACGACGCAAAAAGGATGGTCGGAATCCAGTTCTTCGTGGCCGATGGTGAACTCGAGGCAGTCGACAAAAGTCGCGAGGGCCGTGGAAAGGTCCTTATAAAAAAGGCTGACAACCAATTTGGTAAACTTCATGATTTGTGTTATTGAGCTCCAAGAAATTGCGTTTCAACGGCTGTCTCCTGCACCTGGTTGCCCGACCGGAACACCCGGTACACTTTAGCCAGGGGACGCGAACTCACGGCATGGGACAATTTATCATCGATAAAATGAGCCGCGGCTCCGTCGTCGGCGGCAAACCCGGGGATCATCCGGCCTTCTCCGATCATCCGGTGGAGGGTCGGACGCCGGTTGGGCTCTCCGTCGTAGTGCGGGCAAAAGCTGCCTTCGACGATCCCCAGACAAGGCAAAACGCCAATCCTCCCGGGAATGGAATCGGTGCTACATTCCTGGAACCAGCAATTGGCTCCCGCGCTCAGACCGGTCAACACCGTCCCGTTGTGATAGGCTTTTTTTAATATCGCGTCCAACTGCCATTCCCGCCAGAGCGCGAGCATACTCTTGGTGTTGCCTCCTCCTACATAGATGACGTCCTGGTCCATTATGAACGACTCGAGATCGGCGGTCGGCGGTGTGAACAGGGAAAGATAGGTCGGCCGCGCATCCAGCCGCGTAAAGGCTTTATAGAAATTGAAGACGTAGCGGACCGAATCGTCCGTGGCGTGCGGAAAAAAACACACCGATGGATTTTCCCTGCGGGCCTGTTTGATCACGTACCGATCCAACAGTGGATTATCCGGTTCCATTGAAAAACCGCCGCCGCCCATGGCGACGATCTGCCGTCTGAGTGTTGCCATTTGATCGTTTTAGTTACATGGTATTCCTAAGAGATCGAGCCCGTCCGACCAGTAAAGGGTGACACTGTCTTCGATCTTGTATATGCTTCTCGCCGGGAACTTACACTTTATTCCGGATGTTGCAGCATTCTTTCGTTCGTTGCAGGACAGCAGCACGGCAAAAAATAGGATAGAGCAGAATAGCCGCATAGGGGTGCGATTTAGCGGGTTTTCCGCAAAATACGTAACTTAGATCAATGATCTTGAACGAATTTCCCGATATTGCCTGGCTGAAAAGCCAAATAGCCCAGGGGTTCAGCAACCGGCTGGGATGGGGGAATCTTCCGCTGGAGAAAGAAGGCTTTCCCAGTGTCGTCATCAACACGAAGGTCAGCGCTTGTTTCCGCCCTGATATCAAGGGTCCGTTTACCTTTTTTCTGAATATAAAGGGAAACAGCCTTTGCAGCATAGACCGCCAGACTACCCATATCGGTGAGGACTATTATTTTGTCAGCAATCAGGACCAATTGTATACCCTCCAGGTCGAAGACAGCTCGGCAGCAACGGAAACGTTTAACATCCATTTTGGCGAGGCCCTGAGCCAATCTGTTCTCAATTCCCTTCTGACGCCGGCGCACCGTATCCTGGATGCAGGCGACGGACAGCAAATGTCCCCGGTATCGTTCTTTAACCAGCTGCACCGTCGGGACGCCACCTTCAACTCGATGGTCGCAGCGCTGCTGCAGTCCAGGAAAGATCAACGGTACAACAGACTTCAATTCCAGGAGCAGATGACCGCTCTGCTGACTTATCATTTGCAGCAGCACCACCAGATCGCCGGGATCGTCAATAACCTGCCGCCCGTAAGGAGGTCGACGCGCATCGAGCTCTACAAACGCCTGTCCCGTGCGATGGACATTATCCGTTCGGGCTTCTGCGACCCGATAAGCCTCGAACAGCTGGCGGCAGAGGCCTGCCTGTCGAAGTTCCACTTTTTGCGACTGTTCCGCACCGCATTCGGCCTGTCGCCCTACCAGTATATTCAGCACCTGCGTATAGAGAAGGCCCGTGTCCTGCTTGCCGGCGGGGTGACGCCCGTAGCTGATATTGCTGACCGGCTGGGATTTGACAACAGCCAGTCTTTCAGCCGTCTCTTCTTCCAGAAAACAGGCGTCTACCCTACCCAATACCGGCTGCAGTCAAAATAGCAATTCTGGTTATCGGGCCGACCATGGACTCTTCGGAACTTTGGGTTCTTATACGAACCAATATGTCTACATCCGTTGTTCAAGTGAGCAGAGACATCGTCTCAGCAAAAGCATGGTTTAGTTCGGGTACCCGCCTGCCCTATGATGCGGCAGGCAAGAGAATTAGCAGCCAGGACGCCGGACTCTTCGTCTTTATTAGGTATATCGTTCCTGCGGGTAGTGTTCCGGGTAATGCCGTCACCTTTCTGCCCGGGTTTCCGACCGGCTCCTATGACTGGTCAAAGATCGACACCCTGATGGAGGAAAAGAACGAGTTCAATCGGTTGTTTGTCGAATACATCGGTCAGGGCGAGTCGGACAAGCCGGAGGATTATACATACTCTACGTTCGAGCGGGCTGACCTCGTGGAGGCCATATGGAAGTACCATCGGATCGATTCCACCTTTGTCGTAACCTTCGACTATTCCTCGCTGGTGGTGATGGAACTGTTGCGGAGACAACA
Organism: Bacteroidota bacterium; assembly: GCA_018267585.1. Classification (GTDB taxonomy): domain Bacteria; phylum Bacteroidota; class Bacteroidia; order Chitinophagales; family Chitinophagaceae; genus Puia. The sequence continues at coordinate 5,781 of JAFDYE010000115.1, forward strand.
GGAAAAGAGAGAGAATGGCATAAAGCCATCCACTGTTATCAAAAAGGTACTGCTCATCAATGGCGGGTATTTCACGGACGGCCATTCGCATCCGATCTTCACTACCCCGCTGCTCAAGACCAGCTTCGGGAAAAGAGGCGCCATGAAAGCCCAGACCTCGGACTTTACATTCAACCGGATGCTAAAAGGCATGTGGGGAAAAAGATACCAGGTGACGGAGGCCGAGCTCGCTGAAGTACGCGATGCGGTCAGGAGACGCAACGGTATGCTGTTCCTTCACCACGCTGCCGGGTTTGTCGACGAGCACAAGGCAAATGGGGCTCGTCTCGATCTTGAGGCAATCGTCAAAGAAATGCACCGCGACGTGCGATTTTTCATTGTCGGCAGCGACAAAGACCAGTTCGAGCCCAGGCAGGTGACGCTGGCCAAAGAAAGAGTAAGCCGGTATGGCGTGGACATACAGGTGTTGCCCGGCGGACATATGATCACCATGGAGCAGCCAGGGCTGCTTGCGGATATGATTCTGGCGATCCGGAGGGAGGTCTAAGAAATTATTTCTGCAACGATCCTTTCACTTCATTCACAAAGGCTTCAGAAACGCCTGCAAGTTCGGCGATTTTCTTTGTAGAAAAGGAGGTGCTGGACAACAGGTTGGATACAAATACGAGGTTCCTTTCTTCCGATGCCTCCTTTTTTCCTTCAATCTTTCCCTCAATCTTGCCTTCAATCTTGCCTGTTGAACTATAATTTATCGATCTCCCCTGCAACCCGCCGCGCACTTCGGAGGCAGGATTCCATGCCGCGGCTCATATTGTCCGCGTAGGTGCCGGCGAAATAAATGCGGCCGTCCGATTGCAGCACTTGTGGCCAGAACTTGTGCATCTCGCCGATGGGGAATGGCTCCATCTCGCAGACAGGCGCGTATTTTTCTTTTGACCAGTCCAGCGTCAGGGCCTGAATTATCGTGTCCTTCTTGCCGGGATAGACCTCGCGGAAGGCATTCAGCACCTGCTGCGGCGGGAATCCGCTGGGGCCAAAGGCCTTCAGGACGACGTGTCCACTGTCATCATCCGCGGCCTGCAGCCAGATAGAATTGATCAGCGGATGCTCAAATTCCATATTGATGCTGGGAATGCCTTCGTCGAGCCAGAATTTGGACGTGGCTTCGAAAACATAGAAAGGATGGGATGAGTATTTGAGGTGATCGACGACGTACTGCTTGGCCGGGCTCAGTGCGGGGGTAATGGGAATGCTTTGAAAAACGGGCAGGCTGATGCAGTTGACCAGCACGTCGGCGGACAGCTGCAGCTCCCGGGGTTTGGTCACGGACCGGCATTTGACCGTTACACCGGTTGGGCTGTGGTGGATAGCCGTTATGGGGTGTTTGAGCCTGACCCGGTCGCCTAGCCGCCTGGCAAAGGCGATGGGCAGCTGTTCGTTGCCGTCCTGCAGGCGAAAGGTCTCGCCCTCGGACAGCGGAATGCCCCGCGAATACATGATGGAAAGCCGCCAGAGATAATAGAGCGCATTGGTGTACTTGCCACCAAGGAAGCGCAGGGCCGTTGCGGAGGCGCCTTCTTTTTTATAGACCTCGGCTATCGCCATGTTGTCATAGTCGTCGTAACCGATGCCAAAAGGCTGGAAGGGATCGATAAACCGATCGGTGTATTTTTTCAGGAAGAAGGCGGGGAATTCGTGCATCGGGTGTTGTGACAGGTACTCCGCTTCCTGCTGGCCAAAGCCCAGCCCTTTGAGGATGCCGGGGTCCTGCAGATTCTGCACCGTATAGATCTTTCCGTCGATGACCTTCAACTTGTCCTTGTCGTAGGCGTGTTCCGAATTCTCCGCATTGGGGTACGGGATCGCTGTAAGGCCGAACTCTTCTATATATCCGAAGAAGTATTCGTAGCCGGGTTTTGTGATATGGTCGGCGCCATAGTCCGCGTAAAGCCCGTCGGACAGCCCTTCCCGGCCGGTGAAGACATGGCCTCCGCAGCGACCGGAGGCCTCGAGCACGGTGACGTCGTGCCCGGCCTTCATGAGCTCGTAGGCGCAGCAAAGCCCGGTGATGCCAGCACCGGCAACGATAATTTTTTTCGGCGCGGCCGTGGTAAGGTTGGGAGATAAGATCAGTCCGGCGCCGGCGGTCAGCGTATTTTGCAGGAATTTGCGTCGCTTCATCCTACAAGTTATCGAATCACAATGAATCTTCCTCCGTTTGGGTCTTTACGTGGACGAACGAAGAGCGGTCATAAGACTGTACGGGCGGGGATAAAAGTTAATTAATACGTTTTAATTCCCGGTGTCGTCATCGGTTGGGTATATTAGAACAAAAAATGAGAATGATCCTATTGGGCGCCATCCTGATTTTGATATCCCTCGCCTCTTTTGCCCAGGGGCAAAGTACGACGATCTATTGCAGCGTAAATTTATCTGTTCTTGGCGGCAAGCGTTTTGAATACGGCAACCTGGACAAGCTGCTGCCGGACAGCGTCAAGGCGGCCGTCCTCGTCTACCCTGCCAAAGACATGCGACTCCGCAACTGGAACGATCTGGCGTTATGGATGTCGCTGCACGGATGGAAACTTGCGTCATGGGATGCCGAAGCCCTTGGTTTCACCGGTAGTGTCAGTACGCAAAGCTCATTGATATTCAGCAGAGACATCTATTTGGACGAGGCGGCAAGGGCCCTGGTGCTCGATCGGGTGGAAAAAATAGAAAAATCAGGTCAGAAAAAGGATTGACCGGAAGTCAGCAAATTTGGAGGAAATTTGCAGTATGGAATATCAGCTATTCGCCCCCCCGCCCTCTCTGAAAGACTACGTCAGCCATTTCTGGGTGCTGGAGGGCGGGGGTAGTGATCGAGAGCAAAGAACCTGCACCGTTATGTCCAATGGCCACCCTGGGCTTATCTTCCTGGAGAGGCCTGCGGCGATCAGCGGTTTTGAAGGCGAGCGGTTACCGCAATTATTTGTTTTCGGCCAGGCGACGAAAGCGGGGCAGCTGAGCATCCGGGGGAGATTTAGCAATTTGGGGGTGTGCTTTCGACCGGGGGCGCTCAGGTCGGTGTTTGGCATCGACGCGTATGAGCTGACCCATCAAAATACGGACATCGGGAATCTTGTCAAAACTTTGTTGGCAGAACGGCTGACCGACTGCGGGTCGGTGCAGCAAAAAGTTTCCTGTATGGCCGCATTCCTGGAGGAGCAGACTCTCCGGCATGGATCGGTCAACGATCGGCTGAACTACGCGGTGGCGCGGCTGCAGCAAGGTGAAAGACTCCCAAAGGTGCTTAGTGATCTAAATCTATCTGAGCGCTCGCTCGAACGGCTTTTTATGACCCATACGGGGATTACTCCGGTCTTGTATATCCGCATAACCCGTTTTCAGGCGGCGTTGGGGCTGTTGCGACGGGATGGAGCCGGCAGGGCCAGGTTGCGTTCGCTCACGGATATTGCACATTCGCTCGGCTACTTTGACCAGTCCCATTTTATCCGCGACTTTAAGCTCTTCTCGGGTGTGACTCCCGGGGTCTACTTGCGGAGGGCGGTTGAACGGATGCCGGGTTTTCCGGAGTGGGAATCGTAGTAGTTAGAATGCGAGACCCAAGTGAGGTGTCGGTTTTTTACAATTTTGGCCGATCTCGCGGCGGTAATTTTGGAAAAAAAACGATGATCAACTGGTTTGAAATCTATACCTCAGACTTTGACAGGGCAAAGAAGTTTTACGCAACCGTTTTTAACTGCGAGCTGACTGACCTGCCGATGGGCAACGACAGACACGCCGACATGCGATACGCCACCTTTCCGGCAGATGGAAAAGGCGGCGTCAGCGGTGCGCTGGTGAAGATCGAACAGGCAAAGCCGGGCTATGGCGGCATCCTGGTATATTTTGCCTCCGAAGAGATCAATACGGAGCTGAGCCGGGTCGAAGCAGCCGGCGGCAAAATACTCCGTCCGAAAACAAATGTCGGCGAGTTCGGATTTATCGCGCTTATAGAAGACACGGAAGGGAACCTGATCGGTCTTCATTCGGTAAAGTAGCATCGCGCCGGCTCGTCACTGGCCTCGCACCGGGTTGAACCGTTGCGTGCCAAGCAGCAAAAGACTCTGTACTTTTCCATCGGTGCCCATCGTGATCTGCAGGGGAAAGAAAGGCTCTGCGTTGTAGAAATAGGTGTCGGTCAGCGCCTGGAGATCGACCTCTTTTTTGTCCCACAGCTGGGTAAGCCTGAGACCGTTGGAAGTGGCGACCAGGCGGACCTGGTTGTCCGGATCGTCGGCGGACTGGAATTGCCCTTCATAAGCCTTTAGCTGCGCCGCGCTGAGCGACGGCTTCTTCGTCTTTAGCCACAGGTCATGGCCAAAGGCCAGGGCCTGTGTAATATTGCCCTGCTGGTCGCGCGTAAAGGCGAGCGTGAATTGCGGGATCTGCCTGCTGAAGAAGCTAAGCTCGGATTCCGGAACGAATGGTATCTCGCGGGCGTCGTCCCAGTGCTGTTTTAGGATCAGCTCATTGCCCTTTACCATGAACTGGATATACCTGGTCGCTTCGCCCTGCAGCTGATAGAGACCTACAAAGGGCTTCAGCTGTTCGGGGCTGTGGGCCATTTCCTTTTTTTCAATCGGGTGATAGTCTTTAATGCGGACCCACTGGCCATTATGGGCTACGTCGACCTTATCCACTACCCCGGTGGTGGAGTCTTTGTGGAAGACGATATGGATGGGGCCTTCGTCACCCGCCTCTTTACTGATAAATGCGACGTCCGACTCCGGCGTCAGGTGAACCTCGTTGTTGTTCCACATCAGTTTGGCAAGAAGGACGCCCTGGCCGGGCGTAAACCGGACCACCATATCTTTATTCTGGGTCGACTGAAAATAGCCGTCCAGCGCCTTCCATTGTTGTTCTGTGAGCTGGGTCTGCGCCTGCAGACGATCGTTGGATGCTAACGCACATACAATGGCGATCAGCAATACTATTCTTTTCATATTAACAAGGTTTTTAGTTAAGTCAATACCGTTATTTTATCCATATCCGATATACCAGCCAGGCGACGAGCAGCCCGAGAGCGGCAAGGGTGAGCCCGCTGAGCCTTTTCTTTTTCAGATAAAAGATCAATGTAAATCCGGTTAGCGAAACCAGGACCAGCAAGATCGCGCAGACGTCGATAAAGACCGACCAGCTACGCCCGGTATCCCGGCCTTTATGTAGATCGTTAATGACTCCGACGAATCCGGCCTTTGTTATCGTCAGGTCATATTCACCGGTCGCCCTGTCGATGAATGCGTCGGCCGCATAACCGGGGCCTTTAAAGGATACTCCTATCTGTTCGGGGTCGATACGGAAATCGCTGAGCTCGCCCTTCAGGTCGTTGGCCTTGCGCAGATACGAGACGATCTCGCGCCGGGCTATAGCCGTCGTGTCCGGCCCTTTCACCCATGCGAGGTTCAGGCCGCCTTTCGACTGTACCGTCGTCGCCTCGTCGCTGAATCTGTCGGCATGGTTGAGAGTCAACCCGGTCGCGGCAAAGAAAAAGACAACGGCAAAGCTGATCATGCTCAGATAAATATGAAGCCAGCGGGCCAGCATTGCCGTCTTTCGTCGCAAGACCGGCTTGTCAATTTTCATTGGTCTTCTTTCTATAGTCCAGCGAGAGGCCGGCGATCTCTGTGTTGCCGTTGAGCATAAATTTCTGGGGACTGCCGTTCCAGTCGAGCTCCTGGCGCATCAGCTGATAGGTCCCGTGCTCCCGCGAAACTTCGATCTTGACAACGTATTTACCCGGCTTGACGAACGCTCCCTGGTCGTCTTTGCCGTCCCATTTGATCGTATATTTTCCGGCAGACCTCGTCGCGCTGGTGACCGAGGCTGCAAAGCTTTTATCGGCGCTATAGCGACCGCGATATTTGAGATACCAGGACCTAAGCTCAGGCAGGTATCGTTCGGAGCCGTGCCAGAGCGCGAACGTGCGTACAGGCGCGTGGTTCTCGTCCTCCACCCAGGCTGCCAGGTAGGGCCGTTTGGCAACCCCCTGCTGCAGGCTGAGCTCAAGGCTGACCAGGAGCTCGAAGTCTGTGGATGGTTGCGTACTCGGGGACGCGGCCACAGCTGGCAATTCAATTTTTTTCCATCCGGGACTTTCCAGTCTTCTGCCGTCGCTGGTGATGATGAGATAGTCGATGCCGGGGAGGGTTGCGGCGAGCCTTACGCTTTCCTCAGTATCCATCACATTAAAGGCAGTGGCAAGCGCTCCGGCATCGGTCGCGGCCGGTGCGATCACGGTTGCGCTCAATATGCGACCGGCCGGTATCCCGGTCCTCGGATCCACGATATGAGAATACCATTTGCCATCGATCATCTCGCCGCGCCGGTAGCTGCCGCTCGTCGCGACGGCCCTGTTGCTCAGCCGGAGGCGGTCGAGGGGAAGATCATTCTCGGCGTCCGAGCGTGGGTCGCTGACCAGGACATTTTCGGTGTGGTTGCCGGCGATGACCAGGTCTCCGCCGATATTGACGATGATGGCGTCAACGGTGGCGGCGGCCAGACCGGCGTCGGCCGCATGCCTGATAATAAAGCTCTTGGCAAAGGAGTTGAGCATCAGCGGAGCAGTGCTGAGGTGGGTCGCGGTATGGTTTACGGGGTCAAGCCGCCAGTGCTGTTCCCGCACCAGGGAAATGGCCGCTGCCAGTTCTTCCTTTGTTGGCAGGCGTTGCCGGGTGGCAGCCTGCCGCCAGCACCTGGTGACGGCCTCGGCCGAAGCATCCACCGCGCCATTGGTCCTATCCCGCCACCGGTCGAAAAGGGCCAGCACTTCATAGAGCTCCGGCGATACCCGCACCGGCGTGCCAAGCGTATGAAGCCAGCGGCTGAACTCGCTGTTGGCGTCGTAGCCGCTGAGAATGGCCGAGAGTCGCGATATTTCCGCGAGGACGGCGGCCTCGGCGCGAGAGGACGCCGAAGTCGATGTGGTAAAGACCTTCAGCTCCATCGATGTACCGAGAACGTTGTCATACTGGAACAGGAAAGACCGGCTGGATTCGGGTGGTTTGGCGCTACAGGGGGCCAGGATCAAAAAGGCAGCGAGCAGACTAAAAAGGATTTTCATGGTAAAAGGTTATCTTTTTCGGCGATAATAAATGTAGGGCCTATCCGGGAAGATCAGACTGAAATTTCGACGAATTCCACAAAAATGTGCCGGAATAGGGCAAAACAGGGATGAAATCGAGCTTCCGTTATAAATTCTGTTTCTTCAGCTGTTCAACCGCGTAATTCGCCGCGCGGGCGGTAAGGGCCATGAACGTTATAGAAGGGTTTTGGTTGCCGGTCGAGGTCATACAGGCGCCATCGGTGACGAATACGTTCTTGCAGGCGTGCAGCTGGTTCCATTCATTGAGGAGCGAAGTTCCCGGGTCTTTGCCCATACGAACCCCACCCATTTCATGAATATCGAGGCCGGGGTTCTGGTGGTTGTTGAAGCCGCTGATATTGGTGCAGCCGGCTGCTGCCAGCATTTCCGAGCCCTGTTTGACGAAGTCCGCAGCCATCCTGTCGTCGTTGTCGTCATATGCAATAGAGGTGACCAGTTGGGGAATGCCCCAGGCGTCTTTAAGGTCAGGGCTCAGCCGTACATGATTCTCGAATTTTGGAATGGTCTCTCCCTGCATACCCATATCGATGCGCCACAAACCCGGCTCGGTGATCGAATCCTTCCAGGCGCCGCCTATGCCCGTGGCGCCTTCGTTCTGCAATAAGGCGGGACGCGACGCCGAAAAATAGCTCATGTATCCACGACGGAAGCCGAGACCTTCGTCTTTCCGAAGATTGCGGAAGGAGGGAATGAATACTTCCGTGGGACGCCTGCCATAGTAATAGCCATTGGGAAATCCGTCGAACTGCGCGGTTATATTACCGCGATAGTTGTGAAAAGCGATATAATGTCCGAGAAGGCCGTTGTCATTACCCAGACCATGCGGGAATCTACCGGATTGCGAGTTCAGAAGGATCAGATTGGTATTGAGACAGGCGGCGTTAACGAATATAATGCGCGCCCTGTATTCGGTCACCTCCTTGGTGTTCGTGTCGATCACACGGACTCCGGATGCTCTGCCTTTTGATCCATCATAAAGGATCGAATGCACGACGCTGAACGGCTTAAGCGTCAGCTTGCCGGTGCGTTGAGCCCAGGGGATTGTAGTCGAGTTGGCGTTGAAATAGCCACCGTACGGACAGCCCCTCTCGCAAAGGTTCCGGGCCTGGCACTGGCCTCTCCCCTGCTCGAGGTGGATCGGCTGGGGTCTTGTGAGATGCGCACAACGCCCGATGATCACCGGCCGGTCCGGATATCGCTGCATGATCTTTTCGCTGATGTACTTCTCTGCGCAGTTCATCTCCCAGGGCGGCAGAAATTCGCCGTCCGGCAGCTGTGGCAGGTTGTCCTTGTTGCCGCTGATACCCGCAAATCGTTCGACGTGGCTGTACCATGGCGACAGGTCTTTATAGCCGATAGGCCAGGGTACTGCGAAACCGTCCCTGGCCGGGCCTTCAAACTCAAATGGACTCCATCGTTGCGTCTGCCTGGCCCAAAGCAGCGATTTTCCACCCACCTGGTAGCCTCTTATCCAGTCGAACGGTTTCTCCTGCAGATAGGGATGTTCCTTGTCTTTTACAAAAAAATGCTGGGTTGCTTCGCCAAATGCATAACAACGGGCAACGACGGGATTGTCTTCCAGCGTCTTCAGCGGCGGCTGGCCGCGATGCGGAAAATCCCAGGGGTTCTTTGTGGCAGTCGGATAGTCTTTCAGGTGCTCTACAGGCCGGCCGCGCTCGAGCAGCAAGGTTTGCAGACCGTGCTCGCAGAGCTCTTTTGCCGCCCAACCTCCGCTAATACCCGAACCAATGACAATCGCATCATAGCTGGTCATATGACAGGAGTTATCCCCTAATTTACGAAAATGCCTACATCGCGCCCAGCTGTCTCAGGTATTTTTCGGAATTCGCCTTTACATTGGGCGGCGGATTCATGCTCAGCGACTTTTTAAAATTGAGAATGGCATTCTTTTTATCCCCCTTGATGGCGTAGCCTTCGCCCAGGCTGTCGAAAGCATTGGGGCTTTTGGGGTGACGCTGCGTATTGAGGAGGAAGACCTCGATCGCCTTGTCCTGCTGGTTGCTGCCCAGCAGCTGGTAACCGTACTGGTTGAGCTCGCCTTCGCTGGCAACAGCCATTGCGTCCTTCATCAGGGTCTCGGCCTCTGCTTTCTTGCCCGTGGCGTCCAGCAGATCAGCCTTCACCTTTAAAGTAGTGAAATTGGAGTTGATGGCGATGGCCTGGTCGATCCATGTCAGGGCCTTGTCGTAGCCGACCTTGTTCTGGACGCAATAATTGGCGGCGCTCGTATATCCCTGCCAGCCAAACCCC
>JAFDYE010000116.1 GCA_018267585.1 Bacteroidota bacterium
AGATGAACCCGTCGACTTTGAACTGGGCGGTGAGGGTAGTGGCGAAGACCTTGTCGGCGCCGATCTTGACGTGGTCCTTGTCGCTGAAGTATTCGCCGCGGAGCGTCATGCCGAACCAGGATGCGGGATCGAGGTTGAGGTAGAGAGCTGAACCCCACCAAGTATGGCTGGTGGCGTAGTCTTCGGCGAACCTGCTCGACTTGTTGACTGTACCGTTGATGCCCAGGCTGAAGAGGCTGCTGAATTTGGCGGTGCCTACGAGGTCATACTGGTGGACCTTGTTATCGCCGGTGTCGCGGCCGCCGACATAGTTGAGGTATAGCTTAATGTTGTCATTCGGGGCGTAGCTGTACTGGGCGATGAGGTTCTTTTTGTCGGTATAGCCGGTGGGTACGCTACGCCAGTCGGTGGGGTTGGAAACGCCGACCATGAAACCAGACTGACCCAGGTTGATATGGGCTTTGGCGCCGGTATGGGTGAATGGGCCGTTGGTGAACATGTAGGACATGCTGTAGTTGCGGTTGGCATAGGCGTCTACTACTTCATAGCCGATGTGGGTGGCCCAGGTGCCTCCTGTGAATTTCAGGTGGTCATTGACCGTATAGCTTATATACAGTTGTTTGACCGCCTGGGTTATGCCGTTATCGTTGTAGGCGAACTCCTGTGCGCGGGGGCCGAATCCGAGGTCGGCGACGAGGTCGACCTTGGCTGTCTTATGCTCGATCTTGAGGGTGGCCATTCCGATGCGGGCCTGGCCGTGGCTGCCGGTAAAAGAGGTGTAGTTGTTGACTTCTTTATTGAAATTGTAGCGGGCATATACGTCGGCTGATCCGGTGATGGACAGGGCGGGAGGAGCGGGGGCCGCTGCTTTGGTCGTGTCGGCGGGCGCCTGCGCCCATGTTGTAGCGGAGGATAGGAGGGTCACAATAAGGCAAAAAGAGGTTGTCCTAAGCATTTGCAGAATGTTTTGGTTAAAAAATAAAAAATTAAAGCGGAGGAAGAGGGTTACGGAACTTTCATATTAAAAAAAATCACAAGTGATAGTTTGTAATGCTAATATAGTCATTTGAAGGTACAAATGAGCTGTAATTGTGACATACAAATATTTGTAATATGATCAAATTAACACCGTTAACTGCCCTTAAAAATTTAATAGAGAATTGATTAGGAGGTTTTGGCTATTTTTTGTAAGAAATTAAATATTGATTTTATTAAAAAATAACACGAAAAATCAGGGATTTATTTAACTACGGAAAAAATTATGTGTAAGAAAGACGTATTAGGAGCCGGGGAGTGGAAAAACGAAGGCCGCCCTGGTGGGGCGGCCTGTCTGTGGTGAAAGTAGTTATTGGGAGCCTTATAAGGCGATAAGGCTTTGGTCTCTGCGTTCGAGGAGGGATGAGCCGACGAGGTATTCGTCGACTTTGCGGGCGCATTCGCGGCCTTCGCTGATGGCCCAGACGACGAGGGACTGGCCGCGGCGCATATCGCCGGCGGTGAAGACCTTGGCGATATTGGTCACGTAGTTCTTCTCGCTGGCTTTTACGTTGCCTCTTTCGTCGAGTTCGACGTCGAGCTGTTTGAGGAGGCCGTGGTGTTGGGGGTGTACGAAGCCCATGGCGAGGAGGGCGAGTTCGCAGGGGAGTTCTACTTCGCTGCCGGGTACTTCGGTGAATTTGGCGGCGCGGCCGTCCTCGGTCATTTTCCATTCGAGCTTGACCGTCTTGAGGGCTTTTAGGTTGCCTTTTTCGTCGCCGATGAATTCTTTTGTAGCGATAGCCCAGTGTCTGTCGGCGCCTTCTTCGTGGGAAGAGGAGGTCTTCAGGATCATGGGGTAGGTGGGCCAGGGCATGAACTCTGTGCGGGCGTGCGGGGGTTTGGGCATGAGTTCGAACTGGGTGACGGACATCGCCTTATGACGGTTGGATGTGCCTACGCAGTCGCTGCCGGTGTCTCCGCCGCCGATGACGACGACGTTCTTATTGGTGGCCCATATGTCCTCGCCCTGGACGGGGAGGGAGGAGACGCGTTTGTTCTGTTGTTTGAGGAAGTCCATGGCGAAATGGACGCCTTTGAGGTCGCGGCCCGGGATCGGCAGGTCGCGGGGGATGGTGGATCCGCCGGCCAGGACGATGGCGTGGTATTCGCGGAGCAGGTCGTTGATGCCGACGTTGACGCCCACTTCGGAATTACATTTAAACGTGATGCCGGCTTCTTCCATCAGGCGAACGCGGCGTGCGACGACCCATTTTTCCAGTTTGAAGTCGGGGATCCCGTAGCGGAGCAGACCGCCTGGTTCGTCGTCTCTTTCGAAGACGGTGACGGAGTGGCCTGCTGCGTTGAGCTGGTCTGCGGCGGCCAGACCGGCGGGCCCGGAGCCGACGATGGCGACCTTTTTGCCGGTACGCATGGCGGGGTGGTTGGCCTTTACGAAACCTTTATCGAAGGCGACCTCGATGATATGTTTTTCTATTTCCTCGATGGCTACCGGGGGCTGGTTGATGCCTAGTACGCAGCTGCTTTCGCAGGGTGCGGGGCAGATGCGGCCGGTGAACTCGGGGAAGTTGTTGGTGGAGCTGAGGATGTCGTAGGCCTCCTGCCACTGCTGGCGGTATACGGCGTCATTGAATTCGGGAATGACGTTGCCCAGGGGGCAGCCGCTGTGGCAAAAGGGGATGCCGCAGTTCATACAGCGTGCCGACTGGTGGTTGAGTTCCTGGCCGGACCAGGTGTTGACGAATTCGCGGTAGTCGTTCTTTCTCTCCTGCACGGGGCGTTTGGAGGGGAGTTCTCTGGTGTATTCCAGGAAGCCGGTTGGTTTGCCCATTTTCTTTTCTTTTATTTACCGTGCACTGCGTGCACTGTGTTCTTGTTGTTGTAGTGCGGTGCACTGCGTGCACCTATCCGAGTCTAATGATTGCGAACTTTGTTCGCGATACCGCCTCCGGCGGTATCCGGCCGCAGAGAACAACGGAGTGGCTGAGTCACACATGAGAGCCTACTCCGCGTTCTCAATGTCTTACTTATGAGTTGTTCTCTGCGGACGGCCGGCTTTTTCCAGCAATACTTTTTTATAGTCTGTCGGGAAGACTTTGACGAAGTGTTGCAGCTGATTTTCGAAGTCATCCAGTACAAATTTCGCGACGGTGCTTCCGGTATAGGCGTAATGGCGTTGGATCATGTCTTTGAGTTCGTTGATATCGGCTTCTTCGACGGGGTCGAGCTCGACCATCTCGCGGTTGCAGCGGGATGCGAATTTTCCCCGGACGTCGTAGACGTAGGCGATACCGCCGCTCATGCCTGCGGCGAAGTTCCTGCCGGTCTCGCCGAGGATCACGATCCTTCCTCCGGTCATGTATTCGCAGCCGTGGTCGCCCACTCCTTCTACTACTGCTTTGACGCCCGAGTTGCGGACGGCGAAGCGTTCGCCGGCCTTACCGCGGATGAATGCTTCACCGGATGTGGCGCCGTAGAAGGCGATGTTGCCGATGATGCTGTTCTCTTCGGGGACGAAGCCAGCGTTCTGTGCGGGGTAGACGACGAGGCGTGCGCCGGAGAGTCCTTTTCCGAAGTAGTCATTGGCGTCGCCTTCGAGCTCGAGGGTAACCCCTTTTGTATTGAATGCGCCGAAGCTCTGTCCGGCGGTGCCATTGAACTTAAAGTGGAGGGTATCTTCCGGGAGGCCTGCGCCCTTATATCTCTTGGATATCTCGTTGGACAGGATGGTGCCTGCGGTGCGGTCGGTGTTCTTGATATTGAAGGATGCGAAGACCTTTTGCTGGTGTTGCAGGGCCGGTTTGGCTGCTTCGAGCAATTTCCAGTCGAGGACGTCTGCGATGCCGTGGTCCTGCTCTTCCTGCTTGTGCAGGCCGGTGTAGAGTGATGCCGGCTCCTTGTAAAGGATGGGGGAGAGGTCCAGCTTGCTGTATTTCCAGTGGCTGATGTTCTCCCTGATCTGCAGGCTGTCGACCTGTCCGACCATTTCGTCGATGGAGCGGTACCCGAGCTCGGCCATGATCTCTCTGAGCTCTTGCGTAATGAACTTGAAGAAGTTGACGACGTGGTCGGCGTCACCGGTGAAGCGTTTGCGCAGCTCGGGGTCCTGTGTGGCGACGCCAACGGGACAGGTATTGAGGTGGCATTTGCGCATCATGATGCAGCCTTCTACGACGAGGGCGGTTGTGGCCAGGCCCCATTCTTCGGCGCCCAGCAGCGTGGCGATGGCGATGTCGCGGCCGGTCTTCATCTGGCCGTCGGCCTGGAGGACGACGCGGCTGCGCAGCTTGTTCTTTACGAGGGTCTGGTGGGATTCGGCGAGGCCGAGTTCCCAGGGCAGGCCTGCGTGGCGGATCGAGCTGAGCGGGGATGCGCCGGTGCCGCCGTCGTGGCCGGCGATGAGGATCACGTCAGACTTGGCCTTTGCCACGCCTGCGGCGATGGTGCCGACGCCGGCTTTGGACACCAACTTGACGCTGATGCGGGCGGCGCGATTGGCGTTCTTCAGGTCGAAGATCAGCTGTGCGAGGTCTTCAATTGAATAGATGTCGTGGTGCGGCGGAGGGGAGATGAGACCGACTCCGGGAGTGGAGTGGCGGACCTTTCCGATCCATTCGTCTACCTTGTGTCCGGGCAGCTGGCCGCCTTCACCGGGTTTTGCGCCCTGCGCCATTTTGATCTGCAGTTCGTCGGCCATGGTGAGGTAGTAGCTGGTGACCCCGAAGCGGGCGGATGCGACCTGCTTGATGGCGGAGCGCATGCTGTCGCCGTTGGGCAGGGTCTCATAGCGCATTTCGTCTTCGCCGCCTTCGCCGGTATTGCTTTTGCCGCCGAGGCGGTTCATGGCGATGGCGAGGGTGGAGTGGGCTTCGTGGCTGATAGAGCCGAAGGACATGGCGCCTGTAGCAAATCTTTTGTAGATAGCTTCTGCGGGTTCGACCTCGTCGATGGAGATCGATGGTCTATTCCTTTTGAAGTCGAACATGCTGCGAAGGGTTGCTGCCTTCTCGGTCTGTTCGTTGACGGCCTTTGAGTATTTTTTGAATGTGTTGTAGTCGTTGGTGCGTGTGGAGTACTGCAGCAGGTGTATCGTCGTGGGGTTGAAGAGGTGGAACTCACCTTTTCTTTTCCACTGGTAGATGCCGCCTACGGGGAGTCTTTCCACGGGGATGTCTTTCCGGCTGAAGGCGAAATAGTGTTTGGCGAGCGTTTCGCGCGCTATTTCGTCGAGACCCATTCCCTCGATGCGGGAGGTGGCGCCGGTGAAGTATTTGTCGACGACGGTCCTGTTGAGGCCGATGATCTCGAATATCTGGGCGCCCTGGTAGGACTGGAGGGTAGAGATCCCCATTTTCGAGAAGACCTTGAGCAGGCCGTCGCAGACTGCCTTTATGTAGTTCTTTTTGAGCTGTTCGGAGTCGAGCTGGGTCTGCAGCTTTTCGCTGAGCTTCATATCCCGTATGCTGGACAGGGCCAGGTAGGGGTTGATGGCTGTGGCGCCGAAGCCGATGAGGCAGGCAAAGTGGTGTACTTCCCATACGTCGCCGGCTTCCACGATGATGCCTACCTGTCCTCTGTATCCTTTGCGGATGAGGTGGTGGTGTACGGCGGCGGTGGCGAGCAGGGAGGGGATGGGTGCGTGGTCGGAGTCGATAGCCCGGTCGCTGAGGACGAGCACTTCGAAGCCGTCTTCAACGGCGTCTACTGCGTACCGGCAGAGGCGGTCGATGCCGGCCTTGAGGGAGCCTGGTTTGCCGTCTGCGCGGAAGTAGGTCTGTAGTGTCTTGGCCTGGAAGACGCCGGTGTCGATGGAGCGTATCTTTTCCAGCTCGTGGTTACCGAGGACCGGATGTTTGAGGGCTACGCTGTGACAGGCGAGCGGGTCTTCTTCGAGAATATTGCTGTTGCCTCCGGCGAAGGTGGCCAGCGACATGACCAGTCGTTCGCGGATGGGGTCGATGGGAGGGTTGGTCACCTGGGCGAACAGCTGTTTGAAATAGCTGCTGAGGTGCTGGGGCTGGTCGCTGAGGACTGCCAGCGGCACGTCGGTGCCCATGGAGCCGATGGGTTCTTTTCCGTCGAGGGCCATCGAGGCGATGATCGTATCGAGGTCTTCAGTAGAATAGCCGAAGGCTTTCTGGTATTTGAATATCTGTTCGCTTTCGAGGTGGGTGAAGAGGACCCGGGGTTCGGGCAGCTCTTCGAGGCGGATCTTGTATTTGTTGAGCCATTCGGCGTAGGGCTGTTGCGAGCAGATGGTGGCTTTGAGCTCGTCGTCGCTGATGATGCGCTCCTGCTGGAGGTCGACGACGAACATTTTGCCGGGCTGGAGGCGGCCTTTTTCCTTGATCATTGACTGATCGACGGGAAGGACGCCTGTTTCCGAGGCCATGATGACGCGGTCGTCGGTGGTGACGCAATAGCGGGAAGGCCGGAGGCCGTTGCGGTCAAGGGTGGCGCCGATGATGCGGCCGTCGGTGAAGGAGATGGAGGCGGGGCCGTCCCAGGGTTCCATGATGGAGGCGTGGAATTCGTAGAACGCCTTTTTCACGGGGTCCATGTGGTCGTTGCCGTCCCATGCTTCGGGGATGAGCATCATCATGACGTGTGGCAGTGAGCGGCCGCAGAGAGTGAGGAGCTCGATGACGTTGTCGAGGCAGGCCGAGTCGGACTGGCCTTCTGCGATGATGGGCAGGAGCATGTCCATCTCTTCCTTGCTGAAATAAGGGGAGGTAAAGCTTTTTTCGCTTGCCTTGAGCCAGTTGAGGTTGCCCTGGAGGGTATTGATCTCGCCGTTGTGGGCGATGTAGCGGAAGGGCTGTGCCAGTTTCCAGGACGGGAAGGTATTGGTAGCAAAACGGGAGTGGACGAGACCGAATGCGGAAACGACGCGTTTGTTGCCGAGGTCCGGGAAATACGGTCTAACCTGGCCGCTGGTGAGCTGGCCTTTGTATACGACGGTCTTATAAGAGAGGGAGGCCACGTAGAATCCGATGGCGTCCTTCTTTATCGTGTTGTTGATGGTATGGCTGGCATAGTTGCGCAGCAGGAACAGCTTGCGTTCGAAGTCGTCGGGCTGTTTGATATGATCGGGGCAGGCGATGAAGACCTGTTCCATTTCGGGTTCGACGGACAGGGCGGTGGGGCCGATGCCGTCGGGGTTGACGGGTACCTTGCGGTAGCCGAGCACCTCGAGTCCGAGTTTCTCCGCCGAGCGGGCGAAGATGTCGCGGCATTCTTCTTTCAGGCGGATATCGCGGGGGAAGAAGAGCATGCCTACGCCGTACTTGCCATAAGGGGGGAGGTGGATGCCGAGACGAACGCATTCGTCAAAAAAGAATTCGTGGGGCGTCTGGATCATAATACCGGCGCCATCTCCGGTATTGTTCTCACAACCGCAGGCCCCGCGGTGCTCCATGTTCTCCAGGATCGTCAGGGCGTCCGAGACGATCTGATGGGATTTGTTGCTCTTGATGTTGGCAACGAACCCGATACCGCACGCATCGCGTTCAAATTCAGGGGAATAAAGACCTTTTTTGATCATGTTTTGCTAGCAAGATTAGACGTTATTCAAAAAAATACATAAATAATTAGATTTTCTTATGGCATTTGCAATGATCAAGCAGATAAAAATACGGAATAATCCCGGTTTTTAGTGATATTATATAAATTAGTTTGTCACAGGGTTGCAATTTTTGTGAATATCCCACCAAATGGGTGGGGTTAAACGAGATAGCCGAACAGGGTGTCGTCCTTGTTGAGCTCGGTGTACGTGATATTGTAACGGGCCAGGTTTTTTATCAGGGCCTTGTAGTCTTCTTTTGAGGACAGCTCGACGCCGACGAGGGCGGGGCCGGTCTCTTTGTTGTGTTTTTGGATATATTC
>JAFDYE010000117.1 GCA_018267585.1 Bacteroidota bacterium
AGTCCTAGTTCGGATCGAAATAAGGGTCATAGTACGCGGCCGAATACCGATCCGCATAATACCCCGAATAGGGAGAATTATCAGGGACAACAACATCTTTTGTGCAGGAAGAAAGGGCCAGTAATGCGGCCGAGCGGCGCTGCCGTACCATCGTGAAAGTCAATAAACAGGAAAAATAAGTGTTTAATTTATTATTCCATTCGCCATTGCCTTAATGACAATTTAAAACCCGCCTTTCGCATGAATCTTATATATCATACGTGTGGTTTTTACGATATTACATGGGGGAGCTATGAAAACATTGGTATATCTGATTTTACTGGCGGTGACATCGGTGGCGACCTGTTCCGCCCACGCCCAGCAGGGCGCAGGCTACGATATCCAGGCTAATATCATCTACCGACTAACCAAATACATCGACTGGTCAGACAAATCCGGCGAGTTTGTCATCGGCGTCGTAGGAACGCCTCCTATTTTGGAATACATGACAGCCTTTATAGCCGGAAAAACAGTGGGAACAAGGAAGATCGTCCTTAAACAATTTCCACCCTCTTCGTCCTCTTATCCTTGCCAGCTGCTTTTCATACCCGAAGAGGAGAATTATATGATGCGAAAGATCGTCAAAGCATCGGCAGGAGCAGAAACCCTGCTGGTGACGGAATCTGAAGGGATGGCCCGTAAGGGCTCCTGCATCAACTTCATTACCGTCGACGACCGGATAAAGCTGGAAATAAATAAGAACAATATCGAACGACGGAATTTGAGGATCGCAAGTGAATTGCTGGCCCTCGGCGTCCTGGTTAAATAATATCCGGCACACCCTTGCAAATAAAAGCAATACTTATGAAGACCACCTTAACCCTGCCCCGGCTGATCTGTCTTTTACTGTGCCTCGACGGAGGCATCGCCGCATTTGCCCAGACCGATACGGGCAGATTGGAGAACATGAGCCTGAAGGAATTACTGAATGTAAAGGTCGCGGCTCCAAGCAAGAGTATGCAGGAGATCGGCCTGGCGCCGGCCGCGGTGTACCTCGTGACAAAGGCGCAAATAAAAGCGAGGGGGTACCAGTCCCTGCTAGACCTGATGTATGACCTGCCGGAGATGAAAGTGGACGACAAGATCCTATCCGGCATCAGAAACGGTTTTACCGTCCGCGGAACCCAGGGTATCGAAAAATTTCTCCTGCTGCTGGACGGCGTCCGCATCTCGAGTCCTTCAGGGGAGGCAATGCCCATCATGGAGAATTACCCGATCAACCTGGCCGAGCGGGTGGAGATCGTCTATGGTCCGGCATCGGCCCTTTATGGAGCCGATGCGGTCTCAGGTGTGATCAATATCATCACGCGCAAATTGGGTCCGACGCAAAAAATCCTCGTAGACGCTCAATCCGCTGCCGGCAGCTACGGATATAGTAATACATCCCTTCTCCTGGCTCAGCGGCTTACCCGGGATGCGGACCTCACCATATCGGCGCAGTATGCCGCCGACCCCGGCGCGGACTACAGCAAGCTATACCGCAGCGACAGCGCCTACAATATCTCCGGCTATTCGACCGGAACGCTCAATACGATCTACGGTCCCTTCTCGCCCATAACCCCGGTAAAGCCCAGGTTTGAGGCGCCCATGAAGGCATATAACGTCTATGCGGCCACCCATATCAACGATTTTTCCCTTTCATTCTTTCGCAGCTACAGCAGGACGCCTACTGCCTTTGGGAACAACCCTGCGAACTCCCTCTACAACAAAGACGTATTCATGGCGCAAAGCGTCAACACTTCCAGTGCGTCCTACCGGCATACGCTCGGCCGGATAAAGACTTCCACATCTTTGACATCCAGCGAATACAACCTCGATCCGGCGTCCAATTACCGCAACCTGTACACAGCCATGGAGCCCGCCTATAAATATTCCACCTGTTCGGCGGTAAGAGCAGAAGAACAGCTGGACTATTCGCCTTCCGAAAAGCTGAGTCTCACCGCCGGCGCGGTCTACGAGAAATATACTGCCCTCGCCCAAAGCGCAGACCTGGAAAGCCCGGTGAAAGAAGGGGATTTTGTACATGGCATCTACCTCGGCAGCCGAAGCTTTTACCGTCCGGAGGGTCTGGCGGCACAGTTCTACATGATAAAATACCACAACACAGGAGCTTACCTCCAGGCCCAGATCGCGCCTTCCGGCAGACTGCATATCACGCTGGGCTCTCGCTGGGAGAACAATTCCTGGTATGGCACCACTTTTAACCCCAGGGCGGCCGTCGTATTCAACGCCAACCCGCAGACTACCGTCAAACTACTGTACGGCAGCGCATTTCTGGCCCCCGCTCCAACAGACGCCTACGGGCAGTGGGGGTCGTTTGACACGCAGGATTCCGGCCGCACCTATCATTCCACCTTCCTTCACCTGCCAAATCCGGCATTGAAGCCCATCCATTCGAAGAACCTGGAGCTCGGTATCCGCCACAATATAACCGACAACCTGATCGTGGCGCTTGACGGCTACTACAACACCTTATCAGGGCTGCATGCCTATGCTGACGACAATAGCTCCACGCACCGCTATAACAGTTCGTTCAACGGCATACCGGTGGATTATATTGAGGTGTTCGTCAACGACGGTCGCCAAAAGAACTACGGCGGCAGCCTCCAACTAACCTGGAAGCTTACCGCAGGCAACGTCCATGTCAACCTCCTCGCCGCTGCAAGCTATTCGGATGGAAAACACGAAGAGGAGTCCTCCTCCGCGCCAGCCGGCAATAAGGACATCCAGATCGACTTCATTTCGCCGTGGATGGGTTATCTCCAGGGAGATATCCGGTCAGGACGATTTACGTGCTCGCCGCGGTTAGTCCTGGTGAGCAGACAGCGGCTGACGGGTATCGCAGATACCACGGGCGATATCGTCAGAAGACAGACGATCCCCGGATATGCGCTATTAAATGTATCGATGCGCTACGCTGTGAGCTCTCATCTTTCAGTATTTGCCAACCTGAGCAACGCCCTGAACCAGCACTACCGAAGCGTGGGATTTAACATGGATTTAAAAAAGATACCCTCCGAGGTCTTTTACGGTCAGCGCGAAGATCCCATTCGTGTATTGGGTGGGATCAACCTGACTTTTTAAACAATGAAGCATGCAACTAAGTATTAGGCACAAGATATATTTCAGCTTTTTCTTCCTGGTAGCCCTGTTCATGGTCAATGCTTCTATGACGATTGCCACGCTCAACGGCCACATGAAGCTCTCGGATCATATCTCGAAGGTGATCGCCCCATCGCTGCAATCGGAAAATGACTTCAAGAAGATGATCGTGGAGTCGAAGATGTACATTACCAACTGGGTATTCCTCCGGTCTGGACAGGAAGACAAGGACTCTCTGGTGCGGCTCCACGAGACAGGGTACGCAACGATGAAGTCGAGACTGATGGGCTATGCCAGTGAATGGAACACCGACGTTTCAATTAACGCCCGGGCCGGACGCGACAGCCTCCAAAAGGTTTTTTCGGATTTTGAGCAATTGCTGGCCATAGAAAAGGAGATCATGACGTCATTAAAGGCGTTCAGCGACTACGACGACCCGGTAACAAAATTGGAGGCCGAGCGTAAGGTGGAAGACGAGGTGCTGCCGCGCACTACGGCACTGATGAGCCAACTCGGACGGATCATCGTCATGGGTCAAAGCATCCAACAAAAGGCCAACAGGGATTTCGAGCGATCCTCTTTTCGGCTCCAGTTTTTGTTGATCCTTATGTCCCTTATCATTATCTCGGCCGCGATCATCCTTTCGATCTATATGTCAAGATCAATTCTCCGGCCCATTACCAGGATCAGGAAGATCGTATTGGACCTGAGCAAGGGCATTATCCGGCAACCGGACTACCCCGCCGCCAACGATGAGATGGGGGAAATGCTCAGGTGTGTTGGAACTCTTTCGGAAAAACTCAAGCTGACAAGCGTTTTTGCCCAGCAGGTGGGCTGTCGGAACTTCGATAGCCCATTCGAGCCGCTGAGCGAAGGCGATATCCTGGGTAAATCGTTGTTGTCCATGCGGGACGATCTGAAAGCCAGCGACAAGGAAATAATGGCCGTGACCAGCGACCTCCAAAAGAAGGATCAGTTATTACGAGCAGTTGCGATGGCCACGCACGAACTGATCAGCGACAGCAATTTCCTGGAAGCCGCCGGAAGATCCATCCGCCTGCTGGGTCTCAAACTGCCCACCGATATTGTCAATATTTACAAAGCCACCGGCCAGCCTTCAGGACCCACGTTTGTCGATCAACTGGCACGCTGGGAGTCGACAACCGACCGCCTCGAGTACAACCACCCGGCCTTCCAGCGTTTGTCCGCGATCGAAAAGTCCCTGGAATCTCTCCGCCGCGCCGAACCGTACCAGACACTTACCACGGATATAAAAGACAGCGTACTAAAGACGATGTTCGAAAAAAGGGGCGTGCTGTCGATGTCCGCCGTCGCTATCTTCGTCCGGGACGAGTTCTGGGGATTCGTTAGTTTCAACGATACTCACCAGGAAAAAATATGGACGGAGACGGAGATCGGCATCCTCGGATCATTTGCCGCCACCCTTGGATCGGCAATCGAACGCATAGAAATGGAAGGCGAACTGGTTGTTGCCAAGGAAAAAGCCGAGGCAGCGAGCGTCGCCAAGAGCGAGTTCATGGCCAATATGAGCCACGAGCTAAGAACGCCGATGAATGCCATCATGGGTTTTACAGAACTGGTGCTCACCAGCTCAGGATTGCAAAAGACGCAGCGGGAATACCTCCAAAATGTCAGCAAATCGGCTAATAACCTCCTGGGAATTATCAACGACATCCTCGACTTCTCCAAGATCGAGGCCGGCAAACTGGTGATCGACGGCGCTGCCTTTTCTTTGTACGAGATCGTGGAGGAGACAGCGGATATACTTGCCATCAAGGCGCAGGAAAAGCAACTCGAGGTGATTTGCAACATTGACCCACGGCTGCCAGCACAATTCTTTGGCGATGCCGTACGCATCCGGCAGATATTGATGAACCTGATCGGCAACGCTATCAAGTTCACCCTTTCAGGTGAAATTTGCGTCACCGTCAGGCAGACGGCCCCGGTGTTTCTAAGGGATCACCGGAAATTCCTGGACATCGCGATCTCAGTAAGAGATACCGGTATCGGCATCCCTCCGGAAAAGATCGAAAAGGTCTTTGAAAGCTTCACGCAAGCCGACAACTCCACCACACGCAAATTTGGAGGCACGGGACTCGGGCTCACGATCTCCCGTTCGCTTGCCGCACTGATGGGAGGCACCCTCGAAGTAAAAAGCGAACTCGCCAAAGGAAGCGTTTTCACGTTGCATATGCCGCTGGAAGTGATAGAAGAGAACCCGCCCATACCCCCGATCCCGAAGGCCGATATGAAGCAAGCCCTCGTCATCGACGACAACCCGAGCAATTGCGACCTGATGAAGGGCTTCTTCGAATACCTCGGGATACCTTGCGCGATCTGCCACAGTGGCCCCGAGGCGCTGGACCTCATCGGAAGATCAATAAAGGACGGTAGCCCGTTCGACCTGATCATCACGGACCACCAGATGCCGGATATGGACGGAATAACCCTTGTGAAAGAGATCAGACGGATGGTCTGCGGCTCGGAGGAGCCTTTTATTTTGATGCTGTCATCCCTCGACAAATCCAGCTTCCAGGAAGAGGCGGAGAAGACCGGCATCCACAAGTTCTTATCAAAGCCGGTCAAACTAAGCCATATCGTGGATCTCCTCTCTCTCTTCTTCCGCGGCCTTTCGCCGGCTAAAGAAGCGGTCCCCCAATTGCCCGGTATGAATAAATTTACCAGCGCCGCGCGGATATTGGTAGCAGAGGACGAACCCATGAACATGCTGCTCATATCCGAAGTCCTTGACAAAATGGGTCTGGAGATCATCAAAGCGACCAACGGCGAGGAAGTTCTGTCCAAACTGGAACAATATGATCCAGCGGTCATCTTCATGGACATTAATATGCCGGTGATGGACGGCTATACCGTCACCACCATGATCAGATCGCAGACATCGAAACATCAGCATATCCCCATCATCGCGCTTACCGCTGACGCTATGGAGGAAGATAGAGAGCGATGCCTCGCAGCGGGTATGGATGACTTTATTTCAAAACCGTTCCACCTTCAGGAAATCGAGCAGATCTTAAAAATATATTTGAAGAATGGATTCGCGAATTGACCTGTAAGCCTCCCGTACCGGTCCCGGCTTCGTATGATCTATATCATGCCTGTCCCTGATCGTCATCAGTCTCCAAACAATGAAATGCTATTATTTTTATATGCCGCTCATAGGAAATAGGATTTGCATCATATACCACTTGAAAAACGCCGGATTTGGTCAAAGGTCCCGAGGATGGTATTAGCAATAATAGCCTAAAAATCGGGAAATGAATTTCTTTCTAACCTGCGCTTTCTTTTTTTGCTTTTACTCGCTTCCTCCGGGCAGCCAGACGTCCATTAATCCGGTCTTTTACGCCGACAGACGGTCGGTTATATTCGATTCTATTCCCAACATTCGCATCGATTATAAGATAATCACAAATTCAAGCCACAGCTATGGATATGATATTTTTGTCAACGGACAATTGCGTATACACCAGTGTATTATACCTGGCGTCATTGGGATGAAAGGCTTTCAGCGAAAGGCAGATGCCAAAAAAGTGGCCAGCCTGGCCATCAAAAAAATGAAAAATGGCTTTATGCCTCCAACCATCCTCGCGTAACAGCGGCTAATGGTCTGGCGGTCACCGCTTACCCTAATCCTTCCCGGCAATCTTTTACACTGGTCTTCCAAAGCAACGATGATCTCCCGATCTTTGTACGGGTGGCTGATAATCTTGGCCGCCTCACAGAAATTAGGGCCAACGTAACACCGAATGGGACATTGGATATTGGCAATGCCTATAGGCCCGGCGACTATTACGTTCAGGCTATTCAGGGAGAAGATCGTGTGACACTGCACCTCTTAAAATTGCCGAATTGAGACCAGCGATTTCAATTACGGCAATTGACCACTCCGACGTCATTCCCCTGGCGCAAAACAGCCGGTGGTTAGACGAACAATCACGACCGCATGCTTACTTGCCCGAAGCCAAAGGGCTTTGCCCACCCGCATTGAAAGTCCCCGTATTTCCCGAGCCGGTGTGCACCCCCGGTTTGACCGAATTGCCATAAGGGTCATAGTTCGGATCATAATAAGGGTCATAGTTCGGATCGTAATAAGGGTCATAGTACGGGTCCGAA
>JAFDYE010000118.1 GCA_018267585.1 Bacteroidota bacterium
CGCTTGCCTGCCAGTCTATCGTGGCCGCTGTCTTCGCCGCCAATAAAGTACCCGAAGGCGTCAGCGGCCTTGTCACAGGCGGACGCGATCTCGGGGAATGGCTCGCCGCAGATGCACGGATCCCGCTGATATCGGCTACGGGTTCCACGCGTATGGGCAAAGCCGTCGGGACGGCGGTGGCCTCCCGGCTGGGCAAGGCGCTGCTGGAGCTGGGCGGGAACAACGCCATCATTGTATCCCGCGACGCCGACCTGGATATCGCCATACCGGGAGCGGTATTCGGAGCCGTAGGCACGGCCGGTCAGCGCTGCACTACCACCCGCCGGCTGATCATCCATGACGATATCTATGACAAAGTAAAGGATAAGCTCAGCACCGTCTACCGGCAGCTGCGCATCGGCGATCCGCTCGACGAGAACAACCACGTCGGGCCGCTGATCGACAAAGACGCGGTCAGCAGCTATCAGCAGGCGATCGCCGCCGGAAAACAGCAGGGCTGCCGCTATGTGGTCGAAGGTGAGGTCCTCGGGGGCGACGGATATGAAAGCGGCTGCTATGTCCGCCCCTGTATCGCGGAAGCAGACCCCTCCTATCCTATCGTAAGCCAGGAAACTTTTGCGCCCATTCTTTATCTGCTGCGATACAAGACACTCGAAGAAGCCATCGAGATCCAGAATAGTGTCCCTCAGGGGCTATCCTCGGCGATCATGACGCTCAACCTCCGGGAAGCCGAGCGATTCCTATCCGTGGCGGGCAGCGACTGCGGTATCGCCAATGTCAACATCGGTACTTCGGGTGCCGAGATCGGCGGCGCCTTCGGAGGAGAGAAGGAGACGGGAGGCGGCAGGGAGAGCGGCAGCGACGCCTGGAAGGCCTATATGCGGCGCCAGACCAATACCATTAACTATTCTACCCAATTGCCTCTGGCTCAAGGGATAAAATTTAACATTTAACGTCCGGACGAACCGGAAGCCACAAAATAATACCACAGATTAGGCGTTATAGCCCGATAGATCCCGATATACCATGAACGCCGGCTTCCATTTACTTTCTGCTGCCCTCAAAAGAAGGGTTTTCCTATTCTTGTTTGCCATCGGCTGCGGCGCTCACCTGCAGGCCCAGGTAAGGCTCGGATTGATGGGTGGAGTACACTCTTCTAAAGTTTTGGAATCCAACAATATACCGGGATGGGATACGACCACGAAGCCCTTTATGACCAACCGCACCGGCTTCCAGCTCGGTGTCATGCTCGAAGTGCCCATCGGACAATCGGGTCTTTTCTTTCAACCAGCCATCTATTATATCACAAAAGGCAGAAGATATAACAGGACCTACGATTCGGTCAGCAGCCTGATCACCGACACGGTCTACAGCAAACAGACGCTCAACCTCAACTACGTCGAGATACCGCTGAACCTGACCTATAAGTTCCCGCTCACCGCCAATCATAAGAACAGCTTTATTCTCAGCGCCGGTCCGTATGTCAGCTTTATCTATTCCGGCAGCAATATCAAGAACGAAAGCCTCAGCGCCAGTACACATAAATACAGCAGCGAGTCCGATCCCGTCACGATCGGCAAAGGGACGAACAGCTATCAGACGGTTGATATCGGTCTCAACGGACGAGCGGGCTTCGAGCTCGGCAACGTCGTTCTAAGCGCCTTTTTCAGCCAGGGGCTTTCGAATTTTTATACCGCCCCTTATCAGGGAACTTTTCACCACCAGGTCATCGGTGCCTCGCTTGGCATCTGGCTGGCCTCTTCCGGCGTCAGGTCCCCGGTGAAAAAGAAGGATACGGACAAAGACGGCGTCACAGACGACCAGGACCTGTGTCCGCTGGTTCCGGGCAAGGCAGCCTGGCACGGATGTCCCGTCCCGGATAGCGACCACGACGGCGTGGACGACGAACACGACTCCTGCAGGACCATCGCCGGCGTAGCCCGATACAATGGCTGCCCCGTACCGGACAGCGACCACGACGGCGTAGACGACGAACACGACTCCTGCAGGAATGTCGCCGGCTTCGCCCGCTATAACGGCTGCCCCATACCCGACAGGGATGGCGACGGCATCAACGACGAAGAGGACAAATGTCCCGACAGCGCCGGCACCGCAGAAAATCATGGCTGCCCTGTCGTGAAGGAGATCAAGAAAGAAGCGACCGAACAGATCAACTATATCGCACACAACATCCTGTTCACTTCGGCCAGCGACCATCTGACAGACAGCTCTTATACCGCACTGAATAAGTTGTCCGACATCCTGATAGCCCACCCCGAATGGAACCTTGGCATCGAAGGCTATACCGACAATTCAGGTATCGCCGCGAAAAACCTGGTGTTGTCGCAACAACGCGCTGACGCGGTCAGAAACTACCTTATCAGCAAGGGAATTGCCGGATCCAGACTGTCGGCTACCGGATACGGTCAGCAAAAACCGATCGCAGATAATCGCACGCCCAAAGGCAGGGCGGCCAACAGGCGGGTCGAGCTCAAGCTTAGCCTGGCCAACCCGTAATTTCCGGTTAAAGCCGGTGAAATCCGGGACCGATCGGTAATTTTAACATCTTAATAGGCCCGTTCCTGTAATTTATGCGCGGCCGTGGAACAGTTTTTTCCTATTTTACAGGTTTAAACAATGCTACACATCCCGGATAAGATCCGGCTTAAAATTTAAAACTAAAAACAAACAAATGACTTGTCGTTTGAAAGGATTGCTCAGTGTGCTACTCATTGGATGTTTGCCTCTCACCATGTTTGCCCAGGGTACCTCCGTTAAAACAGAACTCCCGAAAGGATGGCATTTGCTGGATAAGGAAAAAGACGGGTTCTACGGTATCAGCGTCAATAAAGCCTACGAATTCGCTAAAAGTAAAAAACTAAAAAGCAAGACGGTTCTCGTGGCCGTTATCGACTCGGGTGTGGATACTTTGCACGAAGACCTGAAAGACGTTATCTGGACCAACCCCAAAGAGATACCGGGCAATGGCATCGACGATGACCACAACGGATATGTTGACGATATCCACGGCTGGAACTTCATCGGCGGCAAGGATGGCCGCAACGTCAAGGACGATTCGCAGGAAGAGGCCCGCGTTTACTATATGTTCAAGCAAAAATTCGACAGTGCGTCCGTGGACACCGCGAATCTCAGCCCCGAAGACAAGGACGACTATCGCATGTGGATCAAGGCCCGCAAGTCGATCATGGGCGAAGGCGCCGAACCCGCGATCGACATGGTCATGCTGCACAATGCGCTGGAAGCATCAATCAAAAGCGACAGCATCCTCGGTCAGGCCATGGGCAAGACCGAATACACCGGCAACGACCTGGATACCTTCCAGACCCGTACGACAGAAAGCAAGAGGGCGAAGGC
>JAFDYE010000119.1 GCA_018267585.1 Bacteroidota bacterium
CTTAAAAATATAGAATCCCTGTTCAAAGACTGGTCTCGCAGGCCGGCGACACGGTCATTGTCCGGGTCGCCGTTGCTAAAGCGGTCCGGCATCAGGAAATAAATGAGATCGGCAGACGTAACCCCCTGCGCATAGGAAACGCCGTTGCCCGTGCGTCTCGCCAGCAGCGGGTATCGGATCACCGTCGCCGCAGATCCGGGGTGGCTGATCCGTATGGGTATATTCCCCGGCTTTACCGTCGGCCCCAGCTGCAGCCGGACAAAAAGATAATTGGGATTGCTGACGCGGTGAAATTCAGTCAGCCGCACGCCCGGGTAGGCGACCGTCACTTTGGCCCGGTCTCCGATGCCCGGAGAATGGATCATGACCTGGAGGCTGGAATGTTTCATGCCGGCCCACCAGTTGGTAGGATAGACCTGCTGTGCGGTAGCGCCCAGGGCGCAGGGCAGACAGGCGAGGAAGAGTTGAATTCTTGCCATGAGGTTACTGCTGTTGCCCGGCAAAGAAGCCGGCCTTCTCCTGCTGCATGCGGATGGCTCCTCCGTCGTAAACAAAAAGGACGCTGACAGCGGCAGCCAGCAGGCAAAAGCCTGCCAGGACGATCGAATAGATCGGCTGTCCGCCGTAGATGCGTTTTTCTATCCAGCCCCCGAAGAGGCCGTTGACGATCTGTGGCAGCGTGATAAAGAAATTGAAGATACCCATATAGATGCCCATCTTGCCTGCCGGCAGGCAGCCGCTGAGGATAACGTAGGGCATCGACAGGATGCTGGCCCAGGCTATGCCGATGCCGACCATGGCATAGTAGAGTCCCCATTCACTGTGTACGAAATAGATCGAGATCAGGCCGATCCCGCCCGCCACCAAAGAGATCGCGTGGGTTATTTTGCGGCCCACCAGCCTCGACATCGGCGTCAGGCAAAGCGCATACAGGGCGCCTACGCCATTGTATATGCCGAATGCGTTGCCTACGATATCCCCCGCCTGGTTGTAGGCCCTGGTGTGCTCGTAGTCGCCGTGCAGTCCGAATACGTGGGTGGCGACGGCGTCGGTGGTGAAGACCCACATGGTGAACATCGCAAACCAGCTGAAGAACTGGACCAACCCCAGCTGCCGCATGGTCTTTGGCATGCGCATAAAGTCCCGGCCGATCTCCGCCAGGCCTGCTTTCTGGCCTTCTTCCGGATGGCCATGGTACTGCTCGTATTCGGTTGGAGGGTATTCCTTCGAAAAGAATACCGTCACAAGAATGGCGATGATAAAAATGGCGGCCCCGATGTAGAAAGAGTACTTGATATTGTCGGCGATCCCGTCGGGCCCGGGCGTCTGGCTAAATCCCATCCAGGCCAGGATGCTGGTCATATAGGAACCGCCGA
>JAFDYE010000011.1 GCA_018267585.1 Bacteroidota bacterium
AACCACGCTCTTCAGAGGGTCGTCGGCAATATGTACGGGTAATTTGATCTTTTGGCTCAATCGCTTGTCGAGACCCCTGAGCAGGGCGCCACCGCCGGTCAGATAAAGACCGCGACGGTAGATATCCCCTGCCAGCTCGGGAGGGGTCGTCTCAAGCGCCTTCAGGATCGCCTCTTCTATCTTGAATATGCTCTTGTCGAGCGCTTCGGCGATCTCCTGGTAGGAGACCATGATCTGTTTGGGAATACCCGTCACCAGGTCACGGCCGTTGACCGGGATATCATCAGGCGGATTGTCGAGGTCCTTGAGGGCGGCGCCGATCTGGATCTTGATCTGCTCGGCGGTCCTTTCCCCGATAAGGAGACTGTGATAACGGCGAAGGGCTTCCATGATGTCTGCCGTGAACTCGTCACCAGCGATACGTATCGACTGGTCGCAGACGATACCCGCCAATGCTATGACAGTGATACCCGTCGTACCACCGCCGATATCGATGATCATGTTACCGACCGGCTCTTCGACGTCAATGCCGATACCAAGGGCCGCAGCCATGGGTTCATGGATCAGATAGACTTCTTTTGCACCTGCCTGCTCCGCGCTGTCCCTTACGGCCCTTTTCTCGACCTCGGTGATGCTGGACGGGATACAGATCATCATCCTCCAACTGGGCGGGAAGAGCGGTTTCTTGGGATAGATCATCTTGATCATCTCCCGTATCATGAGCTCCGCCGCATTGAAGTCGGCGATAACGCCATCTTTCAGCGGGCGGACTGTGCGAATGCTTTCGTGGGTTTTTTCGTGCATCATCAGGGCCCGTTTGCCGACGGCCAGCACGTTCTTGGGATTGTTCCGATCCAGCGCTACAATACTCGGTTCATTCACCACTATCTCGTCGTTATGTATGATCAGGGTATTGGCGGTACCCAGGTCCATGGCTATTTCTTGCGTAAGGAAATTGAATAATCCCATTTTATTTAAAAGGTCAGATTTACGTTTTGATGTGTCTTTCGTCGTGGCCCCTGCTTCTGCCGGAAGCACCCCCTCCCGGTCGTTCTGCCCTTGACCATGCATCCTACCCTAAAATGGCCAATAGACCGAAGCCTACTATAAATTGTCAGCAAAATTGAAGGAAATAATTTGAATTAACAAGGTAGAGCCCTTGATTTGACGGATTATTTTCCTCACAGCTTCAAACGTAAAACTCGTCGTCATCGTATCCGCGCGGAGCACAAAAAAACGCTTAGTGCATCATTTGACGATTTCCGATCATCGCCGCACTCTCAGCCGGCCGCTACGAAGCCCAGCCGGCTTTCCATCTCGACACTCAGCGCAGGCAGCCGCCTCCGTTCGATAAGAAAG
>JAFDYE010000120.1 GCA_018267585.1 Bacteroidota bacterium
CAACAATCCCCCGATCCACCATTATCCCCCAATCCAGGATCCCCAATCCAGGATCCCCCATCCCGATCCAAATAAACCCATCCCCGATCCCCCAAAAACAAAAAACCCGTCGGAACACTCCCGGCGGGTCAAAAAAAATTATTTAAAAAAAACCTTATTTATCTTAATTGTTAACTAGATTGCAAAAAAAAGCCCCGCTGTAGAAACAAAGGGGCGCTAACGATTGCTTGCCATATGAAAAAAGGTAGTACTATCTTTTTGACGAATGAGCCTCTAACGAATGCCTGTTTCAACGATTGCTGCCATATTTTTTCATCTCATTCTCTGCAGTAAAGGTACGATACAAGAGTTCGGCATTCTAATCAACTTATGGATGAGTTAATTATGTCAAAATGATCTTTTTTGTGTGGAAAACCTTTACAGGATTGAGTTTTAGGATAATCCCTTCATTATGGCCAACCGGTTCTCAGATACCTTATTCCAACTTATACATTCTCTTGAAAAGTCCGAAAAACGACACTTTAAGCTCTATATCAAAAGGAGCTCGACAAAAGAGGACCTGAAGATCGTACAGCTTTTCGACGCCCTCGACAAGCTAAGCGACTACGACGAAAAAAGCCTACTCAAAAAGTTGCCCGGCATCGAAAAGCCCCAGCTGAGCAACCTTAAAACCCATTTGTACAAACAAATACTCGCCAGCCTCCGCCTCCTCAAAAGCGCAGACAGCATCGACCTGCAGCTCAACGAGTATTTCGACTACGCCCATATCCTCTATAAAAAAGGACTCTTTCAGCAAAGCCTCCGCCTCCTCGACCGCGCCAAAGAAACCGCAAAAGCCAACCAGAAATTCAACTTCCTGGTACAGGTCCTCGCACTCGAGAAAAGGATCGAGACCCTCCACATCACCCACAGCATGCAGATGCGCGCCGAACAGCTGTCGGCCGAATCCCGCGAGGTCATCGACCGCATCGACATGGTCGCACGCCTCTCCAACCTCGCCCTGCTCATCTATAGCTGGTATATCCAGAACGGCCACTCCCGCAACGAAAAAGACGAAGCCCTCGTCCGCGAATACCTCAGAGAACAACTGCCCGCCAACGCCTGGCAACAGACCGGCTTCTACGAACGCCTCTACCTCTACCAGTCCTACAACTGGTACGCCTTCATCCGC
The DNA here is from genome assembly GCA_018267585.1 of Bacteroidota bacterium. GTDB lineage: Bacteria > Bacteroidota > Bacteroidia > Chitinophagales > Chitinophagaceae > Puia. The sequence goes on from JAFDYE010000120.1 coordinate 1,172, forward strand.
CAGGATTTCCTGATGTACTATCGCTATTCCCAGAAATGGCTCGACCTCTTCGAAGAACAGCCCCTCATGATCCGCGTCGAGACCGGTCACTATATAAAGGCCCTCCACAACCTCCTCAACGCCCACTTCGACCTCCGCAACTACCGCCAGTTCGAGATCGTCCTGAGGAAATTCGAGACCTTCGCCAAATCCGACCGCGTCATAGAGAACGACAACTTCCGCATCCAGTGCTTCGTCTATATCACCACCGCCAAGATCAACCAGGTCTTCATGCTCGGCAACTTCAAAGAAGGCCTCCTCATGGTCCCCGCCATCGAACAGCAGCTTACAGAGAACGACCTCTTCATCGACCGGCATCGCATCCTGGTGCTCAACTATAAGATCGCCTCCCTCTATTTCGGAGCCGGTGACTACGACACCTGCATCGACTACCTCCAGCGTATCATCAACGACCAGATGGACCTCCGCAACGACCTCCAGTGCTCCGCCCGGGTCCTCCACCTCATGGCCCACTACGAGCTCGGCAACTTCGACCTCATGGAGTCCCTGACAAAATCGGTCTACCGCTTCATGGCCAAACGCGAACGCCTCACCCGCGTCGAAGAAGAAATGTTCCGGTTCCTGCGCACCTCCTTCCATACCTCCCGGTCCAGCATGCGCGCCGAATTCGAAAAATTCCTCGAAAAGATCCGCGGCTTCGAAGGCAACCGCTACGAAGCCCGCGCCTTCGCCTACCTCGACCTCGTCTCCTGGGTAGAAAGCAAGGTCTCCCAACGCCCCATGAGCGCCATCATCGGCGAAAAATACCAAACCAGCAAGAGAAAAATGCTCCCGGCCGAAACCGCAGCCAGGAGCGCTTAAAACCGGCTACACCCTATTTCCTGATAATATCCTGCTCGTAACGCTTCCCATTCTGGAAGACCACTACATGGTACAGGCCCGCAGGCAGCTCAGCCGTTGCCAGTGTCATCGTATACCCGCTAATCACCTGCTGCAGTACCCGCTGTCCTGCACTGTTAAAGACCACCATTCTCCCTTCACCCGATTGCGGTAGCTCGATCACCGCCGCTTCCCTTACCGGGTTGGGATAGATTCGCATCCTTCCCGTACCCCCGATGGTCACCGTCTTCACAGGACTTAACTTCGACTTTCCATCCAGATCCTTAAGGACGAGACGATAATAGTTATCCCCAGCCGGCGCCTTCACATGCGTGTACCCGTAGTCCCTCACCAGATCGCTATGTCCCGCAGCCGCTACAGCGCCAATACTATCCCAGTCAACCCCATTCAGACTATGCTGTATGACAAAACAACAGCTGTTCTCCTCGCTCGCCGTCCGCCAGCGAAGCACACTGTTGCCACCATCAGCCACAGCCGTAAAATCCAGCAGCACCACCGGCAATGGTGACCCGAAAGACGCCGTGATCCTGCCATTGCTCGTGCCCAGCATCCGGTAATCGCTGTTGGTCGCCACGATCCCATACATAGAAGTGGTGGCGTCCGTAGACACAGCGCTCCAGCTGGCGCCGTCACTGGAATACAGGACATAGGCCTGGCCCGTATTTACATCGATGACAGACCCGACAAACCGCCCGTCGCCGTACGCAAACGCACCCTCTCCAAATGTCCCGCCCAATACCGCCGACCCCGCCCCCGACGTAACCGTACCCTTGGTCGTATAAGAATTAGGGTCGTTCCAATCGGACGTCGACACCGAGTAAAATCCGACATAGTTGTACGAAGCATCCGTCTCCATTCCCATAAAGTAATACTTCGTACCATCGTAAACGACGTCATTATAATAATAGGAGAAATAGGACAGATTCGGCGTAATATCCGTCCAGCTGATGCCATCGGCAGAATGCATGATCACCCCCCAGCCCGTAACATTCGAATAGCCTACTGCAAACCACTGGCTATTGATATATTTGATCTTGAAAAAATAGTTGTCGTCGGTGTTCCCTGCCGTCCAGGTAGTCCCGTTCGCCGAATAGTAAAGCCCACCGGCATTCGTCGACCCCGCAACATACTGCCCCGCCCCATAGCCCACTGCCGTAAAATTCAGCGACGGCGAGGCCAGCTGCGACCACGAATTGCCATTCGCGGACGTGACAACCGAATGCGTACCGACAGCCAGATACCTGCTTCCGTCATACACAACGCCGTACAAAGGAGCCTGACCGGCCGGAGTCCGGTCCAGCCAGGTAGAAAAATCGGTCGACGACACCACCAGCCCAAAACCCGACCCCATATAACCTACCCCCACATAGTTTGTCCCGTTGGATGCCAAACCATAATAATCTCCGCCCCCATCAAGCTTGAAATTGACGCCGTCAGTACTGCTGACAAGACCACCATATCCGTAAATAAAACGGGTGCTGTTCAGATACCTCCCCCCGAAAGACTGGATTGCCGTCAGCGGCAACAACGTAAAATTTGCCCCGTCCGAAGAAGAGTACACCGCACCGTAGGCCTGATAATAGTTGCTGTAACCCAGGAAATATAGATTCGTCCCATCATAGAATCCGCTAAATATCTGGTTATGACTTCCGTTAGCAAAAGTGGCAGTAGAAGAATTCGGAAGGGTGACGCTCATAGAGCCCGTAGCATTCGTCCATGCGCTCGCGTCCGTAGAGGTCCAGATATTCAATTCTGTCGTAAAAATGTAAAAGCGATCCTTGAGATACTGTAGCGCGTTCAGCGTTACGCTCGACCCAAGATTCGTGACACCCCACGAGCCGGGATCACCCGAGGAGGAATGGTACACAATAGAGGTCCCTGAAGCCCTGCCGCCGATAACCAGCAACCCATTGCCATAATCGATACCCATCAGCTGATCCGTAGCGCTGCCGGCGCCCGGAGTGATTTTGCTCCACGTGATCCCGTCAGCCGACCGCAGTATCGTGGCATTTTTGCCAACCGCATAAAATGCCCCCTGCAGAAATTTCACGTCCGCCAGATCGTTGGACGTTCCCGTGCTGCGCACCGTCCACGTAGTCCCATCCGCAGAGCTGGCAACGCCACCACCGTCACCGGCGACAACAAAAACCCCCGCTCCAAAAGCCAGACCCTTGATGCTAAAACCGGGAACGCTCGGATCAGTGACCTTCGACCACGCGGCTCCATCCGGCGATTTGTAAACGAGTGGAACATCCAGGGCCAGCACATAAGTTCCATTGCCATAAGCAATCCCGCGCCCCCCGGCATTACTCGAAAATCCGGCGCCCACCGTTATCGAAGGAGCCTGGGCAAAAGATGAGGAAGAAAAGACAAAAAGGCACGACAGTGCCGTATAAAGGTAGAGGTAGAATTTTTTCATGAGCAGATTTTTGTTCTACCCCAAAAATATACAATTACTCTTATCTAACGGTGGCGAATAAGTCTTTTAATACCTTAC
>JAFDYE010000121.1 GCA_018267585.1 Bacteroidota bacterium
AGCCCTTGTTGACATTCCTGTCGGTCTGGCTGAGAACGCTGCTATAGGCAGACTTGTTGAGGGACGGAAAGGCGTCAAAGCTGCTGATCCGGTCTGTTTGGCCTGTTGAGATGCTCTTTCGCTGGTTGAAATTCCCACTGAGGAAGAAGTTGACCTTACCCTGCTTGACGTTGATATCACCGCCCAGGTTGACCCGGCCTCTCTGGTCGACGCCGGACCGGACGTTCCCGTTGTACCCTGCCTTACGATTCTTCTTGAGTACGATATTCAGGATACCCGAAGTGCCACCCGATGCGTCGTATTTTGCGCCCGGGTTGGTGATGATCTCCACGCTCTGGATGGCGTCTGCCGGTATCTGATCGAGGGTCAGCGTTGTAGGCCGGCCGTCCACGAAGATGGTAGGAGTGCTGTTGCGGAGGGTGACGTTGCCGTCGATGTCTACCTGGACGGAGGGCACGTTTCGCATAACATCGGTCCCGGTGCCGCCTTGTGCGGAGATGTCCTTTTCGACGTTGTATATCTTGCGGTCGACACCCATGGTGATCAGCGGCTTGGAGGCCGTAACGGTCACCTGCGCCAGGCTCTGCGCGTCCTGCTGAAGCTTGATATTCCCCAGGTCTTTATCGGTCGCATTGGCTGCCGCCGCGGCCCTGTCCATATTGGGCTGTCCGTCGTTGCCGGCGCCCGCGGATCCGGCGGCGCCCCTCAGTCCTTTCAGGTCGAAAGCTACTTTCTGATCGTATGTGGTATAACCAATGGCGGAAATGGTCAGACGGAAATTCCCGAAAATGGGAAGGTTCTCCAGGCTGAACTCCCCGTTGCGGTGGGTGATCATCCCGGCGATCACGGTATCCTTGCGTGCGTTGGTCGCCGGATTGAATTTGCTCTGGATCAGCTGAACCGAAGCTCCGTCCATCCCTTTACCGGTCTTGCCGTCCACGATCTTGCCGTAGAAGTGGCCGATGGCCGGAACCTGTCCGCCCGGGCCTCTTCTGCCGCCGCCCCCGCCGGGCACCTGCGCAAATCCAACCTGTGACACAGCCATAACCAGTAACAATAGCCAAGTGTTTCTCATGAGTTTAAGATATTTCCATTTTGCCTGCAAAATTCAGGTTAAAAGGTTTAGCACGATCTCCCATTCTATACAAACGGTAAATATTAGATACGGTAGGGTTAATAAAAAACGACCGGGTAAAATGAAGGAAAGATCAGCTAAGAACCGGTCAGGAACGCCCGGAACCGTCGATGAAAAACCTATTTCATCAATAGGGTCAGCATGATCTGGAGCAGACCGATCAGAAAGCCGAGCGCCGCTCCGATAACTTCCACAAAACGGAACTCTTTGGTCAGGAATTGATTCAGCATCGCCTCCAGCCGGTCGGTCGAGAACGCAGCGATCTTGTCGACTACGATCCGCTCGAGGTCGAGGTCATTGCGCAGGTTGGCGATATAGTTCTTCATGATAGCGGGGAAGAGCTCTTCGAGCTCGGCCATGAAAACGGTCTTCAGCTGATTGATCGTCTTGTCGCCGATGAACATGGCGATCATTGGCATGCTCTCTTTGAGCTTGTTGCGCAGGAAATTGTCGATATGCTCTTCTGCCAGGGGCAGTATCTTGCGAACGTTCTCCGGGTTGGTGATGGTCTGCTCGATGTCCCCGAACGAGAGCAGCTCCTGGCCGACGATCTTTCCCAGGCTTTCGGCAATCTGGCGCTGGCGTTTGGGAAAAACGCCGTGCAGCGTAAAGCCGAGTATCTTTTTGGGCTGACGGGGATGGAAGAGCAGCTTGAGCGCCATCCAGATCGTGAGCCAGTGAATAAAGGCGGAAATAAAGGGGATGGTGTAGAACCACCAGGCTAGTCTTGTCATATCGTTGATAATAAGTAAGAAGGCCCCGACTTTGTCGGGGCCTTCGGCTTTGCTTGGGGTGGCTGATGGGGCTCGAACCCACGACCCTCAGAACCACAATCTGATGCTCTAACCAACTGAGCTACAGCCACCATTTGAAGCGCGAAATTAAGATAATTTGCATTCCCTTCAAAAACATTGTCGAAAAAAATTTGTTGATCCGGTATACGAAGGACAATAATCAGCCGGATACCGGCCGGGGCGCAGATCCCGGGAACGCCGAAACCGTTCATCATATTCTGGGTAATACCGTGTTAATATTGAACCCTTGCGACAACATACCATTATATTTATCGTTATTTTTGAATAGATATGCTAAAAGTGCTTAAGATTATGATCAATAAACGAAATCTGCCCATTCTCCTGCTGATACTGGGCGGGGGGGTGTTCGTCGCATTCCGTACGCTTGGATTTGGAGGTACTCCACCGACAAAATACGAAAGGATCCTGCTGAATGTAGGGACCATGCTCGAACAGATACACTACAGCCCCAAGGCGATCGATGACAAGTTCTCAAAAGAAGTGTTTGACAAGTACATGGGAGAAGTTGACGCGGAGAAGGACGTGTTCCTGCAGTCCGACGTAGACGCCCTGAACGCGCGCTACGGCACGACCATCGACGACGAGATACTGGGTACGGCCCACGTACAGTTCGTCCCTGCTGTAACAGACGTATACAAGAAAAGGCTTGCCGAAACAGAAGCCATCTACAAGGATATTCTTTCCCGCCCGTTCGAGTTCACCAGGGACGAGGATTTTGACCAGAACTTCGACCAGATGAAGTTCCCCCGTACCGAGGCCGACCGCAAAGAGGCGTGGCGCAAGCGCCTGAAGTTCCTGACGCTCGAACGCTATTCCGAGCTGCAGGATCAGCAGGAGGCCAACAAGGGTAAAAAGGATTTCGTCGCCCGCAGCAACGAGGACCTCGAGAAGGACGCCCGGGCGCGCTCGCTGAAGATCATGGACCGCATCTACGAGCGGCTCAAGCTGAAGATGAGCGACGACGACCGGTTCAATATGTTCGTCCAGAGCATCGTCCAGTCCATGGACCCGCACACCGACTATTTCCCTCCGGTGGAGAAACGGTATTTCGACGAGCAGATGAGCGGCCACTTCTTCGGCATCGGCGCCTCTCTCAAAGACGAGGACGGCAATATC
>JAFDYE010000122.1 GCA_018267585.1 Bacteroidota bacterium
AAGGCTGGACGCCGAATTCAGCCAGGCATGGCTTCCGTCCGGCAAAACCACTTCGTACTGACCACCACGGGGCGTCCGGATCGTGTTGAACATATGCGCGCCCCCGGCATTCTTCCCGTTGTAAGCAATGACGCCATTGCCCATCTTGACGACTTTGATCCCCCCCTGCTCGGCAAGCTCCACCCCCTTGCTGTCGTCCAGCTGGATCTCCGAGCCGTCGGCAAGCGTAAGGATCGCCTTATTCGAACCCGGGACCACCTTCTTTGCCGGCGCAGACCTCACAACCGGCCCACTATGGCCACCCCCCTCGCCGCGATAATGAAACCAGGCGCCCGCAAGCACGACGACAAGGACGGATGCCGCCGCCAGCATTCTCCAGCGACCCGCCATACCCCGTTTCAACGCCACTACTGCCACATCCCGTCCGCTCTCATACACATCGATCTTCTCGTCGAGACCCGCCAATATCCTGGATCGCAAACTCTCCTCGCCTTCGTCGCCTTCGTGGCCCTCGTTGCTCTCCTCGTCCTCGTCCCCTGCGTCGCCTTCCTCGCCCTCGTCGCCCTCGTTACTTCCCTCGCCCTCCTTGCCCCCGTCGCTTCCCTCGCCTTCGTCGCCCCTGTCTTCACCGCCGACGAATTCGTCGCCCTCCCCCTCCAGTGGCATCCTCAACCGCGACATGACCATTTCCTCCAGACTGTCCTGGTGCACCCGGTCCTCCAGCATCCGCTGCAGGCCGGCGGCCTCCTCCCGCGTAAGACTGTCCTGTAAATATTTTTCGATAAGGTTTTTGAGATCCGGGTTCATTTTTTGAGTCTGTTGTTATCTTGAAGACGCCAGCAAGAGAAGGAACGCACAGTCCGGAAGAAAAAAAATTTCCGGTACCGGCAGCGGCAGGCCCCCAACGCCATCAGCGTCAGGCCCCCAACGCCATCAGCGACAGCCTTCCCAACGCCATCAGCGGAAAACCCCCAACGTCAAAAGAAAAGCCCCAACGCCCATCACCGGGCGCCAAAATGCCCCTGCTTGCGGAGATATTGTCGGATATGTAAAAGTGCGCGCGAAGCGTGATTATTGACAGTGCGCGTATTCAATCCCAGCCGTCGGGCGATCGTCTCATGGCTGAGACCGCCCCGCCTGGTCAGCAGGAACACCAGCTTCTGCTGCGGAGGCAGCTGCGCAATCGCGTCCTCGATCAGCTGCTCTGTCTGCTTCAGCTGAAGGACATTGTCGGCGGGCTCTATAGCGGCCGGCACCTCAGCCCCATCACGAAGAGGCGCATCCGCTACCCGCTTCCGAATGGCGGATACGATCTCGTTCCTGGCCACGATAAAAAGAAAGGATTCGAAATTCTCTATCTCGGGCAGCACCAGCCGCTTCACCCAGATCTTTAAAAAAATGTCCTGAACAAGGTCCTCCGCCCATTCCGCGGATTTCAGATAATGCAGAGACGTCGCATAGATCTTCTTCCAGTACCTGTCATACAGGACCGTGAAAGCAGGTCTATGGCCTTCGGACACCTGCCGGAGCAGGATCCTTTCGCTATCGTCATTTTTTTGCATCATACCCTATCTTCTCCCAGGGGATTTTCCTGAAATTCGGTAGTTTTCTCCAAACTTCCGAATCTTCCTTTAGCCGGAAGTCCTCCTTTGCGCTATCGACAAATCCCGGATCATAGTCCACAACCAGGTTCTCATTTGTAAAAGGAAGCCATTCCTTTTTTCCCTCCGTGATCGACTGTACCCTGACCAGGATATTATTCGTGAAGGTATCCCGCTTCGGCATCGCCGGTTCGTCTTCGAAATAATCCTTCAACCGGGGATACCGCACCGAATAAGGCGGCCTGTTATATCCCACCGCATTCAGCCGCTTGCGGAAAAGTCCGTCGGGAGCCAGCATCGCCTTCGCCCAGTTCGCCAGGCGGTTGTCGATATGCGAGGCGTACTTCGTGGCAATGAAAATATTGTTCTCATAGCGGTTGTCCCGGCCCCCGCCGATAAAACCGGCTACCGTTCCTGCCTTGTAAAATATATTCCCATACACGGTCGTCCCGCATTCACCGTCGTCGTGATACACCGCTTCGGTCTTGTGCTTGCCGCCAATATGGTGAAAATAATTATACCGGACAATATTCCCCCTCTCTGAAGGGTCGCGCCCATGATAAAAAGCGCCCATATCGTCGACCACCAGGGCCATATCGTGAATATTGTTGTATTCGACGACATGATCGTTCCCATGCAGCAGGATACCCATGGCAGGACCATGGCACACCTCACAATTGGCGATTCGGTTCCCCACACCAGATACCCAGATACCGGGACGGTATGATCGCTCGATACGGTTATAATCGCTGACATAACAATTGCTCACCCAGCTGTTACCCGCCCGCAGCGTGATCCGGTCACCCCCCGTAATAAAGATCCCCCCGGCCCCCGTCCTGAAGACGCGGCAGTTGGCAATACCGTTGTCGCTTCCCCCCTGTCGATCGAAGGTGCTGTTCTCATAGATGTACGGCACTATGCTGCCGACGATGCGGGACGCAGGCTCACCCCTGCCGGGATGCACCATATCGTCGGTCGGGGTAACACCCTTGCCCATGCTCACAGCCATCATACCCAGATTATAAAAATCGCAGTGGTCGACGCGAACATGCGTCGTTCGTTCCATGTACAAACCCATACCACGGCTGCAGGTAAAATCCAGACCTTCCAGGCGGATATTCGAAACGCCCTCCAGGGCCATCATCGGCGTTTCGAGGATGGACAGGTCGAGCGTCTTCAATCCTGCAGGCGGAAGAAAGTACAATAGCTGACGCGCATGATCCACGTAATACTCGCCGGTCGTATCGATCTCTTCGGGGATATTGTAGGCATAAAAGGCGCGATAGGGCTTGCCCGTGCCAAAACCGTATACCGTAGGCATCGCCGTGGTAATCGTTCTCCTGTTCGTATCGATCGACTTCAGCGGCACGGCATCGTCCGCATAGCCCCACATGAAATAACCCCCTATCCAGGCGTCGCCCGGATTCCGCCAGCGCGACGGCCTGTCCGTACCTTCGTATGTAAAGACCCCGCCACGATGTGAAGTATCGCCCCATCTTGGCACAGAACCCGAGTCGATCAATCGACCGATCAGGATCATGCTGTCATTCGGCCAGCGCGCCACCGTGCCGGGGACCCCGTTAAAAAAAGGCTCCAGCCAGGCGACGCCGAACGGCCTCGAAAACCCCATCGGCCGGAGCCGTCCAGTATTCGTGATACCCAGCGCCTTCAGATCGAGCATCCGTATCCTGCTCCGAACCCGCGGATCGAGTCCGGACAGGAAACCGCGATCGCTCACCCGCTGCACCTTTTCCAGTGGAATCGACCTGCCGCCATGAATGACCGCGTGCTTCGCCCCCGAAGTACGGATGGTAAGAGGGACCAGGGTATGCCAGTTGCCACCCTGCACCAGCTGGATGGTGCTGTCGATGAAATAAGTGCCGGGAGCAAGATCGATCTCTATTCCGGCGGGTGGATGAGGACTCATAGCGAGCTTGTCAGCTTCGGCGATCGCCGCCGGCAAAGAACCGCCGGCAGGGACCGGTATCCTCCTGATGTCCCGCTGACAATAGACCAGGGTAGAGCCAAATAGAAAGAGAAAAGACAGGACTCCCTTCAGTGAGGTACTCGCATACATAATCAGATGGTTTGTGAACTATAGGTTGTCAAACATAACCAATCCAATTCATATAACACAAGCGCAACCGGTTGCCTGAAATCAATAAACCACCAATCTGCTTTCGATAACCAGGTTTTCGGGAGGCATAATTTCGGCTTTCGCAAGACCGTTGAGTTGTCTGAAAAGTACTTCTGTCGCCAGTTTCCCCTGTTCGTAGGGGAACTGATCCACATAGGCCAGCGGCGGCCTGTCGAGATAGCGCGTCGTCGGCAGGCTCGAATAAGTAACGAAGTCGATATCGGAGTACCTGCCGGGCTTGACCTTCCTGAGATAATGCATCGCGTCCAGCGACATGTAATCGTTGAAAGTAATGATAGCAGTAGGCTTTATGCGATGGGAAAGCAGCGCATCCATCGCCTCGTAGGTGCCGACCGTAGAAAGATCGGCCGTCTTCACAAAATGTTCGTAAACCGGCAGCTTGTTCTTTTCAAGGCCTTCATAGTAACCCTTCAGCCGCTCATTCCTGATCGGCAGGCTGACGGGACCGTTGATAAGCGCGATATGCTCATGACCCTTGGACGCAAGATAACTGACAAGCTCTATGGTGGAAATGTCCAGCCGGCACCACACCGAATTGATGCCCGCTACATCCGGCACCCGGTCGAAAAACACGACCGGTATATTATACTGCCTGCACTTCTCAAAGTGCCGGATATCCGGAGCATTCCTGGAAATGGAGGCGACGATGCCGTCTACCCGCTGTTTGCGCATGGTCTCCAGCACCTTCACTTCTATATCGTATTCGTCGCGGGTCTGACTGATCAGCACACTATAATTGTTCGCGTAGGCGCAATCCTCGATACCGAAAACGGCCCTGTGAAAATACGGGTCCAGCGACGAGACGATGACGCCGATCGACATGCTCTTCCTTTTCGAAAAGCTGATCGCTAACTGGTTCGGCTCATAATTCAGCTCTTTGGCCAGCTTCTGCACCTGCTGCGTAGTACGCAGGCCGATGGCAGGATGATTCCTCAAAGCTCGCGACACCGTTGACTTTGACAGCTTCAATAGGCGGGCAATTTCCTGTATGGTAGGGATTTTGTTCTGCATCGTTTGGCTGTTTCAAATGTATAAAAATTCGTGCAACCGGTTGCGCGAATTTTTTTTAAGCAACCGGTTGTCTGTTCTTTCAATCCCTGTCGTGCGTTAATATTGATCAACCAATAATGAAAATTATGGGACATCCCGCGCCTGCGTTGTCGTTTCGAACGCCTTACGCCTTCGGTATCACGGAGGAGGACCATTCCTTTTTCTCCGCCAGACCCCTGACCTCCTCCCGGATCGAGATCGTGTACATCAAAGAAGGCTCCGGCTTCTTCATAGCAGGTGACCAGCGGACCGCACTGTGCGCAGGAGATATCATCATGACAGGCACAACCCTCTGCCATCAATACAAGCTGGATATGCGATACATGCAGGAGTTACGCGGCTGCGTACGGGTCTGCGTAATCCGATTCCGGCCGGACTTCTGGGGCGACACCTTTCTCAACCTTCATGAGAACGGGCCGATAAAAATATTGCTGGAGAATGCCGACAGAGGCATCATGCCGGATGCAGACAACCGCGGGACCATACAAGCGCTTATGATGCGGATGCTCCGCGCAGAAGGCGCCGGCAGGATCATCCTCCTGCTCGAGATCCTTTCTGCCCTGTCTACGAGCAGCGGACTGCGCTACCTCACCACCGGCCGGACAACATTGCACGTCGCAGCTGCCGAAAGACTCGAACGCGTGCACCAATATTCGCGCGAACATTTTGCCAGAAAGATAGCCCTGGAAGAGATCGCCGCCATCGCCTACGTAAGCCCCAACTCCTTCTGCAGGTGGTTCAAAATGCACACAAAAAAAACCTTCTCCCGCTATCTTATCGAACTGCGCGTACGCCACGCCTGCCACCTCCTCACCGAGAACAGGCACACCGCAAAAAAGATATGCAGCGACAGCGGTTTCAATACTGTCTCCAATTTTCACAAATGTTTCAGGGAAGTAATGGGAAAAAGCCCAATGGAATATCAACGCGAATTACGCGGGGTCATTCGGTAACGAGCCCGAACCCACCCCCTCAATCCTCCGCACCGCCATAGGCGAAAGATCCGCCTTCTCCGTCAGCGAGCCTCACCGCGGCCCGCCCATAATTTGCTTCTATATCCAGTTCCGCCTCTATTTCCGGCGGGAGCAGCAATTCCCGGACGACAAGAAAATTCCTTATCATCCCATCACCCCACGCCACCAACTCCACTGCCCCGCAAAATCCCCGGAAAGATGAACAGCCGCAAAAACAAAAAAAGCCACCACATAAGGTCTCTTCACCCCGCCATATCGCCGGTCATCCAGCATCAACAATAACAGGACCAATTCGATAATGATAAAACTCACGTTCAGCGCCCTCGCAAAACTCCTTATCCAGGGGACAAAAAAGCAAGCCCTCGTCAAGGCAGGCGGCAGCAATACCAACACCGTACAAGCCATATACCGCGCATGGTAATGTAAATTCCTTCCGTAAAAAATGGCCAGTCCAAAGAACAACAGAAAGGTCAGCAGCATACAGCAATCCAGCCAGGCCAGCTGATACGCCACACCCGGCGGATAATGATCCGCGTTCCTCACCATTGTATGGATCATCTTTATACCGCCCAGTACGAGCAATGGCACCAGTACGATAGAAGCCCATTTGCCCAATCGCCGGTGCAGCCGAAGACGTCCACGCTGATAAAGGATCGGCTGTATGATCAGCAGTGTCATCCATAATCCCGCGCTCGCACCGTGAATATGGTGAAAAATATCATTATCCTTTAACCGCGTGAAATAGGTAGTTGAAAATCCTACCCAGGTCACGACGATCGCAAGGGCAAAATACCAATGCGCTCTCGGATACACAACACCCGGTCTGACTGTTGTAGTTGGCATTACTATAAAAATAGCATTTTTCTTCGTTTACCAGCCATCCAACCATCACCGCCGTATGATCTCCAGCACTTTCCGATCCGTCGCTGTCGCAGCCTGCAGGTAATAAACGCCCGCCGCAAGCGCCCCCATCGGGATCACAACGGTACCGTTGAATGCCCCCGCCGATTGCCAGACGGCCCTGCCGTCAACGCTCAGCAAGATCAGCTTCGTGATCGTCATCCCGGCAGGCACCCGCACGATCGCGTCACCCGATACAGGATTCGGGCTGACGACAAGAGCCGCAACAGCAGCAGACGACAGCAACACCGTCTTGCTATAGGCCACCTTGCCATCGACATCTTCCTGCCTGACACGAAAAACATAGGCGCCGGCAGCCGGCAGCTCGACCACGCACGAATAATCCGCAACACCGCCCGAGTTGCCGGAAGACGTGCTGCAGCCGGTAAGATAATGCACCCCATCCGGCGAATACTCGACCGTATACCCCTTTACGTTATGTTCTTCCGTCACCGTCCACGCGATGGTCGCGGCGGTAGGCGTTGTGAGCATACCATGGACGTCCAGCCATTTCAGCGGCAATGGCGTCGACCCCTTTGTAATAAAGAAATTACTGAACCCATGCACTACAGTTTCCACGTAATAGCCGCCGTCCAGTACGCCCCAACCGGTAATGGCAAGCATTTCCTCGTTGCCTGCAGGCGTATACGTGGAAGGAGCCGTGGTCGTAGCACTCGGTTGGTCAACGACCCCGAGGTCGGCCGGCGACGCGATCGACGGGTCTGCCGCCTTCAATGCGTCGAACTGCGCCTGCGGAATATAGAACCTCATCCGGATATTACCGCTGCCGTGCGGATTGTTGTCGACCGTGATCAAAATATTCCGGTCGAGATAAGGCACCCCGTTCACGATCCGGATAGCGCCCGTATTTTCATAGGTCTTCAGCTTTACGAAACCTAGAGGATAGTCGTCTAAAATTGACACGATGGGTGTGGCGCCGGTATTGCCGACCGGATTTACATAGACCGGTTGCGATAGGGTCGTCCAGGCCTTTGTCGTGCCGTTCAGATAGGCGGGGACACTTTCGCCGTTGGTCGTCCCCGTCGCCATCAGGGTCTGCAGTGGCGGCAGATACGCAGGGGTGAACACGTCGGACACTCTTTCCATCCATATATTGTATCCGTCGGAGTTGCCGGTCTGCCGGTCGGTCTCCCACGCCACCACCGCCTTGCCGTTAGCGCTCAGGACCGCCATCGGATTTTCATTATCGAGCGGCCTGCCCGCCCAGTATCC
>JAFDYE010000123.1 GCA_018267585.1 Bacteroidota bacterium
ATTGCATCTCCTCTGAACTCCGTTTCCGCTGTAATGGATTTTTCCCTTGCATATACTTACGTTTTGATAAACCGTAAATATATTCCTATCGCCTCAACCTGATTTTATACATCCCGGAGGGATACATCGAGACGGCTAAAAAGATCGCCGACCGACTGGGCGTGACCGTCGATTATCTCATCGCCGGATCGTCGAACATGGTGTTGGATAAAAAGCTGTTGAAGCGGATTGAGGATATCGAGGCCCTGCCGGCAGATGAGAAAGACAAAGTGTACTATTTTATCGACATGGCTATCACCTACAACAAAACTAAAAAGGCCTTCGCCAAAAAACTCTTTTTTATGACACACCTCAACGAGAATTTCGTCGTCGATGCCAAAGGCAACCGGATAGGCGTTTTCCTGCCCATCAAAGATTACAACAAGCTACTCGAAGAACTGGAGGAACTGGACGATAGCAAAACCTATGACAAGGCCATGAGCCGCAAACTGGAGTTCGTCCCCCTGGAGCAGGCCTTAAAACAGATCGAGACTTCCCGCAAAAAGAAAAAGTAATGTGCCAGGTCGTCATCGAGAAACAGGCACAAAAAACAGCTCGCCAAAATTCCGCCCCTTAAATACAACAAGGTCGTTGCTGCCGTAAAAGACCTGGCGACCGATTCCCGGCCTCATGGCTACAAGAAACTCAAAGGCCGGCCCGGCTATCGCATTCGCGTCGGCGACTAGCGCATCATCTACCAGGTCAAGGATAATATCCTCACCGTCTTTGTCCTGGTCTTCGGCAACAGAAGGAATGTGTATGATTAAACTGCTACTTTGATAGACTACCTAAAAGATATACTTCTTTTGGAAAATCTCGCTTCAGCAATTCAACCATTTGCATTCGATTCTGCTTCAAAACCTCTTCCCCTTTACTACTGATAGAAAATACACCAGCGAAGGCTACACCAACTGCTCGACTTATCTTATTCGGCAGTTTTCAATTATTTGTCTGAGCACAACCGTATCATATGTTAGCTCCATTGGATTACCTTCGTAAGTGATGTCCGTTAGTTTTTGAGTGTTAAAATCCAGCTTTAACCAGCCTATTGCCCTATCTTGATGCTGTTCGGTATTATACATTGTAATTTTGAGTATGGCAACACCGTCCGCTAATGAATCCACCCTTACGCTGTATTTAAATTTCTTCACTCGTGGATCGTAACTACTTTTGTCAATAAGTGAAAATAACATATCCTCACAGTTTTTAGGGTGACCTAGCTGATCTACGCCCTTTGCCGTGACAGTTATGGCTTTGCTAGCTTTCGATGTATTAGTATCTATTGCCGACGAAACCCTTGGCGCCGAATCCCGATTCGAATTACCAGACTTAAAATCAGGTTCAGGTTTAGGAGCGCCGCAACTTATTAGTAATACTACAAACACAAATAATTTTCTATTGATCATTTTCAATTTTACTTATAATTGCCGGGTTTGAATTCTTTATTGTTTTATTATATAAGTCCTGTTGAGGTTTCAGGGTGGAAAACCATCTACCAGCATTTCCATCGTGTCCGGTAATAAAATTTGCTAAAAAGGACATTGCAGCAGTAACACTAGGCATAACAACAAACTCTTGGGGTGTTTTTTTATTCTGCGCATTCCCCCCAACACCACTCAAACCTTTGTTTTCGAAAGCACTCCAAGTTCCCGTCGGTAGATCAGTATAAAATCTACTACTCCACCCATAATAGGGAGGGGGATTACCATTTGTTTGCATACCTGCCGTTCCGGTATGTGCATACTGTCCCGATCTAAAGTTTCTAGTCTCAAGTCTATATATCACTTCAACTTTTATTGCTATTTCTTTTCCATATTTATCATATACATATCGTAGGCCATTTTCAGCATCACCTAAGTTAAAACTTCCTGGAGCAGAATTTTGGGTAAAAGGCACAAAAGGCTTCCTATCCTTTCTCCATTCATCATAATACGCAATTTCATCATCTTGCTTCCGTTGAACACTTAAGTACTTGGCCCATTGGTCAATATAGTCATACACTTTATCAGAACGATTCCAAACTCTGCTGTTCTCTTCATTTATTTTCCCCCTATAATAATCTACATAAGATGAGGCAGGAATTTTAAGGCTTTGAGGAGGACTAGCGGAATCTCCCAACGGATCACTGATCAAAATTGGGCTATTATTAAATGCCGAATACTGACTTACGCCAACGGTTGGCTTCGGATCCAAGTTCCATCTTCGGCCTATCCTCGGATCATACTCCCAAAACTCGGCAGTAGTATGATTTCCAGCGCCGGCGATTTCGTCGACTTTCTCTTGTCCATTGAACCCATATCAGTAATCCGCTGAAACCAATTTGAAATCAGTGGAGAATTTTGTTTCCGGGGAGTTCATCGACAGACAACTTACTATCATCTAACGGTTCTTTGCTAACATAAAATGAATAAGCTAGTATAGCAGAAGGATGAACTCGCTTGTAATCTCGGCTTCCTAAAATTCTTTCAAATAAAATGTTGTTTTTGGGGTAATCTTGGCTGGAAAGTTTTATAGTAGTATCGGTGCTGTAGTAAAAATAGGTTGTCTTATAAAATCCGTCGGGATGGATATCGGTTCTAACTCGATAATCCTGAGGATCTTTCGTGATAAAATAGACATATCCGTTATCAAAAATCAGCGGTTCAAAGGAACTAGCGCTATCATTAAAAATAATATTTACCCAACCAGTATAATTTATAGGAATATAAATATACATCGTCTTTGCGTCTTGGGCGCTCGAGCAGGCATGCAAAGAAAAAGCAAAGCTTACAAAAATAAGATATTTATTCATGATATTATTTTAATCAACTATAATGATCTCGAACTGGAGGATCACATCTGCAATCGTGATTACTGAAGCTGCCTTTATTTTCACCAACCTTTTCACTAGGAAATGTTTGGTCGGTTTGCGGAGGGCGCTTCAACACTCTTCTTCTTTTCAATTGATTTTTCCGATGAAAGAAAAAGTTTCGCGCCCTCCACTCCCGGCGCCTGCCGTTGGTCCAGCAGTCTCGTAAAAATCCCCGGATCGCTATGCGTTTGGGCCAGACTGTTCACATCTTCGCCAGCCGGCATATACACCTGGGTGATGCGTAATTGCGGGTACAAGGCCTGTAACGTGGCCGCATGCTTTTTCGTCGCTTCTTCGCCTGGGGCGTCCGCATTCAGCCAGAAGATCACCTCTTGCAGTTTCGTTAATTTTCTGATCGCATCCCCGTGCTCGTCGGTCAGCCCATTTGTCCCATACAAGGCCAGTACACTATGGTCTGCGGTGATCGCAGGGACTTGCAGCAGTGTCGCCGCATCAATGACGGATTCGGTCAGGATCAGCTTTTTCGTCTCCGGGGCCGGGTACCTCGGATACAGGCCCTGCCGGTCTTTCAGGTAAAAATGCCGCTGCTCCTGGTCACTGCCCGTGCTGCGGAAGTACAGCCCGCTCACCTGGTTCGCCTTATTCCGCAACGCAAAGACTAGGCAGTATTTTGCAAAAGGTCGGTATGCCTCTTCGCCCGTCCGGCCCGACCGGTCATGCTTCGAGAGCAATCCCACCTCTACACAGGACTGGATCAGCCCCTCATCGCGCCGTGTCCCGTGGTAGAACTGCCCCGTATTGTAGCCGATCTCTAGCTTCATGCCGTCCTACGCCCGGCTCCGCAGGTACTCCTGCGCCGGCTTACTGTTGTAGACCGTATTTTTAAAATAGGTGAACATTTTGGTGAGCACTGCCGTTCGTGTCAGCTGCTCCACTTTCGGAACCGGCGCCTCACCCCCGATCAGCTGCTTGCACAACTCTATCGCCTCATGCTTGGAACAGCTCTCCTTGTGCATTACAAAATCGATCACGTCCAGGCTTTTGCCATGCGTCGGGCAGTTACTGCTGAAGCAATAGGCCGTGTGCGTCTTGTAGTACACCTGCAGGCTCGGGGTGCTGTCATCGTGGAACGGGCAGTGCAGGCCGCAGGTGCTTGTCCGGTTTCAGCCCGTAATGCTGTAACACCCGGGCCAGGGTCAGCTGGGCCTTGATCTCCGCTATCTCCATAAGCTAAAAATTATCTTTTGGCAATTTGACAACTACAAAGTAAAAAGTTAATTTCCTTTTTGACAACTTAAATTTGTCAAAAAGATCGCTATATTGCCAAAAATGTCCATTATGACTACCGTTGTCCGGTACAACTATCCTATCACCATGAACATCGGTAAGAATATCAAGAAGATTCGCGAACAGAGGGGACTGATGCAGAAGGAAGTGGCCACCGCCGCCGCCATTCATACCTCCAACTATTCTAAAATAGAAAAGGGGGAACGGGAACCCTCCATTGAAGCCCTCGATAAGATCGCCTCTCTATTCGGTATGACCGTCGATGAGATCATTCACTTTGAAGGAAAAGTGCCCCAGGAGGTCAGGATCAAGGACAAGACCGCCTCCGAGCGGCTGCAGCTCATCGAACAGCTCGACGATGAAGACAAGCAGGCCCTCTACCGCATTATTGACGGCATGCTCACCAAATCCAAGTTTAAGGATTTCTTTCAAAAAAATGTAGCAGCTTTGTAGTCATTTAAATAACGCCAGTATATGCCCGCCTCTCCCAATATTTACCTGCCGCTGAACTTCAACCAGCTCTTCGAGCTCGTCAAGCAGCTGCCCGCTAAAGAAAAACAGCAGCTTATCGGTCTGCTCACACAGGAACAGGAAGACCCCATTCCCGAGTGGCAAAAAAAGGAAGTCCGCAAACGCATCCGGGAAGTGCAGAAAAACCCCAATAAGGCCGTCTCTTGGGAAGCCGCACAGAAAAAGATCAAGCAGCTGGCTAAATGACAAAGTACACCGTTATTTTTTCCCCTCATGCCCTGACCGACCTGGAAGAGGCTGTCTATTACTACAATGAACAGCAAAAAGGCCTTGGCAAACGGTTCGCCGGCCAGGTCCAACTGGCTCTGAAGTCGATCAAGGCCAACCCCCACTTTGCCTCTTTCCGGTACGACGACGTCCGCTGCGCCCAGGTACCGAAGTTTCCCTACCTCGTCCATTATACTATCGACGA
>JAFDYE010000124.1 GCA_018267585.1 Bacteroidota bacterium
ACGGGCATGGGCGCCCTCACTCCGATAGGTAATAATACCCAAGACTATTGGAATGGGTTGATGAATGGCGTGTCTGGTGCAGATCCTATTACCCTGTTTGATGCTTCGAAATTCAAGACACGGTTTGCCTGCGAGTTGAAAGGTTTCGATCCGCTGCAATACCTGGATAGAAAAGAAGCCCGTAAAGTTGACCGTTATACGCAGATTGCGCTCGCGGCCAGCGACGAGGCGATAAGCGACGCGGCCATCGACAAGGAAAAGATGAATCCCGACCGCGTGGGTGTTGTCTTCGCCAGCGGCATCGGCGGGCTGATTACCTTCCAGGAAGAGGTCGTGAATTTCTCCAAGGGTGACGGCACACCCCGATTTAACCCCTTCTTTATTCCCAAGATGATCCTGGATATCGCGGCTGGTCATATCTCCATGCGGCATGGATTTCGGGGACCGAATTTTGCAGTGACCAGCGCCTGCGCCTCCTCCACGAACGCCATAATGGAGGCGTTCAACCTGATTCGGCTAGGCATGTCCGACATCGTCATCAGCGGTGGTTCGGAAGCGGTAGTCAGCGAGGCAGGCGTCGGGGGCTTCAATGCGATGAAGGCGCTCAGCGAACGCAACGACGACTATAAGACGGCCAGCCGGCCCTACGACAAGGACAGGGATGGTTTCGTCATGGGCGAAGCCGCCGGTGTTCTCGTGCTGGAAGAGCTGGACCACGCCAAGGCACGCGGCGCGAAGATCTATTGCGAGATTATCGGCTGTGGGGCTACGGCGGACGCCTATCACCTGACGGCGCCTCATCCGGAAGGACTTGGGGCCAAGAATGTGATGCTGGCCGCGCTCAGGGACGCGAACATGCAGCCCACTGACATCGACTATATCAATACGCACGGTACGTCGACCCCGCTGGGTGATACCGCCGAGATCAAGGCCATTATGGACGTATTTGGTGAGCATGCGTTCAAAGTGAATATCAGCTCTACCAAGTCTATGACGGGTCACTGTCTGGGTGCAGCCGGCGTCATCGAGGCGATTGCCAGCATTATGAGCGTAGTCCATGACCGCGTGCCGCCCACGATCAACCATATCACGGACGACCCCGAGCTGGATTCCCGGCTCAATTTTACTTTCTGGAAACCACAGCAACGGACGGTGCGGGCGGCGCTGAGCAATACTTTTGGCTTTGGCGGACATAACGCGTGCGTTATCGTCCGGAAGTACGAGGCGCAATAGCCGTCCTTAGGGCGGCTCGATAAAGGTATCCCCGTCGCAACATAAATTTTTTAGTGGATAAAAAAAATTGTAGCTTGTTAATGTGGGAATCCTGAAAGGCCTTCTAAAGGGCGACGACAGTGTCGCTTCATTCAAAAAACAGCTCCGCAATGTGCTCGGGTTTACCCCGGGCAAGGCTGTGTTATACAAGACAGCTCTTACTCACAGGTCGGTCAAAGACGGAGCCGATGAGAACAATGAGCGCCTCGAATACCTGGGCGACGCCATTCTCAGCGCCATCATTGCCGACTTCCTCTTCAAGAAATATCCTTATAAAGAGGAGGGTTTTCTGACCGAGATGCGGAGCAAGATGGTGAACCGCAACCAGCTGAACGAGATCGCCATCAAGATGGGGCTCAAAAGAATAAGCAATTTTAATAAGTTTGACAGCAGCCTGAAGATGAGTCAGATCTTCGGCAATACCCTTGAAGCCATCGTCGGGGCGATCTATCTGGACAAGGGCTTTGAAAAGACCCGCCACTGGGTCATGGAAAGGGTGATCCAGCCCTATCTCTTCCTCGATGACCTCGAGAATCTGGAGATCAACCACAAAAACAAGCTCTATGGCTGGGCTAACAAGAACGGCAAGAATCTGGAATTCGAAACGCTCGACGAACGTATCGAGGGCGGTCGCAGGCTCTTCACCGTGGGGGCGGTAGTGGACGGAGAATTGTTATCCCAGGGGAAGGCCTACAATAAAAAAGATGCCAGCCAGATAGCGGCCCAACTTGCGCTCGACAAGCTGGGACTCAACAAAGTAGCTGACAGCGAGGACGGCGCATAGACGCCGGCGTTTGGCCGGAGACCCGCTGCGGGCGGACGTAGGACGTATGGCCAATTTGTAAATTTTTGGGTCTACCACTTGCAAATTAATAGTATTTGTTTTACTTTTATTCCCTCAATACGTCTGATCTATAGAAATCACTTCTTTATCCGCGTAGTACCCAATCATCCTTCCTTTTAATGTTAAAACCAATTGTTGGATAGCTTCCGAACCGTATACCCGCTCAATATGGCAGACTTATATGTCTGCGACCCCTGATCCAATACGTCTGCAAAAGCTGTTTACAATCCATTTATGGCTATGGACCCAAAATCCATATTGACTATGGTTTACCTCCGCGCAAACGAGGCGAAGTCCTGTTATGCGATGATATAACCACATTCAATTACATAATCTATTTGTGAACATGAAACAGCTTTACTCTTTAAAAACTCTTACACTCGCCCTGACTCTAACTGCTACTACCGGCTTTGCTCAAAGCTATACCGGGGGCACGTATACTACTGTAATGCCAGGCGACTGGACAGGTAATATCTGGGCTACAGTACCCCCTCCCGCCGAATGCAATAACTGTCTCATTGTTATCGGTGACGGTAATGCCGTAAATATGAACACGACACTGACGCTGAAAGGAAATTCTTTATTGTCTATCGGGACTGCGGGTTCGGGCCTGACCACGAAGCTGACGTTTCCTTTTAGCGGCAGCACCGCCACCGTCCACAACAGACTCAATATTATATATGGTGATCCTGTGACAATTACTCTTGGGTCGTCAAATGCCTCCATCGATGCAACAACCACTGGTCCGAATGACGGAGTCTTCCTGGCTGTGCCGACACCAACCGGCAATGATCCATATTTCTATATTGCCCGCCTTGGCACTACTGCCAACTATCCCAATCCTACCACGCTTAGCGGTCCTAACAGCCTCAGCTCAATCGGAACGCTGCCTATCATCCTGTCCGACTTTAATGCATCGCTGGACAACGGTTCAGTTACCCTTAGCTGGACAACGGCTCTCGAGATCAACTCCGACCATTTCGCCGTCGAGCGCAGCACCGACGCCGGCGCCCACTGGAGCACCATCGGCACTGTTGCAGCGCATGGCAACTCGTCCCTCCCGCTGAGCTATTCCTTTAACGATGGCAACCCGGCGGCCGGCACCGCCGAATACCGCCTGCAGCTGGTAGATCTGGATGGGAAATATGATTATTCCCAGGTGAGGGCGGTCCGCAATGGCCTGATCACTTCGGTCGGCGTCTATCCGAACCCTGCCCGCGACTATGTCAACGTAACCCTTGCTGCGGGCTCCCTCCAGGGACAGGGCGCCATTGTCCGCCTGATCAACCAGTCGGGCCAGCTGCTGCAGGAAAGGACTGTAACGAATGCCAGCGGCACTACTGTCGCACTGTCTGTGGGCTCCTATCCTCAGGGCAACTACCTGATCGTTGTGGTCGGCGCAGACGGCTCTAAGCAGGTGTCCAAGCTGCTGATCTCCAAGTAGAATTGATGGTTAAATGATTTGAAGACCGCCCCCGATGGGGCGGTCTTCTTTTTTAAGACATGTTAAGTGCTCCCTTATAAAAATCTGAATTTCCGCTTGCTCAGCGGGTCGCGTAAAATAAATAACGTGAATTTTGAGTTTATTAATCAATCCAATATCCCGCGACTCCATGAAACCGAGCATCAGCACCCGTTACAGGATCAAAGCTGCACGCCTCCGTGCGATGAAGGCTGGCCTCATCGCATGCCTTGCAGCGATCCTCCACTCCGGCGCATCCGCCCAGTGCGCCAACAACCTCGGTACCCGTACCTATGACACCACGGTCTCCGGCAGCAGCTACAATAGCCTGAACATGAATTTCCCGATGTGGAACCCGGATTCCGGACTGCTCGTATCGGTGAAGCTATCTTCCGAGGTGAGCTCTCAGTATTCTTTTACGCTTGGCAATACCGACATCCACCAGACGACTTTCATGCTTCAGATCGGCCAGCAGGAGCAGTTCAGCAGCCCGCAGCTCACGTCGACCTTTACCGGGAGCTACCCTCCCCAGATGATCGGTTCCTACCCTCTTTCTCCGGGTCAGACGATCTCTCAGCCGGCCTTCACCTTTCTCAATAAGTACGTCACCAGTGACAGCATTACCGGAGTCGCTCCCTTCATGGGTTCCGGCCAGGTAAGTGTCAGCTATACCTCTTTTACCTATACGATGCTGAGCTCATTCCCCAGTTCGTACTATTCCTATGGGGCCAATATCAACAATACGATGCATTTTTCCCTGCAGTACCTCTATTGTAAAGGCGCGGGAGTAACGCTTGCAACCAATCTGACCCGCTGGACGGCGGCGCTGGAGAAACCCCGGACGGTCCGGCTCGGGTGGTCCGCAGTCAATGAGGCCCGCGGACGCGTATACCATATCCAGCGCAGTACAGACGGCAGGTCTTTTGGCGAAATCGGCTTTGTTCCGGCCAGGAATGATAATAATCCGGACTACGGCTATTCGGATATTCTTCCCGATGGCGCGGCCGGAAAATTCTACTATCGTCTGCTGATCGATGACCAGGGCGCCATCTCGTATTCATCCGTGCAACAAGTGAGCGTAAAGGCAGATCCGCGGGGTGTGACCGTCTATCCTAACCCGGCTACCGACTTCATTACTATAAACCCGGGGTCGGCCGGCAGCTGGCAAGTAGATATCCTGTCCGCGGACGGGAGGCTGGTCCAGCGCGAGACCTTTCTCCAGACGAACAGCATGCGGGTGAACTTCCGGACAAGGATGTCCGCGGGAATTTATTTTGTGCGGGCTTATGACCTCAGAGGGCAGAAAAACTTTGCGGCGTCCTTTGTCGTGCCAGGACATTAATAAAATTTTAATTTCTCCTAAATGTGATCCCTTATTCGTTCATTTAAAAGGGCTTACAGGATTTTCCCTACGTAATTATGGCTTTTTTTGCCCCCGGAGACACGTAAACCTACTTAGTATAGTGTAATAACTTTGCCCTTTTATAGTTATTATTGTGGAACCCCCTAAACACACGTACCTATATGAAACGGCGCAAAATCCAATTATCTGGGGTCTCTCACGCCCCATTCCTGGTGACGATCCTATACGTCATCTGTTCACTTACACCACAATTAGTTCAGGCTCAATGCCCTGGAGGCAGCGTGGCGATGTCGTCCACCTATAATAATGCGATGAGCAGCGGTGGTACTACCGTATATACGTTTACGATGCCGCAATTCAACCCGAGTCCGGGAGGATACACA
>JAFDYE010000125.1 GCA_018267585.1 Bacteroidota bacterium
CAAGAATGTCACTATGCTCAGCTCGGTGGGCTGGGACTGGATACCGGAGGTCCGCGACAGGAACATGGGCATCTGGCAGCCGGTCTTCCTACGGACCTCAGGACAGGTGACCATCCGCCATCCAAGGATCATCACCGAACTGCCGGCCCTGCCAGATACCAGCCTGGCCAGGCTTTCCCTCGACCTTGACGTCGTCAATCATGGCGGCGCCGCCAGCCGGGGCAGCCTGGACATAACGATCAGCCCGGAGAATTTCACAGGGCCGGCTCCTATACATTTCTCGCGGGCCGTGTCTGCGGACGGCGGCTCCGAGAAGAGCCTGCATCTTTCGGCGGTGGACGAGCCCGGCCTGATCGTCCGTCAGCCCCGTCTCTGGTGGCCGAACGGGTACGGACAGCCTGATCTGTATCGCATCCGTCTTCAGTATAAGGACGCCGCAGGCATATCGGAGGATACATCCTTCGTCTTCGGCATCCGCACGGTCGGCTCCTCGACCTCCGATGTCAACGGCTGGGTACGCAGGGACTTCTACGTCAACGGCCGGCGCGTCCACCTGGTGGGCGGCGCCTGGGTCCCGGATATGATGCTGAACCGCGACCGCCAGCGCTACGACTACGAGCTGCGGCTCTGTCGCAACGCCAATGTCAACATGGTCCGCATCTGGGGCGGAGGACTGGGAGAGACCGACGATTTCTACGAGCTCGCGGACCGCTACGGGATGCTGGTCTGGCAGGATTTCTGGATCACCGGCGATACCAACGGCGGCTTCAAAGGATCGGCCGACTGGCCCCTGCAGTCCTCGGTGTTTGTCGACAATGTCATCAGCACCATCTATCGTATCCGCAATCATCCGAGTCTGCTGGTATGGACAGGAGGCAATGAGGGCCATGCGCGCGAAGAGCTCTATAACGCGATGCGTAATAACGTTGCCTCGCTCGACGGCACCCGGCCTTTCATACCCTGCTCTTCAGGCTTCTCCAAAGCGCCGAAAGACTGGAAAGGCAGCTGGCCCGATGACCGGCCCGCAGGCGTATACAGCGGCGGTCCTTATTCCTGGCAGGACGACTCGCAATATTATCGGCTGGTCGACGGAGGAAGAGATTGGGTCTTTAAAGACGAGACGGGGATACCCTCGCAGCCTCCGTACAACACCCTGGCGAAGATCATCCCCAACCTCGTGCCTGACAAGGATCTGCCCTATCCGCTGAACAATGCCTGGGGATATCACGACGCCTGTACGGGTAATGGGAAATATGACACCTATTATAAGGCGATGCTCGACCGGTATGGCCCGCCCGCCGGCATCCGGGACTTTTCGGATAAGATGCAGCTGCTCAACGCCGGAGGTTACCGCGCTATCTTCGAGGCGGCGGGCCACCGGCTAAACGAGACGGGAGGCGTAATGCTCTGGAAGCTCAATGCGGCCTTTCCCAGTGTCGTCTGGCAGGTCTACGACTGGTACCTGGAACCCAATGCCGGCTATTATTTTATGCAGCATGCCTGCGAACCGGTGCATATCCAGCTGAACCTCGACGACTCTTCCGTCGCGCTCGTCAACCGCAGTTATGTAAAGCGCCCCGGCCTGCGCTATGATGTCGAGATCGTCCGGATGACCGGCGCTTCGGTCTTCAGACAGCAGGGACAGACCAGCCTCGATACGACCGCTACAAAAGAAGTAGTTTCGATAAAGGAAATTTTAAAGAGGACGGACGGCATTTCTTTTGTCCTGCTTCGTCTGCGCGATGCGCAGGCAGCTACACTATCGCAGAACGTCTACTGGATGGCCCCCGGGCATGATTTCCTTGCGCTGCGGCAGATGCCCGCCAGCCGGGTGCAGATAAAGGTGGTCGCCTCCGTCAGGAAAGACGGCTATACCAGCTGGACGCTCCGGTTATCCAACGTCTCTTCACAGCTGGCTTTCTTCCTGAACCCCCAGGTCGTAAGGGAAGGAGAGGAAGTATTGCCAAGCTATTGGTCCGATAATTATTTCTCTATTCCGGCGGGGCAGACGATAACGGTAAAGGTTAGCTGCCCGACCACGATGACAGGTCCGAAGCCGCAGCTCAGACTGGAAGGCTGGAATATCCCGGCTTCGACGACGCCCCTGTAGCGCCCCGCCACGATCCGTACACCCTATACATTAGCCATACCCCGGTGCTCCCGGATGATCACAAAGTTCAAAAAACAGCATTTTGACCGTAACAGGAAAGCTATTGCCATAAACGATCAACATATGAAAAGCATATTGCTTCTATTGTTTTTCATCTCCTGCCATCTCCTGAATGCCCAGGATCCCGTGGGCATATTCGATAACAGCGTCGATATCGGTAACCCCGGGATCGCAGGCTCCGCCAGCTACGACGAAAATACCCGGTCTTACACAATCAAAGGAGGAGGCTCCAATATCTGGTTCAACCGCGATGAGTTCCATTTCCTCTATAAGAAGCTGAAAGGCGACTTTATCCTGACCGCTGACTTTGGCTTTACCGTCGACACCTCCGGCGCTGCGGGTCATCACCCCTCAGGGGTTACCAACGGTCGCTAAGACGCGATGGACGGCCTGCTGCTGGCCGGCGATGGCAATGGCGGATTTGTGGCCCGGTCTCTATTGGAGAGCGGCGTCTATATACCCGGCGAGGGAAAAGGGCTCGTACGATTGCGCGGGCACGGCGGCAGGCCGGCAGATCTGCTAAAGGACTATAGCACGACGGATTTTACTAATCCAAAACAAAGGGTACACATAATTGTAAGAACCATTAAATTTACGGCACTAAATTTCACATATGAAAATTCTGTTGTATCTCGGCGTAGCTGCTACACTTTTAGCAAATGAAGGCGTCAAAGCGCAAGGCAAAGGCTGGCAATCGTTATTTGACGGAAAAGACCTCAAGGGCTGGCGGCAGGCAACAAAAGATTCGGTGCCTACCTCGGGCTGGAGCGTGGTTGGCGGCGAACTCGTTTTTGATCCTTCCAAAGGCCATGGGGGTGACGTCGTCACCGAAAAGACATTTAAGGATTTTGAACTCTCTGTAGACTTTAAGATCTCCGAAGGCGGCAACAGCGGCATCAAATATTTCCTGCTACCCAATACGAACCTGGGCTGCGAATTTCAGATCATCGACGACTCGAAACATCCCGACGCCAAGCTCGGAAGAGACGGTGATCGTACGACCGGTTCTCTTTATGATCTTATTCCCGCTCCGGCCACCAAGCCGGTGAAGCCGGCAGGAGAATGGAACACCGCGCGCATCATCGTACGAGGCGATAAGGTCGAACACTGGCTGAATGGTGTTAAGATCATTTCGTACGACAGAAGCAGCGAGGAGTTCAAAAAGGCTATCGCCCTGAGCAAATTCAAAAACACAAAGGGTTTCGCCATGGCTGCCACGTCTCCCATCCTCCTGCAGGCGCACGGCGACCTCGTCCACTATAAGAATATAAAAATTAAAGAACTATAAACCATGAAGAGAAGAAATTTCTTAAAGAATATGGCGGGAGGCGCTGCGGCGGTCGGACTGGGAGGCGTCGCCAGCAGTTTTGTCACAGCAGGGGCGGGGACGGCTGGCCAAACCGCCAACAGCTATCGCAGGATCATCGGAGCCAATGACACTATCCGCATGGCAGTGATAGGCTCTAATGGCAGGGGATCGGGCATGGCCGCCGTTTTTGCGCGGCAGCCGCAGACCGAGGTAGTCTATGTTTGCGACGTGGAAGAAAAGGCGCGCCAGAAAGGGATCAACGCTGTGGTCCACGCCGGCAAGCCTGCCCCCAGAGGTGAGAACGACTTCCGGAAGATGCTGACCGACAAAGACGTCGACGCTGTCTATATCGCTACACCCGACCATTGGCACTCGCCTGCTACCATCCTGGCCTGCGCCGCCGGCAAACACGCTTACTGCGAAAAGCCGCTGTCGCATAATCCCCATGAGGGCGAACTGGCGATCGCAGCAGCCGCAAAATACAACCGCGTCGTACAGCTGGGTACCCAGCGGAGGTCCTGGAAACTGCTGACCGAGGGCATCGGACAGCTGCACGCCGGCGCCATCGGCAAGATC
>JAFDYE010000126.1 GCA_018267585.1 Bacteroidota bacterium
ACTTATACACCGATCCTGAGTATAGCGATGCGGGTAACGACAGTAATGGTATAGGTCTGACGGGCCTGAGCCAGACGCCTCCTTCGCGTTTTTACGGAGCTACGATCTCTGTGACTTTCTAAACTTCTGAGAACTGCGCAAAAAAATTATGACAATGAAAAAAGCAACAGCAATTCTTTTTATAGGGGTGGCCATGATGGGCGCTTCCTGTAAGAAATATCTGAATATAAATACCAATCCGAACCAGGCTACTTCTGCGACTCCGGAGCTGATCCTGCCGCAGGCGCTGACGGCGACCGCGTCTACGCTGAATACCTACAATACTTATGGTGCGCAGCTCGTGGGGTATAGTGCGAATGCCGGAGGCTATGGTGGTTTTGGCACGTCCATCACGTACAATTTTGCAGCGAGTGATTTTTCGGCGAACTGGGCCAATACGTATGACAATTTGGAAGATTACCAGACGATCATCAACCAGACCTCCACGCAGTTGCCGGCGTATGGTTATTTTAATGCGGCAGCGCGGATCATGCGAGCATTTGATTTTCAGCTGCTGGTGGACGCCTATAATGACGTGCCGTATACCGATGCGTTGAAGGGGACGGACAATCTGACGCCGACGTATACGCCGGCCGCGACCATTTATGCGAGCCTGGCGGACCAGCTGGATTCGGCTATTGCGACGATCAATGCGACGTCTGCTGCCAGTGGCGTGGCGATTTCTGCGCTGGGTAGCTCGGACGTGCTGTTCAAGGCGGATATGACGAAGTGGAAACAGTTGGCCAATACGCTGAAGCTGCGGCTGATCATCAGGGGTGGGAGCAAGGTCAGCTTTAAGAACACGACTTTCAGCGGGGACGGTTTCCTGGCTTCTGATGCGCTTGTCAATCCGGGGTATACGCGTGATAATAACCGGCAGAACCCGGCCTGGAACCAATGGGGATTTGCGTATACGGGCGGGGATGCCAACAAGGCGTGGATACCCACCAAATTCATTCTTGCCTTTTACAATGGGAATAAGCTGCAGGATCCGGACAGAGGTGCGGTGGCCTATTACCAGTTTCCCAGCACGGGGACCAATCAGCTGGGGTATGAAAGTGTCGACAATCCGAAATGTCCTTCCGGTAGTTTCTGGTATTCCGGATCGGAAAGGTCCGGGACTGCGGCGGGCAATTCTGCGGGGATCCTGAAGGGGCCCAATGCGGGGTTTCCGGTGATGCTGGCGGCGGAGAGCTATTTTCTGCAGGCGGAGGGTGTCGTGCGGGGTATTGTTACGGGTGATGCAAAGACGGCGTTCAATAATGGTGTGAAGGCTTCCTTTGCTTACCTGTATATGAAACCGGATGGTACGGGCGCTTCGGATGCGGATCTGACGTCGATGGTTGCGAGCTATCAGTCGGACAATTCGACCAGCCCGCTGGTTAATTTCGATCTGGCTACTACTCCGGACATGCAGACTGAAGCCATTATTACCCAGAAATATATTGCGCTGAACTACATCAACAGCCAGGAGAGCTGGAATGAGTATCGCAGGACGGGTTATCCGAAGATCGTGAATGGTTCTGCGGATGCCGTGCAAAGCTTTGCCTCAACGCAGTCGCAGAGTACGCGGCCGGACAAGCTGCCGACGCGTATCCAGTATCCTTCGACGGAGGGTTCCTATAATCCGAGGAATGTTCCTAAGAATATCAGCGTCTTTTCTTCACTCATTTTCTGGGCCAAATAAATACAACCAATCATGAAATATATATCCATCAAAAATATTCTGGCAGTTGCGGCGGTGGTCTCTCTGGCCGGCTGTTTGAAAAAGAATGAAATGAATGTCGATCCCGATGGCGCGTCCAGTATTATACTGTTTGCGTCCACGGGGAATAATCAGGCCTCGACCTCTTCGGAGTTCATGCGTTATTACAGTGATTTTGGGGTTGTGAATGTCGGCGACAACGGTCAGTTCAACATCAACGTTATGTTCTCCGGGGGCGCCACGGCGCCCAGTGATATTACGGTGAACCTGGCTCTGGATACGGCGGCGTTGAGCACGTATAACAAGGAGGATGGGACGAGCTATGTGCCGCCGCCGGCTGCCGCGACGCATTTTCCGACCTCGCTTGTGATCAAGAAAGGGACGCAACTGATCCAGGGGGTCGCCAAGATCGACATCACCAGCGATTTCGATTTTGCAAAGAGCTATGCGTTGCCTTTGAAGATCGTCTCGTCTTCCTATGGGGTCGTCAGCACCAATCTGGGGACGACCATTTACTCATTTGGTGTGCGTAATAAATTTGACGGTCATTATTCCTGGAAGGGCTATTCGCTGCGTGCGGGTGATGGGGCTAAGACCGGTAATTTTACGAACTCCAAGGGTCTTGACCTGGTGACGGGCGGGGCGAATTCGGTCAACTTTGGCGACCTGCAGGTATGGGCGGATCTGACCGGTGTTGGTATCGGCAATCCGACGCTGACTATTGCTGCGGACAACTCGGTAAAAATAAGCAGCAGTGGAGGCGCCTACAACGATCCTGCTTATACGAGCAGGTATGATCCGGGGACGAAGACCTTTTATGTCTCTTTTACCTGGGGCTCGGGTCCTTCGTCGCGGCTGGCGACGGATACGCTGACCTATGTGAATTCCAGATAGGGGTGGGGATGAATAAGATACTGACCGGGGCGATTGTTTGTCGCCCCGGTTTTGTATTTCTGGCAGGAGAATATGAGGTCGGTGAGGTCTTTACTTCTGGCAGGAGAATATGAGGCCGGTGAGGTCTTTATTTCTCGCAGGAGAGTATGAGGTCGGTGACGTCTTTTTCGAGTCGGAGGTCCGGCTTGTTGTTTCGGATATATTCGCTGATGAGGGCTTCTTTTTGGGGAAGCGCGCGGATAATCTGTTTTTCCGTATTGGCCTTGTAGAGGCTGTGTCCGCGCCGGAGCCAGAACTGTGGTATGAACTCGACCTCGTATTGTCCCTGGAAGCGCCGGTTGACGTAGGCTTCGGAGACGTTGTTGCTGACGACGTTGGAGGCGCGGCGGGTTGTTCCTGTGTGTTCGGCCTGTGCCTGGAGGGGGGTCGGTTTGTAGGTGTAGCTGATCAGGAGGGGGAATTCGGTTGTGGTGGCTACGAGGTAAAATTTGTCTTCGGCGGGGATGAATTTCTTTTCTCCGATGTAAATGGTGTCGATATTGTCGAGGTTGGTGAGGACCATGGTCTGTCCATTTTGCTTGAAGAGGAAGGTTTGGTTTTCGGTATTATAATTCAGCAGGGTGCTGGCGACGGTTCCGTCTTTTTGGAGGACGGTGCCTTCCCGGAACCGGGAGAAGAGGCAGGTGCGGGGGGTGGTGGTATCTCCCGAAGGCTGGGCTTGGGAAGAAAGGGCTGTGAGAATGGTGCAGGCGATGATCCAGGGTCTCATGTGTCGATTATTTTTGATGGGTCGGGGCCGGTTGTCGGTTAACTTTTTTTTAACAGGTTTCACGGATCGCGGAATATCCTCTAATGCTCTCATTTACAGCATTTTTTAGGGTGTTTGTTCGGGTGAGGTTGGTGGTAGTTATCTACAATTTACGATTCCGGGGCATTTTTTTGTTAAAAATTTAACTTAATATTGATTTGTCTTTTATTGGTCAAAACGCTTAACTGCAAACACATGAGAAAACTGGTTAATCTTCCATTTTATGGAGTGCGGTGGCTTTCCGTTAATCTTTCGAAGCCTGATTTCCGAAATAGTAATTATAGTTCATAATATTTTCTGATTTATCCGATAATCGGGTAAAGGGTTATATTTTTTATAGTGCTGTCTGCTGAGGCGGCGCTAAATTCTAAAACTAAACAGTCACATGAGAAAACTTCTATCACTGCTTGCGGTGCTGTCTATGCTATACGTGACAGCATTCGCCCAGACAAGAATTCCCGTAAAAGGTAAGGTGTTGGATGAGCTAGGTCAGCCTGTTTCTTTTGCTTCTATACGAATCAAAGGGGAGAAGCAGGGGGTGAGTGCCGATGCCGACGGAAATTTCACCATTAAAGTCACAAAAGGCGCTGTTCTTCAGGTAAATGCGGTCGGTTTTGCCGGAGCCGAGATGGTCGCGGAGGGTGGCGATCTTTCTTTCAGGTTGAAGCGTACCAGCCAGTCACTTTCGGAGGTCGTGGTGAGCACGGCATTTGGTGTTAAGAAGAGCGA
>JAFDYE010000127.1 GCA_018267585.1 Bacteroidota bacterium
GAACTGGCCGACCAGGTCAAGCACCAGCTGCGACGGATACCCATCCTTCAATACTATTACGACGATACCCTGGAGCACGCGGATAAAATGGAGGAGTTGTTCAAAAAGATCAAGGCGGAACGGCCGCCCGAGAGCGACTCCGCCGGGGTGGGCGGCGACCAATGAACTTGCTTTTCGCGTGGCGTTATTTCCGTGCAAAAAAATCTACCAATGCGATCAACATCATAGCCTGGGTCAGCATGTCGGCCATCGTCGTAGGCGCCGCCGCCCTGATCCTGGTCCTTAGCGTCTTCAATGGATTTGAGGACCTGGTCAAATCACTGTATACCAGTTTTTATCCCGACATGAAGATCAGCCCGGTCTCCGGGAAGACCCTGACGCTGACGCCAGAGCAGCTGCAACAGCTGGCGGGGATAAAGGGAATGAAGGCCTGGTCGCTGGTGGTGGAGGACAAGGCCATCCTCGAGAACGATTCTACGACCTATCCCGTCTATCTTAAAGGCGTTGACAATAATTTCCTGAAAGTTTCGGGCGTTGGCGGGCACATAGAGCGCGGCAATTTCGACCTGGGCACCAGCGAACACCCGATGGCCATCCTCGGGTCGGGGGTAGAGTATGCTATTCGCGTAGAAGCAGAACGGTCGCTTTTGTCGCTGGGCGTCTATCTCTTCAGGAAGGGCGGCGATTATTCGGCCGACCCTGCCTCATCCATCAGCCACGAGACCATGGGCACTTCGGCTGTCTTCCGTATCCAGCAGGACTTCGACAACAGCTATGTGATCACCAATATGGCTTTTGTCAAGCGGATGCTGAACCTTCAGCCCGATGAATATAGCTATGTTGAGCTCGCGATCCCCGATGCGACCCAAACGGAATACGTCCGGCAGCAGCTGGTCCGGTTGCTGGGTAAAGACTATCGGATTCAGACACGCTACGAACAAAACCAGAATCTCTACAACGTCATGGGTACAGAGAAATGGTTTATCTATATCGCCCTGACCCTGATATTGATCGTAGCCGCCTTTAATATGGTGGGTGCGCTGACCATGCTGGTCTGGGAGAAACAAAAGGACATCAACGTGCTCAAGGCCCTGGGCGCCCGCAACGGACTGATACAAAAGATATTCCTCAGCGAAGGAATGCTGCTGGGGATGATGGGGGGCCTTTCCGGCATGCTGATCGCCCTGATCATTTGTGTCCTGCAGGTAAAGTATAAGCTTATCCCGCTTCAGGGCGACTCCTTTCTAATAGACTACTACCCCGTAAAGCTGGTAGCGACGGATTTTGTAATGGTGTTCGTGACGATACTGGTGGTAGCGCTGCTGGCTTCCTGGCTTCCGTCACGAAAAGCTGCCGCACAGCCGATCGAGCTGAAGACCTAAAAAAATATAGTCCAAAAACTACAAACCCTGATCCGAAGGACCAGGGTTTGACATTTATCAAGCAAACTCTTTACTTGCGATCACTTAATAGTCGCCAAGCGTCTCGGGCAGCTGCGACAAGGCCTTGGCGAGCTGCTCGTCATTGGGGGCGATACCATGCCAGTGGTGGTCGTTCTGCATGAAATCAACACCTTTGCCCATGACCGTATGCATCATGATGCCGATAGGCTTGCCTTGTCCGACCAGACCCTTGGCCTTGTCCAGGGTAGCGACAACCTCGTCCATGTCATTGCCGTTCATTTCGAGGGTGGTCCATCCAAAGGACTCGAATTTTGCGTGGATATCACCGAGGTCCATAACGGATTTCGTCGTTCCGTCGATCTGCTGCCCGTTCCAGTCTACGGTGGAGATAAGATTGTCAACCTTGTGCGAAGCGGCAAACATGATCGCCTCCCAGTTCTGGCCTTCGTCTAATTCTCCGTCGCCGTGGAGTGAGAATACAATATTTTTGTCGTTATTGAGTTTCTTAGCAAGTGCGGCTCCAATGGCAACGCTCATGCCTTGACCAAGGGACCCGCTGGCGACTCTTACGCCGGGAAGATGTTCATGAGTGGTAGGGTGACCTTGAAGACGGGAATTGATCTTCCGGAATGTAGCAAGCTCTTTGATGTCAAAATAACCGGACCTTGCCAGGGCTGAATAAAAAACAGGAGAAATATGACCGTTGGACAAAAAGAAGATGTCTTCGTTCTTTCCGTCCATATGGAAATTGGGATCGTGCTTAAGAACCTTGAAGTAGAGTGCAGCAAAAAAATCAGCACAACCGAGAGAACCTCCGGGGTGACCGCTTTGGGCGCCATGGACCATTCTTACGATATCTCTTCTGATCTGGGAAGCTATTGCTTTTAAGTCAGCCATATTGTTGGATTTGTTGATTCTTTTTTTTAATGGTAGGCAAATCTAAAGGTTTTTGTTAAGACCCGGGATTCAATTTTTTGTCGTATTGGAGGGTTTTTTCTATCTTTCCATTGAAAATCTCCCGCTGTCCTCTTTGTCCCAGCTTACCTGCCATTGTTCCGGGATCATCAATAGTGAATTACCCGTATTAGTAGCATACAGAAAGAATTGCTATTTTTGTTCATGAATCAAAATCAGACTGATGTTTGATGTTTTACTTTCGATAGCTATTTCATTTACGATCACCTTTCTTGCCATTCCTGCTGTTATCAACGTGGCCGAAATGAAGAAGCTCTTCGATATGCCCGACGCCCGTAAGGTACATAATGCACCTATCACCCCACTGGGAGGACTGGGTATATTCGCCGGTTTCATCTTCGGCTGTCTGCTCACGATGCATTTCAATCAATACCCTGAGCTTCAATATTTTATAGCGGCCTCTTTCGTAATTTTCTTCCTTGGTCTGAAAGACGATATCCTCATTATCTCGCCCGTTAAGAAGTTCATCGGGCAGGTGCTGGCAGCCTTTATCGTTATATACTACGGCAATATCCAGATACGGAGCATGCACGGTTTCCTTGGCGTCTATCAGCTGCCCGAAATGTTTAGCCTGCTGCTGACCTATTTTGCCGTTATCGTTGTCATCAACTCTTTCAACCTCATCGACGGTATCGACGGTCTGGCCGGCAGTCTCGGTCTTCTGTCCACGACCATCTTCGGGGTCTACTTTCTTTATGTCGGGTTACTGCCCTATGCGGTGATCGCTTTTGCGTTGTCCGGCAGCCTGCTGGCCTTCCTGATCTTTAATTTCCAGCCCGCCAAGATCTTCATGGGGGATACGGGTTCCCTGCTGGTAGGGACTATCAATGCCATTCTCGTATTGAAGTTCATCAATGTCGCGGGCTCGGGCGATGTTCGGTTCCCCATTCCCGCCACCCCCGCAGTCGGGTTTACGATCCTGATGATCCCGCTGGTGGATACGCTGAGAGTCTTTGGTATCCGGATTCTCGACCGGCGTC
>JAFDYE010000128.1 GCA_018267585.1 Bacteroidota bacterium
CCTAAGCGACTACCTCATCGACATCCCCTCCCGCAATACCCCCCGCATCCAGGAAGCGCATATGCTGCTGGGTCATATCATCTGTCAGTTGGTAGAAGAGGCCTATTTCAAAGCCTGACCCCGCCCTTCCCGACAACCTGACAACCCCAATTTGGAGAAATGATCAAAGAAGCAATAATACTGGCAGGCGGACTGGGCACCCGGCTGCGTTCAGCCGTACCAGAGCTGCCGAAATGCATGGCTCCGGTGGGAGGAAGACCTTTTATCCACTATATAACAAACTATTTCCGGAGGGCCGGGATTACTCACTTTATTTTCGCACTTGGCTACAAAAGTGACTACTTCGACGCCTTCTTCCAGACGGACTTTCCGGCAGGTGGATACAGCATATCCCTGGAAGACGAGCCGCTGGGTACCGGCGGCGCCATCCGCCAGGCCTGCACCATGGCCAAAGAACACTCCGTCCTGGTCCTCAACGGAGACACATTCTTCGGCATCAGCCTGCCGGAACTCTCCGCATTCCACGAGGCGAAAGACGCTGACTGCTCGCTCTGC
Source organism: Bacteroidota bacterium (assembly GCA_018267585.1). Lineage (GTDB taxonomy): Bacteria > Bacteroidota > Bacteroidia > Chitinophagales > Chitinophagaceae > Puia. The sequence goes on from JAFDYE010000128.1 coordinate 556, forward strand.
CTCAAGCCAATGACCGATTTCGACCGGTTCGGCGTGGTCGGCCTCGATGAAGCCCGTCGCGTGACGGATTTTCGGGAAAAACAACACTATCCGGACGGACTCATCAATGGCGGCGTCTACGCTCTCAACAGATGGCGTTTTCTCGCAGAGAACCTTCCGGAAAAATTTTCCTTTGAAAAAGACTACCTGGAAAAAGGCCGCCACCAGTTGTATGGCCTCGTCCAGGATGCTTATTTTATAGACATCGGCATCCCGGAAGACTACAGCCGGGTGCAAAAAGATCTCAACCAACTACTATGATATACAGATGTAAGGCCCCTCTTAGGATCGGCCTCGCCGGAGGCGGTACTGACGTAAGCCCATATAGCGACCTGTATGGCGGAGCCATTCTCAATGCCACCCTCTCCCTCTACGCCCACGCCACGATCGAGCCGCTGGAAGAAGATGACATCATCCTCCAGGGTATCGACCGGAAAGAAGAACAGCGTTTCCCCCAGGGGATCCATATGGACTCCCTTCCAACCGACGGAACCCTCGACCTGCTGAAAGGCGTATACAACCGCATCCGGAAAGATTACGGCTGGCAACGCAAAGGCTTCCGCCTCTCGACCTTTGTTGACGCACCCGCAGGCTCCGGCCTCGGCACTTCCTCCACCCTGGTGGTAGCCATCATCGGGGTCTTCACAGAAATGATGAAGCTCCCACTGGGAGAATACGACATCGCGCACCTGGCCTTCGACATCGAACGCAACGACCTCAAACTGGCCGGCGGCAAACAGGACCAGTATGCAGCTACCTTCGGCGGCGTCAACTACATGGAGTTCTACAAGGACGACAAGGTGATCGTCAACCCCCTGCGCGTCAAACAACAATACCTCTTCGAGCTCGAGAACAACCTCCTGCTCTACTATACCGCCACCAGCCGCGAATCGGCAAAGATCATCGAGGTCCAAAGCAGCAACGTTGTCAACAAAAAAGAAAAGTCCATCGAGGCCATGCACCAGCTCAAACACCAGGCCCAGCTGATGAAAGAAGCCCTGCTCCGCGGCAGGATACACGAGATCGGTGACATACTCGACTTTGGTTTCCGGCAAAAACAGCAGATGGCCGAAGGCATCTCCAACCCTTTTATCGACGATATCTACGAACGCGCCAAAAAAGCCGGTGCGACCGGCGGTAAGATATCAGGCGCCGGCGGAGGAGGCTTCATGACCTTCTATTGCCCGGCCATCTCGAAATACAAGGTAATGGAAGTCCTGGGCGGACTAGGCGGCCACTGCCAGCCCTACGCGTTCACAGGCCACGGCATGAGCTCCTGGACGGTCTAATGTACCATTCACGCCCGGCACGCGGCCCCCGCGGCAAAATATAGCTACCTTTATACCATGCCAGCACAGGAAAAACCAAATTATCTCTGGAGCCTTCTCACCATGAAATGCCCCCGATGCCGCCGGGGCCATATGTTCACCCAGGGCAACGCATGGCGGCTGAAGCAGACCCTGAAAATGCCCGATAAATGCCCGGAATGCGGACAACCCTTCGAGCTCGAGGTGGGCTTCTGGTATGGGACAGGCTACGTCAGCTATGCGCTCTCCTTCGCCCTGTCAGTGGCCACCTTCGTCGCATGGTGGGTGCTCATCGGCTTCTCGACGGAAGACCACCGCTTCTTCTGGTGGATGGGACTGAACGCCGTCTTTCTCGTTCTCCTGCAACCCTGGCTGATGCGTCTCAGCCGCGTCATGTACCTGTATTTCTTCGTACCCTACGATCCCAACTACCGGTTCACCAAGGTGAAAAAGTTCGACTACGAAACTGACAGCTACTACAAAAAGGAAGAGGATAACAACAAACAGCAGTAGCTGGATCACAACAGCAACCGGCGGAATTATTTTCACCCCATAAAAAAAGCCGCCCGGATTCGGACGGCCTTTGGGCTATTAAGTTGGGTTAGTACTAGCTTATTAACGCTTACACGCGAATATTATTATATATGTCCCCTATTCCGCGCCATCAGCCTCCCCTTTCTTTTCCGATTTAAGACCAAAATCCAGCGGAAAATCCAGTTTTAGGCTCACATTCCGCCCCATATTGTAGATCCCGTGCTGCTGGTTCGTGTCCGTCGGCGAAAAATAAAAATACTTCAGCCGGCTGAGGTGGTCATAATAGGCGACATTGAACAGATTATTCCCCATCAGGTAGACATTTACAATGGTCTTCCCTTTTTTATCAGACAGACGCGCCCCTACGCCCGCATTAAAAAGAGCATATCCCGCCGTAGGCGTCTCCGTATTATAGGCGCGCATAACCCGGTTCTGCGCAGCAGAATACTCGAGCTGCACCTTCACAAAAGCATGCGACAGCCGCCTGGGCTTCGAAGCAAATTCATACCGCAGCTCGGAAAGCCCGTGCGCCGGCGGAATAAATGGCAGGTATTTGGCGCTATCTCCAAGCGACTTGGGCTGACTTCCTTTATTTGTCCCATATACCAGCGAAAAGCTATTCTCAAAATGCAGGGCCTTGACAGGATGAATATCAATGCTGAATTCCCCCCCAAACAGCTGAGCCCTCGAAGCAACATAACGGAAATACGAATCGCCATTGCCATCCATCGAATCGACCCCCGCCGCCGTGACCAGCTTCTGGTTATAGATGTAATTCGAGATGACATTGTTAAAAAGGTCGAGGGTC
>JAFDYE010000129.1 GCA_018267585.1 Bacteroidota bacterium
CTCTGGTGCGCCTCCTTCATGCTCCTGGGCTATTCCACCTATTTCACCACACTGATCCGTAGCACCGCCAACCCGGGCGTGGACATGTATAACGTAGATAACCCCGTGAGTCTCGTTGGCTATCTGAGCCGTGATCAATATGGCGACTGGCCCATCCTTTATGGTCCAGACTTCCAGGACCGCCCGAACAGGGTGGACGCCGGCAACCTGTACGTAAAAGGACAGGACAAATATGAGATAGCCGGAAAGATATCCGCCACCGACTGGGGCAGCACGCCTTCTTCCCACTTCTTCCCCCGCATGTGGGACGGCAGCAACGACCGCGGCCAGGTCGACTGCTACCGCCAGTTCTCCGGCCTTGGCGAAGGAGAGAACCCCACCATGGCGGACAACATTAAATACTTCGTCAGCTATCAGAACGGCTTCATGTTCCTTCGCTATTTTCTATGGAACTTCAGCGGCAAGCAAAATGACCTGCAGGGTTTCGGCAATAACCGCGACGGCAATTTCATAACAGGGATACCCTTTATCGACGACCTGATGTACGGCGACCAGAGCCGCATGCCCGATACGATCAAGAAGAACAACAAATCCTATAACCGGATGTTCCTCCTGCCGCTGATACTCGGTCTCATCGGCTTCTTCTACCAGCTCAAACGCAGCAAGAACGACTTCTGGGTAACCCTGCTATTGTTCTTCTTCACCGGCTTCGCCATCGTCATCTACCTGAACCAGGCGGGTTACCAGCCGCGCGAACGGGACTATGCCTATGCCGGCGCCTGCTATGCCTTCGCCATATGGATCGGCCTCGGTGTCATCTGGGTGAAGGACATGCTCGAAAAATATGCACTGAAGAACAAGGCCGACGCAGCCAACTACGCCGCTGCAGGCCTCTGTCTGCTCGCCGTCCCCGTACTCATGGGCAGCCAGGAATGGAACGACCACGACCGCAGCAAAAAGACGCTCGCGCGCGACATCGGAAAGGACTACCTCGAGTCCTGCCCGCCCAACGCGATCCTGTTCTCCTTTGGTGACAACGACACGTACCCCCTCTGGTACGCACAGGAAGTGGAAGGCATCCGCCCCGACGTTCGCGTCATGAACTACAGCCTGCTGGGCACGGACTGGTACATCAATGAACTGCGCTATAAGGTCAACCAGAGCGGTCCCACCGACGTCATCTTTACGCCCGAGCAGATACAAGGTAACACCCGCGACGCCGTTCCCATACAGCCTCTCCCGGGTTTCGACCAGAATAAGTACTACGACTGCTACGATATGTTCAAAAATATCATCGGCAGCAGCGACTCGAAATATACCGTCTCTTCCGAGGATGGCGATGTATATAATATCCTGCCGATACGCAAGCTCTCCATACCCGTGGACACCAATCTCGTGCGGTCCAATGGCACCGTACAGGCAGGCGACACCGTGGTCAGCGAGCTCCGCCTGGACATCTCCAAACAAAAAGGCTATCTCTTCAAGAACGAGCTGGCCGTCCTTGCCGTCATCGCAGCCAACAAATGGCAACGCCCCATCTGCTTCAACTCCACCTACGAGCTCGAAGCGCTCGGCCTGGGCAAGTACATCCGCCAGGACGGCCTCGCGGGTCGACTCGTGCCCGTGGAGAGCAAGAACAGCGCCTTCGGGTTTTATAACAATGAGGTAGCTTATAAAAACATGATGACGAAGTTTGGCTTCGGCAACGCCGGCACTCCGGGCGTGTACTACGACGAAGAGAACCGCCGTCACCTCAATACCCTCCGCGCAGCACACGCACAGCTGGCGCTCAGCCTCATCGACGCCGGCAAAAAAGACGAGGCGAAAAACCTGCTGGAGCATTTCGACCAGAACGTTCTGGAATCGAACTTCCCCTACGGCATGACCTCCAACCGCGGCAACCAGCACAACCGCATCTCGATGAGCTTCCTGCTGGCAGCCTACGAGGCGGGGGATCAGCCACTGGCTCAGAAAGTAGCTGCGTCGGTGAGAAAAGACCTTACCCAGCAAATGCGCTACTACAATTCGCTGGGGGATAATATGACAAACGAACAGCTGGCGATCAACGCCCAGATGCTCACCCAGGGCAAAGGTGGAAACCTGTCCAACCGCCAGGCCTCCTTCGCCAACGACATCCTTAGCAGCTACCAGATGATCCTGCAGCTGGATGAATGGCAAAAACAGTATGGCAATGGCGGCGCAAGGACAGGCGCGTCAACTTCTGGGAGTGAGACCGCACCCGCTGTGATCAAGAACGATTCGCCCCCACAGGCTGGCGATCAACCTAAATAAGACAACGAAACCCGGTCAAATGGCCGGGTTTCTCATTCAAACCAAATCGTTGAATAAGTTGTTTTTAATTGGTAACTTCAATCCCAAGGCATCATTATGATAGGTCACCACTTTACAAAATACGATCCCAACGAGAACGGCAAGTCAAAATTCGACCAGCTGCTGGAGATATTCATGCAGCTGCTAACCTATACCAACGGCGACGTTTCTGAAGCCCTGCAATGGATGAACCAGCTCGACAAGGAATACCAGCTGACGGATGACGAGTATGGAATGGGGGATTTTATCGAAGAGCTGAAAGAGAAAGGCTATATCGACGACAACAAGCAGACGGGTGAGATCACCATCACTCCCAAGACCGAACAAGGCATCCGCCGGCGTTCGCTGGAAGAGATATTCGGCAAGCTGAAAAAAACAAAACAGGGCAACCACAACACCTTCAAGCCGGGCGGCGGTGACGAGATCAATCCCGAAACACGCCCCTTCGTGTTTGGCGACCAGCTGGAACAGATCGACTTCACCGAATCCATCCGCAACGCCCAGATCAACCACGGGATCGAGGCTTTCAGCATGCAGGAAGACGACCTCAAGATCCGCGAAACGGATTTCAAGGCCCAGACCTCCACCGTACTGATGATCGATATCTCCCACTCCATGATCCTCTATGGGGAGGACCGGATCACTCCCGCAAAAAAGGTGGCGATGGCGCTCAGCGAGCTGATCACGACCAAATACCCGAAAGACACCCTGGACATCGTCGTCTTCGGCAATGATGCATGGCCGGTAGAGATAAAGGACCTCCCCTACCTGCAGGTGGGTCCCTATCATACCAACACGGTGGCAGGCCTCGAGCTCGCAATGGATATCCTTCGTCGCCGCCGCAACGCCAACAAACAGATATTCATGATCACCGACGGGAAACCAACCTGTCTCAAGGTCGGCAAACGGTACTATAAGAACAGCTTTGGCCTGGACAGAAAGATCACCAGCCGCTGTCTCAACCTCGCGGCGCAGTGCAAAAAGCTGAAGATACCCATCACGACATTTATGATCGCGAGCGATCCCTATCTGCAGCGATTTGTCAACGAATTCACAGAAACGAACAACGGAAAAGCCTTTTTCGCATCCCTCGACCGCCTCGGCAGCTTCATCTTCCGCGACTTCGAGAGCGGAAAAAGGAAAACGGTATATTAAACACTAAAACAACTAAATGGATATTTCAAAGATCAGAACACTCGGAGAATTAAAAAGATCCGGATATAGAAGCAGATCCGTAAAAGAAGAAGTGCGCGAAAACCTCATAAAAAAACTTAAAAATAAAGAGACTACCTTTCCCGGCATCCTGGGCTACGAAGATTCAGTCATCCCGGATACCGAACGGGCCCTCCTGTCCCGTCACAACATCCTGTTCCTGGGTCTCCGCGGACAGGCAAAGACCCGGATGGCCAGACAGATGACCCAGTTGCTCGACGAGTACGTGCCTTATGTGACCGGCAGCGAGATCAACGACGACCCATTCAACCCCATCTCAAAATTCGCCCGCAACCTGGTCGCCACAAAAGGCGATGACACGCCCATCAGCTGGCTGCACCGCAGCGAACGCTACGGCGAAAAGCTCGCGACCCCGGACGTCAGCGTCGCCGATCTCATCGGCGATATCGACCCGATAAAGGCCGCCAACCTCCGGCTCAACTTCGCTGACGAAGAGGTCATCCATTTTGGCATCATCCCCAAAAGCAACCGCGGCATCTTTGTCATCAACGAGATCCCCGACCTCCAGGCCCGCATACAGGTCTCCCTGTTCAACATCCTCGAAGAAGGGGACATCCAGATCAGGGGATTCAAGCTGCGCATGCCGCTCGATATGCTGTTCGTCTTCACAGCTAACCCCGAAGATTACACGAATCGCGGCAGCATCGTAACACCGCTGAAAGACCGTATCGAAAGCCAGATACTGACGCACTATCCCAAGAGCATCGATACCGCCCTGGCGATCACCGAACAGGAAGCCGACGTCCACGAAGAACAAAAAGGACGCGTCATCATCAGCGACCTTGTCAAACGCCTGATCGAACAGGTATCGTTCGAAGCCCGCACCAGCGAATACGTCGACAAAAAGAGCGGCGTCTCCGCCCGTCTGACCATCGCGGCATTCGAGAACGCGGTCAGCGCGGCCGAACGCAGGGCCATCCTCAATAACGAAAAAGAGACACAGGTCTGGATGAGCGACCTCATCGGCATCGTTCCGTCCATCACCGGTAAGATCGAGCTCGTCTATGAAGGCGAACAGGAAGGCCCCTACCAGGTAGCGTTCAATCTTCTCGAAAAAGCCTTCCGCTCACAGTTCATCAACTACTTCCCCAACCCCGACCAGCTGAAGAAAAGAAAGGCCGATTCCCGTGACGACAACCCCTTCCGGCCGATCACACACTGGTTCGACAAGGGCAACCACCTCAACCTCTTCTTCAATACACCGGACAGCGAAAAGATCCAGCAGCTCTACAAGGTCGACGGACTCCACGCCCTGGTGAAGAAGTACTTCAAAGGCGCCAACGAACGCGAAGCCGCACTCCTTATGGAATTCGTCCTCCACGGCCTGGCCGCCTACTCCCTGATCAGCAAAAAAGTGGTGGAAGGGAAAATAGAGTTCAAGGACCTCATCGGTTCAATGGTGAACCTGGGTTCGTCCGGCAGCAGCTTCGGCAGCGAAGACGACGACCTCGAAAGCGACGACTTTAACTAAAAATGAACAGCCCGGCCGTTAGCCGGGCTGTTTTCAAAAAATATTCACCTCCCTCTCGAGCAGTATCCCGAACTTCTCATTGACACTGGACAATATCTCTTCGCTGAGATCATAGATCTCCTTCCCCGTCGCATGTCCATAATTGACCAGCACCAGGGCCTGCTTCGCATGACAGCCCGCGTCGCCGCGCCGGAAACCCTTCCAGCCACACTGCTCGATCAGCCATCCCGCCGCCAGCTTGAGGCCTACCGGTCTGGGGTAAGCTACGATAGTCGGATACGAGACCTTCAGCTCCTCAAACTTCCCGCTCGATACCGTAGGATTCTTAAAGAAGCTACCCGCATTTCCAATCACCTTCGGGTCGGGCAGCTTCGACTGACGAATATGAATAACCGCTTGTGATACGGCCTGTATGCTCAGGTCCTTCACCCCCATCGCCTCCAGCTCCTGCCGGATATCCCCGTACGCGGTATGGAACACCGGTTGCCTGTTCAGCCGGAACGTGACGTTCAAAATGATCATCCGGTCCTTGTACCTCCCCTTAAAAACGCTTTCACGATATCCAAACTCGCAGTCGTTGCAGGTGAACGTATACATCTTCTTCTCGTCGATGGCATAAGCCTCCAGCTCGTGAAAAATGTCTTTGATCTCCACCCCATAGGCCCCGATATTTTGCATCGGCGCGGCGCCCACGCTACCCGGTATCAGCGACAGATTCTCCACGCCGGCCCAGCCGCGCCCCAGACAGTACAGCACAAAAGAATGCCAGACCTCTCCCGCCCCGACCTTGACGTATATGTGCTCCTCATCCTCGTGGACCAGCTCGATGCCGCGGATCTCATTTTTCAGCACGAGACCATCTATATCGCGCGTCAAAAGGATATTGCTGCCCCCGCCGAGGACCAGGGGCGGCGCAGGCGCAAAGCCAAGCAGCTCCTCCAGCTCATCCTTAGAAGAAAAACTAGAAAAAAAATGAGCAAAAACACTTATCCCAAACGTATTAAATGCTGTTAATGATTTATTTTCGACCAGTTTCATAGTATATAATTACAGCTGCAATTATACGTTATTATATGGCCTGAAGTAATCATATATTGAAAATAACCCATATACCTAACTCCTAACCCGGATCCGCTATGTACAAAGCGCTGACCTTCGTGACCTTAACTCTATTCTCCTACTCCTACGCAAAAGCCCAGACGAGCATTCAGCTGATCCCATCGGGGCATTGGCTGGATGAGGGGGACAAACTTAACGACTCCTCCCGATACAAAGACGCCATCGAAGCATTTCGACATGTAGATCGCAGCGACACTAACTACGTACGCTCGTTATATGGCATCGCCGTCAGCTACATGGCAGACAGTCAATATGATGCAGCAGCGGAATACTGCCGCATGGCCCTCAGCAGCCATGCCGATCCGGAAATGGAGACCGCGATCTGGAATGAATACGCGAACGCCCTAGATGCGGCAGAAAAGTACGACGCAGCAATACGAGCTTACGATTCCGCCATCGCCCGATACCCATCCTTTGCCCTGGTGTACATGAACAAGGGGACCTCCTTCCTGAAGCAGCAGCGCTATGAAGAAGCAGAAG
>JAFDYE010000012.1 GCA_018267585.1 Bacteroidota bacterium
AGTCTTTCTTTGTGGATGCATGCGAACGGCAGGGCCATTTATGGGTGTACGTATGCGCCGGAGGAATTCAAGGCGCCGGAGGGTACGCGTCTGACGTATAATAAGACGACGCGGCGATTATATGTGCATTTGATGGAATATCCGGATGGGCATGAGCTGGTGTTGCCGGGGTATAAGGACAGGGTACGGTATGTGCAGTTCTTGCATGATGCGTCGGAGATCAAGACGAAAGTGGAGGGGGATGATGTGAGGTTATTGCTGCCGGAGCGGAAGCCGAATGTGGCGATACCGGTGGTGGAGATAATATTACGGTGATCCAAGAAATATGCAAAAGGTCCGAAGAATCGTATAAGCGGGCTGGGGCAGAGAGTGCGAGCTTTGTGTTATAAAACAATAACACAAGTTATTATGAAAAAGACAGTTTTGGTTACGGGGGCGTCTTCGGGGTTTGGCCGGGAGACCGTCAGGGTTTTTGTGGAGAAGGGTTGGAATGTAGTTGCGACGATGCGGTCGCCGGAGAAGGAGGAAGAGCTATCGAAGATAGAGGGGGTGAAGGTGGTCCGGCTGGATGTTACCGATAAGGGGAGCATCCGGGAGGCGGTTGCTGCCGGGGTAAGCCGGTTTGGGGGGATCGATGTGCTCGTGAATAATGCGGGGTATGGGGCGTTCGGGGCGCTGGAGCTGGCTCCGGACGACGTGATCCGCCAGCAGTTCGAGGTCAATCTTTTTGGACTTATCGATGTAACGAAGGCTGTTCTGCCTGGGATGAGGGAAAGGAAGAATGGGGTGATCATCAATGTGTCTTCCATGGGAGGGCGGCTGACCTTCCCCTTCTCGACGCTGTACCACGCCACCAAATTTGCCGTGGAAGGGATGACGGAATCGCTTCAGTATGAGCTGAATCCGTTGGGTATCCGCCTGAAGATCGTGGAGCCGGGCGGATATAAGACGAATTTCTCGGGCCGTTCGATGACGATGTATGGTGGAGGGGGCGTTGATGGGTACCAGGAGCGGATCAACCATTTTGTCAATCTCCTGGAGCACTGGCCGATGTCGGAGAACATTGGAGAGGTTGCCGATGTTATCTATGAGGCCGCTACCGATGGCACGGAGAAGCTGCGCTACCCGGTGGGGAATGACGCGGTTTCATTGCTGGAGGCCCGCAGGCAGATGGATGACATAGATTTTAAAAAGATGATGGCCGGGCAGACCGGTATGTAATCATGAAAAGAGCAGCCCAACCCATAATGGACGTCGGGACGATCACCGACCTGCACGCCATGGTGATGCAACCGTCGCCGAGGCATCCATTGGTCAGCGTCATCGACCACACGGATTTTTATTCCAGGCGGCCGAAAGACGACGGACTATACAGGTTTGGTTTTTATACGATCAGTTGCAAGAAGTTCGAGGGGCTCCTGCACTATGGCAAGAGCCAGTATGATTTCCGGGAAGGATCGCTGATGTTCACCGCGCCGGGACAGGTGATCGGCGCGGGGCCGGACTGCAAGGTGGACGAGGGTTGGGCGCTTTTCTTTCATGCGGACCTCCTGCACGGGAGCTCGCTGGGCATGAAGATGCACCAGTATTCCTTTTTTCACTATGAAGTGAATGAGGCCCTCCATATTTCGGAGGAGGAGAAGGCCATTATCAAGGATTGCCTCGATAAGATCTCGCGGGAGTATACGCAGGGGATCGACAAGCATACGCAGTCTGTTATCGTGAGCAATATCGAGCTGCTGCTGAACTATTGTAACCGTTTTTACGACCGGCAGTTCTATACGCGGGCTAAGGTGAACTCCGACGTGGTCCAGCGGTTCGAGGTCCTGCTGAAGGAATATTTCCGGCAGAGCACGTTAATCGAGGCGGGGCTGCCTTCCGTCAGCCATTTTGCCTCGAAGCTGAACCTGTCTCCCAATTATCTTTCGGACCTGTTGCAGAAGGCAACGGGAAAGAGCACGATGGAGCATATCCACCTGGAACTGGTTGATAAGGCGAAGTCGTTGTTGTGGGGGACGGAGGAGTCCATCAGCGAGATTGCCTATGGGCTGGGATTTGAGCATCCATCGCATTTTACCAAGATATTTAAGGCCAAGACGGGGAAATCGCCCAGTGAGTACCGGAATCTTAATTGATTTTGGGAGGGGTTGGGGTACGAATTATGATATGAGGTCGAAACGGTATATATTTGCCCAATGCGAATGACTATTAGCGGACTGCCCCGCGACTTTGACAAGTTCGATCTGCAACGACTGTTTAACCCCTTTGGCTGGGTGGAATATACCAAGATCCTTATCGATCCGATCTCCGGGCTGAGCAGGGGAAAGGGGATCGTTGAAATGCGGGACGACCATGCCAAGGCTGCGATGGCTGCCCTTCAGGGTAAGATGCTGGCGCACAGTCCATTAAATATTAAAGAAGCCAAGGAGAGGCGGCCCAAGCCCGAATAGGCCGTATTATCCCTAGTTAAGGGACGGGTCGAGCTCCATAGCGGCCAGGTCCACGTCTTTATAATTCCTTATTTCATTGTAGAGGGTGTCGCGTTCCACGGGTTCGCGGCCGACCTGTTTGATGA
>JAFDYE010000130.1 GCA_018267585.1 Bacteroidota bacterium
ATCGGCTCACCCATCACCACATTCGCGATCAAAAAGCCAGCGACGGGACACAGGAACAACCAGAACGACGCCCCCGCCGCATCCTCCCTCAACAAATATAGCCACAGCTGCACCGCCCCTATCGACACCATGATCGCCAGCCACAGGATCCCGCCCCACGCATCCCCATTCCAAAAATTCAGCCCCGGCTTATAGTAAAGCACCGCCAAGGGCAGCAAAAACAACCCACCCATCAAGACCTGCCATCCATTGATCGTCATCAGGTGCAACCCACCCCAGTCCGCCCGCGAAAAATAAAACACCCCGATCGAATAGGATACCATACTCACCAGCAGGATCAGCAAACCAGCCGGCGTGGCAGCACTGTTCCTCAACAACGGCCAGGCCGCCAGCACAACCCCGGCCATACACATTACAAGCGCTACCACCGTCACCAACCTGAGCCGCCTTCCAAGGAACACCGTCGTCAGCAAATTGATGAACACCGGACTCGTAGCCACACCCAGCGTGCCCAACCCCGGCGACACCTGCTGCATCGCCAGCACATACAACCCGAGGTAAATGCTGTTGTTCAATAACCCATACAAAGCCAGCCGCCCCCACTCCTTCCCCCTCGGCAACCGCTTGCGCAAGACTACCTGCGCCACCATGACCATGATCGAACCAGCCAGAAAAAACCGGACCACACATATCACAAACGGCTGCGCTCCCCGAAGACCGATCTTCGTCGCCGTCGATGCAGAAGCCCACAGAATAGCGAAAACCAAACCAATGCCCACTGACAAAATCCTTTTTCCCACCTCAAAAACAATTACTTAAATTTATAAATATAATAACACCTCCAATGAAAAGTCTACTCGCAGCCCTCCTTCTCCTCCTGCCCTTCACAGGCGCCTTCGCCCAAAACAACGCCGAAGATAAGAAAGCAGCCAAACTGACCGCAATAAAAAACATGGTGGAAGGCCAGAACTACGTCTTCCAGGCACAACAAGCCCTGCCCCTCGGCGGCCGCACCCGCCAGCTGACAACCGAATACGACCTGACAGTCACAAAACAAAGCATCACCAGCTACCTCCCCTATTTCGGCCGGGCCTACACAGCACCCATCGACCCCACAAAAGGCGGCATACAGTTCACATCAAAAGACTTCGACTATACCCTTACCCCCAATAAAAAAGACGGCTGGACCGCCGTCATAAAACCAAAGGACAACCGCGATGTACAACAAATGACCCTCAACATCTCATCCGAAGGCTACACCAACCTCCAGGTCACCAGCACCAACCGGCAACCCATCTCCTTCAGCGGCATCGTCGTCGCCCCCAGACCCCCAAAAAAGAAATAACCTGCACAACATCCTCCATATCCTCCGAACCGGCACAACGTCGCCCATATCCCGCGAACCCGCGCAACCTCCCCAAACCACCGTAGCCTCCCCAAACCAGCGTAACTTCCCCGAACCCGCGCAACCTCCCCAACCCCTGCGCCCGCTCCTGCATATCCCCACCCTGTCACTGATAGCTACCAAACAATTTTACAAGCCTGTCAGGATAATCCGATATGATACCGTCTACCCCTAAACCCGCCATGACCTCCATATCCCTCTCCTCATTCACCGTCCAGGGCAGCACCTTTACGTTCCGCCCATGCGCCATCTTCACCATCCCCTCATCCACCAGCACAAATTCCGGACTATAAACGGTGGGCGCAAAACCCAGATCAGCCACGTTCTTTTCAAATCCATCCTTGTTCTGGACGAGCAGCGCCGTCATCTGCGAAGGATAATCACGATGCACGATCCTCAACGTCCGCGGATCAAAAGACTGAATGATAACCCGCGACAATATACCCTTCGATTTGAGCACCCCCATCATCAGCGACACGAACCGCTCCGGTGCAGGATGCGTTACCCCATCCCCCGAAACCCCACATTTGGTCTCCATATTGTAATACACCGGCTTGAGATGACGTCTTTTCACATACGATTCCACACTGTCGACCAGCTCCGATAACAACGGTTTATAAGTCCTCACCTTCACCTGCCCGGTAAAACCCGGATGCGTCTTCACCCCCTCGGCAAACTTCCGGATGCTGTCATAGTCCATCCTGTAAAGCACGTACTGCCGCGCCTCCGATCTGTCGATCTCCGACCCGTCCGGCTTCAGCATGATATCGGACGACATATACTGATCGTGCGACACCACGACCTGCCCATCCGCCGAAATAACACAATCCAGCTCCAGCGTCCGAACCCCTAGGTCGACAGCATGCAACATCGCCGGGATCGTATTCTCCGGCATCAGCCCGCGGCCACCACGGTGAGCCTCAACATCCAGCCGCTGCTGCGCACCGGCCACCATAACGATATAGCTTAAACAAAACGAAATGACAGTTCTTTTCATGGCGCGAATCTCGGAAAAATAGAGCACCCTGATACATTATATTCTTATTAAGTCGACTACAGCGCTACTATTCGACTTTTCTTGCGACGCTCCGTTCATCGGCAACAATCCTATTCACCAAATACCGCCCCGGCCCCGGTTTTCAATCCCGCGTCACCGATCGATACCGCGTCGGCGACATCCCCATCACCTTCGTAAACCGCTTCGAAAAATAATACGGATCGTCAAACCCCATGCTCAACGCAATATCCTTTATCGACTTGTCCGTGATCCCCAGGTGCTGACTCGCCTTCTGCATCTTCATCTGGATAAAATAGTCTATCGGCGCATACCCCGTCCGCTGCTTGAACAGGCTCGAAAACCGTGACGGCGAATAATTATACCGATGACTCAGCTCATTCAACGTGATGTTCTCATTGATATGCTCCTGCATAAAAAGTATCGCGCTGTCGATACAGTCGATCTTCTCCGCAGGACTCGCCACAAAATGCTTCTGGTTATAAATGAACAGCGTGATAAAATGCGACAGACACATATTCGCGAACAGCAGGTTGTCGATACTATACCCCAGCTCGAGCGTCTTGTAGATCTTCATGAACAGCCCGACCATCTCATTGCTGCTCCTCACCGCCCTCGGCTTGAAATGATTCTGTATCACCGGCAACGCATTGAAATTGGGCAGCAGCGTCCCGCCAAAATGCAGCCAGTAAATGGTCCAGGGATCGTCCTCCGAACTCGCATACGCATGCTCCACATGCTGCGGCAGAATAAAACACTCGTTCGGTCCCACCTCATATCGCTTATCCCCGATCTTATACCAGCCATGACCATCCACACAATAAAAAAGGAAATTCTCCGGCAACCCCTTCTTACGATAGGTATAATGCCCCGCCGCACGGGGATAATAACCAAGCCCACAGATATACAGCTGACGCAGCAACGCGTTGTTTTGAACGCGCGACTTGAGTACGGATTTAGGTATCTCTATCCGCTGCCTCCCGACGCCATGCCAGATATTCTTGTGAGACCCTACTTTATTCTGTTCCATTATCGTAATTTAGTGCATCTCCGGTAAATATACGCATGCTTTCAATACGACTATACCTCTATATTACCCTGTCACTCTGCTTCATCAAAACCTTCGCCCAGTCACCCCCGGATAATTACAATATCGTATGGACCACGCCCAGCCACAGTTCCGCCGGATCCATGCCCTGCGGCGGTGGCGACGTCGGGCTCAACGTATGGGTCGAGGACGGAGACATCCTCATCTACTTCTCCCGCAGCGGCAGCTTCGACGAAAACAACACGCTACTCAAAGGCGGCAGACTCCGCATCCGCATGAACCCAAGCCCATTCAGCAATGGCAGCTTCAGCCAGCAGCTCCATCTCCGGGAGGGCAACATCGTCATTAAAGCCGGATTAAAATTTCAGGCGAACATCTGGGTCGACGTCTATCGCCCCGCCGTACACATCGACATGAACAGCCGAACACCCGTCAGCACAACAGCCACCTACGAAAGCTGGCGCACCGAAGACCGCCAGACCACCGGTCGCGCCAACAACGCCAACTCCTATAAATGGGCCGGCAAACAAGCCCCCGGCGGAAAGGTCATTACACATAAGGACAGCATCCGTTTCCAAAAAGACCAGGTCGTCTTCTATCACCACAACGCACCAGGCCCCTCCATCTTCGACGTTACCGTCCACCAGCAGGGCCTCGACTCCGTCCGCTCCCTGATCCCAAACCCGCTGAAAGACGGCTGCTTCGGCGGCTCCCTCCGGGGCGCCGGTATGGTCGCCGACGGCACCACCACCGGTCACTATATCAACACAGACTTCACCGGCTGGCGCCTGAAAAGCAAAACGCCACGAAAGAACCAGAAGATCCTCCTCGTCCTCGCCACCACCAGCAACAGCTGGCAGGACACGCTCAACACAACCATCCGCGAGGTCGACGCCCACGCCGCCACAGCCGAAGCCGCCACAAAATCCTGGTGGCGCTCCTTCTGGCAGCGCAGCTTCATCTACATCAATAGCCCCGACACCTCCTCCGTCCAATGGCAGACCGGCCGCAACTACCAGCTGTTCCGGTACATGCTCGGCTGCAACGCCACAAGCCGCTGGCCTACCAAATTCAACGGCGGCCTCTTCACCTGGGACCCGTCACTCACCGACACCTCCCTCCCCTATACACCCGACTTCCGCAACTGGGGCGGAGGCACCATGACCGCCCAAAACCAGCGCCTCGTCTATTTCCCGCTGACCCGCAGCGGCGACTTCGACATCCAGCGCCAGCAGCTGGACTTCTATCTACACCTGTTACGCACAGCCGAACTTCGCACCCGGACATACTGGGGACACGCCGGCGCCTGCTTCACCGAACAACTCGAGAACTTCGGCCTCCCCAACTCCGCCGAATACGGCTGGGACAGACCATCCGGTCACGACAAAGGCCTCGAGTACAACGCCTGGCTCGAATACGAATGGGATACCGTTCTTGAATTTTGCCTGATGATGCTCGACCAGCAGCTATACACCGGCGCCGACATCCACGAATACCTGCCCTTTATCCAAAGCTGCGTCACCTTCTTCGACGAACACTATCAGTACCTCGCCACCCGCCGCGGCCGCCGCAACCTCGACGGCGACGGCCACCTCATCCTCTACCCCGGCTCAGGCGCAGAGACCTACAAAATGGCCTACAACCCCAGCTCCACCATCGCCGGCCTCCACACCATCCTTACCCGCCTCATAGAACTGCCACCTGCTTACGGCGACGACTCCACGCGGAAAAGATGGGCCGCCATGCTCAGCCACATCCCCCCGCTTCCCATAAGATATTTCGACGGCCACCCCGCCATCGCCCCCGCACAGGCCTGGTCACGAATCAACAACAAAGAATGCCCCCAGCTCTATCCCGTTTTCCCCTGGGGCATCTACGGCGTCGGCAAACCCGGCCTCGATACCGCCCTCAATACCTGGAAATACGACACAGACGCCATCCGCTTCCGCTCCTACGTCGGCTGGAAACAGGACAATATCTTCGCCGCCCGCCTCGGCCTCACACAGGAAGCCGCAAGCCTCACCACAAAAAAACTCGCCAACTCCGGACGACGATTCCCCGCCTTCTGGGGACCGGGATTCGACTGGACTCCCGACCTCAACTGGGGCGGCTCAGGAGCCATCGGCCTCCAGGAAATGCTCCTGCAGACCGACGGAGAGAAAATATTCCTCTTCCCCGCCTGGCCAAAAGAATGGGACGTACACTTCAAATTATACGCACCCTACTCCACCACCGTCGAAGCCACACTGGAACACGGCCAACTGACCGGGCTCAGGGTCACCCCCGAAAACCGCCGCAAAGACATCATCCTACCCGACGCCACACGCGCCCCCAATTAAAAATTGAAATTCGAACTCACCCTAACCCCGGTCGCAGACACACCGGGATGATCGAGGTAACTAAACCGCCGAACCAGGTCCACGCGGAAAATATTGAAGATATTGTAGATACCAACACTCGCCTCCATATACGGCTTCGCACCCAGCGAGAACGTAGACACGCGACCATCCGTCAGCGGGAATTTCATCTGATCGGGATTGACAGCCGGGTTATTCTCATTCCGCAACCCGCCATAAAGGATCTTCGCTCCGATGACCTCCCTCAGCCGCAACCGCTTCAGCCCCGGTACCTTGTTCAGAAAAAATCCGTTGAAGAAATGATCCGCATTGATGCTCGCATAGTGATCACTTACAAATTCCCCCACATTCATCATATTGTAGGCGCGCAGACTATAGAAATAGGAAGGATTACCCGGATGAATGACCAGCAGCGGGAAAGGCAATACACCCCCCAGATAGCCCGCGTCCAGGTAGACATCGGTAAAACCAAATGGCGCGATATAGCAGCGCTTATACAGGTTCAGATGCAGCGCGTCTGAATTGAACTCTCCGCCATACAGCCCCTTGATCCCCCTCGTATACTGCAGCGTCACGATAGGATATTTATTGATGACGTTGACACGCGCCGCCTTGTTCTGGAAGAACTGCTCGTGCGGCGCCCACCGGACGGTCGCCGACAGCTCTCCGGTCGTGATCTTCTGTATCGTATCGGTCCTGTCCGTAACCCGTTTGTAGAGATATTCCAAAGTCCCCGTCGGCCGCTGCTCCCAGTACTTGGTGCCCAGCGTAAAGCTCAGGTGATTCCCATACTCACGCACATAAGAGACCTTCGCGATATGATTGTACAGCCACTTCGAATTATCGCCATGGCTGAACGAAGTGAAGAAATTATTCGCAGCAGCAAAGGCATTCTCCTGCCCCAGCGTCTTGGCATCGTCCTGGTAACTGACCTGCACATAATGCAACGGAAAAGTATAGATCGATTTATTATTAAAAGCATAGGTCGCGCTCCCATAATACTTCCACCGGTTGTCCCTCTGCCCGTAGGCCACATAGGACTCTCCGAACCACCGGGTGCTCAGCTTGGTATTGGTGCGCCCCCCCAGTTTCAGCCGCTGTCCCTCGATCGGATTAAAGGTATAAAAACTGGCGATAGGCCCTACATCCACCTTCCCCGCCGACTTGTACCCCGCCGTGAACATCGTGATATAATCCATCAGCCTACGGTATGACTTCATCTTCACCAGACTGTCGGTATTAGCATAGGTCTTGCTCTCCGTCCCGCTCAACGGCGTCAGCCGGCTGTCCGTCCAAAAACTGTCTGTCTGCATCTCCGCCTTCACCAGCGTATCCACCGACGCCCCCTTCAACAACGAATCCGCCACCGGATCATTCTGTAAATTGTTGACCGTGATCAGCCGCTCCCCCACCACCCCCGGCATCCGCGGCCAGGGGCTAAATGTCGCGATCACATCCGAGTTGGACAGATGATAGCGGCCACTGGGCCCTTTTTCAAAATCCTGCCTGACATCGAAGTCCTGCACCCAGTTGAGATTGATATGCTTGCTGGCCCCCAGCTCCACCCGCCGGATGGCATAGCTGCCGTCAAGCGTGATATACATCGTCCCCCGAAAAAGCAGGTCTTCCGGATTCCGGGGCGTAAAATAGAGCTCCACCAGCCGCTGCCCGTTCTCTTCGACCGTATCCCGGATAAAATACATATAAAAGGTCGGCGCCAGCTCAGCCACTGGACTGACGAACTGCATCGTAAAAGCCGTGATCGTATTATCATAGATATTCACATCCTCGTACAGCCGGTTGAGGATCGTGCTGATCCCCTTCATATCGATAAACTCACCATAATCAACACCCTTCCGGCCAAGGATAAGCTTCTTATTCCTGCTGGGCTGCTTCCGGTAATAATTTTGCGAGAATACTTCTTCGATATAAATGGGGACCAGCGACTTGCCGGGAACGATAACCGTATCCCTGTTCTCGAACATAAAATGGTATCGCTTGAGCAGCTTGTTGTCGACGATCAGCTTAGGAGGCTTATCCAGTAACATTCTCGTCTTCTCGTATTGCTCGTAGGAAAGATAGTCGTCCGCACCGGGACCGTTCTGTGACTTGTGCGCGATCACCTGCCGGATCAACTCGACCGCAGGATTATTCTTATTCCGGTATTTTGCCTTCCGCCGCGTAGTGACCACCACATCCTTCAGCGTCGAATAAGCCTTCGACATCGGCACCACGATCCTTCCATCGTCCTCTCCGGAAATATCGATAGCCTGTGTCTGATATCCCGTCGCACTGAACAGCAGCTTCTGCTTCCCTATACTCACCCTGATATGAAAATTTCCCTGCCCATCGCTCAACACTCCATGCCCCCCATTCAAAACCCGGACACTGACACCAGACAACGGCGCCCGGGAAAGGGAATCCTCCACCACACCGACGATCGTCCTCGTCTGGCACATGCCGGTCAAACCAAAAGCACCGGCAAGCAGTAGCAGAATGATCTTTTTTATTGTGGGAGTCAGGTTTATTTCATTTTAGCGCTTCCCGCAGACCGGCAATATAGCTAATTAATGCCTAACTTTATATTAATGAAAAAGATAGGCCTTATCGGCGGGATCAGCTGGGTATCCACCGTAGACTACTATAGATACATAAATGAGAACGTCAATCATCGGCTGGGTGGTATGAATTACGCCGAAATGATTATCTACTCGTTCAATTATGGAGACATTAAGAAGAATAATGATGCGGGCGACTGGGACAGGACGCTCGAAATGCTGACCACCGCAGCCCTGCACCTCCAATCCGCAGGCGCCGAACTCCTGCTCCTGGGAGCCAACACTATGCACGTCATCGCCGAACCCCTGCAAAAAAGACTGTCCATTCCCCTGATCCATATCGCCACCGCCACCGCTGACGAGGTCACTCGCAAGGGACTGAAAAAAGTCCTGCTGCTGGGCACCAGATTCACCATGGAGCTCGACTTCTTCAAGAACGAATTGGCCAAAAAAGGGATCGCAACCATTATCCCCGAAGAACACGAACGCTCATTTATCCAGGACACCATCTACTACGAACTCGGCAAAGGCATACTAAAACCCGCAACCAAAGAACACTACCTTTCCATAATCAATGAAGGGATCCGCCAGGGCGCCGAAGGCGTCATCCTTGGCTGCACCGAAATTCCCCTGATCATCAAACCGGAGGACCTCTCCATTCCCCTCTTCGACACGGTGCTCATCCACGTCACCGCCGCTATCGACTACGCCTTAAACGCCAGACCATGACACCCAAAATAATAACAACCTCCAGGGCCTCCGCCGCTGGGTCCTCCTCACCGCCGACGCTCATGAGCTCTACCGAAAGTTCGGCCGGGTATCCATTCCCCACCCCGAAAAATACATGGAGCTCCACGACCCGAACGTATATATGGGTAAAATTTAATTTATCTGATTCGAATGATCTTCAAACATGCGCGGAAAAAAATGTCTGGCAACCCTCGAAGGGTCTATAACCGCCATTAAATTTTCCTGCAACGTTGTACCGGCAAGGTTTTTAGCGAACAAAGCCCTTGTATGGGAAAGTGAGAGCGCCACAACGGAAATTAAAGTATCAGATGGCAGTTTAATTTCAGAAGGCCCAACCTGAAACTGCTTTAAATCATCCATCTCAAAAACATTTTGTACCTGAATATCAGCCAGTATTTCATCCGGCTCAGCCTTGGGAAAATGATAGTAAACTCTAACCAGCAGAAACACCAAATTAGTTTCAGGTGTAAAAGAGAGCTGTAATGAAATTTCAACCTGCAGCGGCTTACCCGCATTTTCTGTTACCTTTTGCTCAAAAAGCGCCTCGTTAACATAAAACCCAAATTCCTTTATCCTTCTAACTGTCAACTCGACTGAATTTTGCGCTGAAAATTTCATAGTTTAATTGTTCACAATTCAAAAGACATCGATTATTAATTTTCCATTGCAAATGGCGGCCGTTCAATATGCACAGAAGAAGTCGGAATATACTTTTTTAATCCTTCAAGTGAAGAAGGAAGAATATATGTATTGTATTGTACAGGCTTGAATCCCTCCTGGTAAATTTCTAAATTATTATTCGCATCGTCTTGCATATACCGTTCAGCATCGACAAAGTGTACAACAGGAACTTTGCCAAATGCAAGAGACAGATCCACCAGTTTGCTTACTCTATGATCAAAATCTCCATTTAACACCTGTGTAACATATCCTTTGGTCACACCTAGTTTCTCTGCAATCTGTGTTTTCGTTAGATTATGTTTTGTCCTGTAATTCTCAATCAGCTTAAATAACTTTAACTGAATTTCCGTTATCCAATACTCTCTACTTCTTATAAACTCACTTCTTTTCATTCTTTTTTATTTTCAGACTTTCTAAAAATAGAGCCTTGGTTGACCTGAACTTACTTATATCAGCTTCCTGATTTTTCTTATGGCCACCAAAAATGATTATTTTTCTCGAGGGCAGTTGGATCGCATATATTCTTAAATGCTTACTCTTAAATTCATGCTCAGCAATTCCATCCTTAGCGCCCTTTAAATGCCTGAATTTACTTTCCGGCAAAGAATTGCCGTCAGCCAGATATTCGATATATTTTATTAATACTCTGAACTCACTTAAATAGGGGGACCCTGCCAACGAATCTTCA
This sequence comes from Bacteroidota bacterium, assembly GCA_018267585.1. Lineage (GTDB taxonomy): Bacteria > Bacteroidota > Bacteroidia > Chitinophagales > Chitinophagaceae > Puia. The sequence goes on from JAFDYE010000130.1 coordinate 10,503, forward strand.
AAACTTTCCAATTGCCTTACGCCATCAATGACAAGCTGTTCGACAAGTTCCCTTGCCTTTATCTCTTCCACCCTTATCGTTGCAAAAATACGCATATCCCTGTTTAGTTACAACTAAACTTTATCATTTCCTCTAATTTAGAAGATTGAAATGACTTAGGAAAAATGAATTTTTAGCAAAAAAATTGATATATCGGGCCTATTCTTAATATTTTAACGACTCACATTCATCCACACCGTCATATCCCCCTGCCCCCGGTTATCCCACGCATAATACGGCACCAGCCGCACCCTCACCATCTTCCCGGGCTCCTTCGGAACCTCGCGGTACAACCCCTCGCCCGCAGCCGGCAACAATCGCAGATTTCCCTCCAACCCCATCATCCGCGAATTACCCATCCTCATCTCCACCGGCACAAGATCCGCCCCAACCGGAACGGCCACACGAAAGACCGAAGCCCCGGCCGGCATATCCGCTGACTCCAGACAATACACGATCGGCCCCCGCCTCACCGCCACCTGCCCGCGATCCTCTTCCACCAGCGGGTTGGCTTCCACCAAAACAGCAGCCATGGGCATATCGACCTCGACCACATCCCCTGCCTTCCACCCACGCCGGACTTCGACATATTTTCCTCCTTCCAGACCCGCAGCAAATAACTTTCCATTCACCGTCACCACCGCCCCATGACACCACCCCGGTATCCGCAGGAACAACGCTCCCTCTAGCCTCTTCACAACTAACTTCACCCTACCGCTCCACGGATAGTCCGTCACCTGTTCGATCCCTGCTTTAGCAGTCTCCAGCTTATTACCGCCATAGAGATTGACCCAGACACCCTCCCCATTCACGCTATAGGCATACCCGCTGACCTCCGCGATAGTCCGCGCCAGATTAGGCGGACAACAGTTAGATAGCTTGATATAAGGCACCCTTCCCCCCGACCAGCGCAGCGCATAAGGGAAAGCCTGCGCCACCCGTAGCGGATTCGTATAGAACCAGCGCCCCCCATTCAGATCAACACCCGAAAGAACAGAATTATACAAGGCTTCTTCCATCACGTCCGCATACTTCGCCTGCCCCGTAAGCACTAGCATCCGCCAGTTCCACAACACATTGCCGATATTCGCACAGGTCTCATTGTGCGCCGTCTCATTGGGCAGCTGATAAGCCCGGCCATACGCCTGGTGCACTTCCTGTATATCGGGAGGGCTATACGATACCGCATCGGGCGAGACCCCGTCATACAATGCCCCGCAACCACCCGTGATATACAGCTTGCGCTCCGTCACGTCCTTCCAGATCGAGTCCAGATTGCGCCGCAGCGAATCATCTCCGGCCTCAGCCACGACATCAGCCACACCCGCATAGAGATAATTGGCCCTCACCGCATGCCCCATGGCGGTATACTGGTCATGGAACGGGATACGGTCCTGGTTATCGTCCGTCCCATTGCTGACCAGACCTCGGATACCGATCAGATTTTTAGCCAGCGAAAGATACCCGGCATCTCCCGTCGTCCGGTACAGATCGACAAGACCCATATAATGAGATGGACAGATCGCATTGCGCGCCAGCTCAGGCGAGCTGCGCCGGTAAAACGCCTCCAGGTAGTTCGCCGCCTTTATAGCCGCATCCAGCAAAGTCCTCTTCCCCGTCGCCTTATAATGTACACAGGCCGCCGTCATCAGATGACCCATATTATAGGTCTCGAAATTGAGCCGGTCCTCAAAAGCCGTACTCCGGCCCGGATGCTTCCGTTCTTCGATGATCGTCGGCGTATGTATATACCCGTCAGACCGCTGACATTTTACAATGACGGCGATCGCCATATCCATCATACTGTCCAGCCGCCGGTCCTTCGTAACGGCATAGGTCGCCGCCATCCCCTCCAGCAGCTTGTAAAAGTCCCCGTCATGAAAAGGCGGACCCGAATGCGAACCCGTATCCAGCCCCGCCGCGATCCGGAAATTCTCAAACGCATGGCTCACCTTCGCATCGGTATAGATCGTCCAGAGATTGGGTAGCATCGAATCCCGGCAGACCTCAAATCGCTCCGCCCAGAAACCCTTCGTCCACCTGACCGCCCCCATATCGACACGAGCCAGCACTGCATGACGCTGCGCCCGGCCACAAACACCCGCCCCCAGGAACACAATAGCAATAATCCACTTCTTCATATCATCAAATTAATATCTTATGTACACCGGCCCCAACAAACCCGCCGGCAACAGACTGCCATCCCCCTTCCACGGCGACGTCGTCCACGTGCGACGCTGCGCCTCCGGCAGCCGCTGGTCTCCCGTCAACCTGTTCGCCCACGTATTGGTCACCACCACTTTCAGCTGATTGACGCCGGAATGCACCGCTTTCGTAATATCCACCTTATTACCCGTCCACACCGTCCCGCATTCAACTCCATTGACAAACACAGTGGCGATATTGTCCACCATCCCAAGATCGATGAAAGCCCGCCGCAAACGCTGCCCCGCCACGAACGAAGTAGTATAGGCCGCCATCCCCGAATAATAGCGCACCGCCTCATCCGCTGACCGGCTCCAGTCAAACAAAGAATCGCTGTGGATCGTCGCCTCAGCACCAAACTCCACCAGCCACGGACCCATCAGTTTTTCCACTTTATCCGCCACCGCCTGCTTCCCGGCTACCTCCGGCACACCAGCCCGCCGAAAGACCAAAAACTCCGACCCCGACGCTCCCAGCGCCACCTCCACCTCCGTGCGCCCCTTAATAACCTTCCAACCCCGAACATCACTCACCTCTCCCGTCACCGGATCCCACACCTCCGGCCGACGACCCGTCACCCGCACCGACGCCGTAAAGCTGCACGGCCTTCCCGTCTGATTCGAAATAAAATAAATATCAAAACCTTCACCGGTCCTATGCGTATACGCTATTCCCGGTCCCCCTCCTTCAAAGTCCCTCGGAATACCTATCCGGTCAAGCGTCGAATCCCGATAAGGCCCGATCAGCGCCCTTTTCAATAGCTCACTAAATGCCTTCTGCACCACCTTGTCATCTCCCTTCAGTCCCACACTATGATACCTGCCAACCCCCGTCGTATCGATCAATACCTTCGCCCCTTCCTTCACCAGCTCCAACAACCGCACAGCGGAAGCGGCACTCATCCCCCCCGCATCCGGCATCATAGGCAGCGCCCCCGGCAATACCAGCAACCCATAGCTCGCCCCGCCAGGCAAAACAACCCTGCCATCCTTCACACGCGCGAGCCGCACCAGCACATCCGGATTGTAAGAATCGTAAGCATATCCCCGCAACGGATCGACCCACTCCACCGGATCTGCCATATTCGCAGAATGTACTACCCCATTAGGCGCCTTCGTAGTCGGCACTCCCGAATTCATCAGCCGGACCCTCTCGGCCTCCACCCGCGAAGAACCCACCAGACCCGGCAACACCCCTGCCAGCCGCTCAGGCAATACCGCCCGCCGCGGAATATCCTCCCCCATATACACCGCTACATCCGCGACAGGCCGCCCCTGCTGCAACAGCCACTGACAACGCCGGGTATAGTCGATCCACGCCTTCCCCTGCCTCCACCAGGTCTGATCCCGCTGGAAAAAATTCCCCACCCCGCCCAGCGTCATCCCCGGCTTTCGGTCCATCCAGGGGTTATGCGTAAAAACATGAAAGACCATCCGATTGATACCAAGCGCAAAGTTCCGGTCCTCCAAAGCCTTCAGCATCCCGGGATATTCATCCCACTGAAGACGCAGCTCGGTAAAGGCTTCGGCCTGAACGATCGGCTTGCCATAGACGTGAGCGCCGGCGACGGCATCCAGCATATCGTTCGGCTTGTCATGCGTAGGACTACGCAACCAGAACTCCCCCATCGGAATATCCGCCTCGCTGTAGTGAAGTATCCCATCGCTCGTCATCGTCGGCGCCACGCTCTCCGCACTGAACGCACAACCCTTCGCATGCGCCAGCCGCGCCATGGTCTTATAAAAATTATCGTGTACCAGTTCGGCAATGGTCTGCCGGACATCGTGCAGAAACCTTTCACAGCTGTCCGCCGACGCCAAAGGCACCCCCGCCATCACCGGCAACCAGCGCAGAAGATCGTACCCCCTCCGGCGCCTGAACTCCGACCTGAACACCGGCGACCAGTTCTGACTCCCGCACTCCCAGCTGTCCACATGAAATATCGTTAGCACCTTCTTCGCCAGCTCAGGCCCCACCTGCCGCACAGCCTCTCCAAACCACCGGTCGAACTGCAGCGCTACCGTCGCAGCGTCAAATTTATCACACTCGAGCCCCTTCCCGCCTCCGCCCGTCGCATTGGTATGCCCCGTCGACGTATGCCCCACCCGCAAAATAGTCCAGTGCCCCGCCGGCGCACGCCATACCAGATGCCCTGTGCTGTCCGCCATTCCGCTTACATCTACAATAGATCGCGGGTCGACACACAACGAGTCCGGCAATTCCCCGCGGGAAGATGGCCGGCTCACCCTCCATATCTCCCCATTCTTGCCCTCATACTGGTAAACAGCCGGCATCGCCGACATATAGATCCCACCCACCTTCAACGACGGCTTCCACTTCGCGGCGTCCAGGTCCTCCGCCCCCGGCTCAGAACCCGACTTATCATAAACAAAACGAAAATACCGCGCGGTAACCGCCGGCATCGTATGCGTTACATCAGCATCTCCATCCTCCCACCCATGCCTCGGCGGCTCGAGCGCATAAACACGCCGCCAGCCGATACCATCATCACTCACATCAACCCCCAACCGCTGCGACTGATAATTATTGACGCTATGCACGACGATCGTCCGGCACGTAAAAGGACGGTGAAAATCATACTGTATCCAACAACCCCCGTCATTCTTGAACGTCTCCTTACTCCCCCGCTGTACCAGGAACTGCGCATCCTCGCCGGTCGACGTAGTAACTCTGGGCACCACGGTAAGAGTCGACTCCTCCCACGATAAAGGCGTCGGCATCGCGAGAACCGCAATATCCTTATAATACCCCGCAACCGTCTCCGGCTGCGCCAGCCGCACATCCAAGACCTTCCCCCCATCAAAACCGGCACGGCTCCACACCACCTTCTGCATCGACTTCTCCGGCGTGATCCAGGGCCCGCCAGCCACCGCAAAACCATCACAGGCATGCATCGCCAGCTTCACGCCAAGACTATCCGCCTCCTTCATGGCGTACTTCACCATGTCCCACCACAAAGGACTCAGCTGCTGCGCCACCGGCTCATAGACCGGCGGATTCGCCGCGCCATTGATCGGCATCAGATACGCCCCTCCGATACCCACCTCCTTCATGGCCTGCAGGTCCGCCCGTATCCCCTCTTTGGAAACAGCCGCCTGCATCCAGTACCAGAACACCCAGGGCCGGGCCACCTCCGGCGGATGCGCAAAGCTCGCACTGTCAAAAGGCTGCCCGGCGACTACGCCATTCACCAACAACAGAAAGATCAATATTTTATTCCGTAGCAACATATTTCACTGTATACAGTTTCCCTCCCTCCATTTCCACTTCATAACTACCCTTACTAACCTCACGCACGACCCCTTCTCCACACACAGGCCGCGACTTACTCCTGAACCGCAGCACCCCCTTCCCGCTCACCGCACTCACCCTTATCTCCTTCCTGCTGCAATATACCCTTACATTTCCATGCGGCGTCGGCACATCCCCCTCCATCCACTGCAGCCCCCCCAATACCGGCTTCACCTCATACCGCCGATAGCCCGGCTCCAATGGCCGCACACCCAGGTAATACTTGCCCAGCAGATAGATCGGGCTCGCTCCCCAGGCATGACAAAGACTCTTCCCGAACGGCCGGCCATACATGGCATAACGCTGCACCCCCTTCACCGACGGATCATATTGCTCCCAGAAAGAGGTCGCCCCCAGCGAAAGCATCCCTCCCCAGTAATCCTTCATCTCTTTCAGCACCCGCCCCTGATCCCCCGTAGCGCACAGCGCCTCCAGTTCATAAAACCGCATATACGGAGTCGTTATTTTCTGAATACTGTCGTTCAGCAATACGCCGCGCTTGACCGCGTCCTGTTGCCGCGCGTCGAAATAACCAAAGAATATCCCGAACATATTCGAATACCGCGTGATACCCCCCAGGCTCGAATGCCTGAAAGCCATCCTCCCCTCATCCCAAAAATCTGCAAACAATTTCTTCTTCAACCCCGCAGCCTCCTCCCCATACCGCCGCGCCGCCGCACCATCCTCCGCCAGCCCCGCACACAACGCCATCGTCTCCAGACTCCTCACATAGAGCAGCTGCTCAAAGCTCACCTCACCCTTCTTCGACAAACCATCCGCCCAGTCGATGAACAACCAGTCCCCCGGCAGCCCCTCCAGCCACCCGTTGCTGTTCTTCCTGCCCTCGATAAAGTTCATCAGGCTCACCATCCTCGGATAACAAAGCCGGACAAAGGACGCATCCCCCGTATACTGATAATAATCGTAGATGCCGAGGAACCAGTAAAAACTATAGTCCATGATGGTATTGATATGGCTGGTCACCGGATCCTTACCCCTCAAAGCCCACAAGGTCCGCGTCACCGACGCCGAATCGAAGAACAGATAGTAGTTCATGAGATAGCTCTGATAAGCATCCCCCGACCATATCCACCGGTCCCGCTTGATACCATCGATAAAAAATTCCCTCGTATTCAGGTGCAGCGTGTACGCTGCTACATCATATATCTTATTGATCTCCTGATCCGAACACCGCCAGCTGCCCCGCTGCGCAACCGGCAGATACTCGAACAGCATAGAGGCCGAATCCACCTGCATCCCCTCCTCCCACCGGATATTCACATACCGGAATGCCCGCGACCCCGTCAATACCGTGTCACCTGACACCTCGAGGCGGTCCAGCACCTCACAGCTGTCCACCGACAACGCTTCCTCCTTCGACTCCCCATAATACAGGGAAACCTTCCCTTTCCCCTTCACACCATGCAACCTGACATACCCGAACGACTCCTTGCCAAAATCCACCAGCAGCGAACGCTGCCCCCTGTCAACACGCACCGCCGGCCGCGACACGACAGCCAGCCTCCACTGCGACGGGGGCACCCCAAACCGCGACACCTCCGCCGGCAGCCAGACCGTCCCCGACTTGTCCGAAGCCTTCCCCGAAGCATCTATCCACTCCTTATCCTCAAAGGTCACCATCCAGCCGCTATCCGCCGCAAACGACCGGGACCTCATGCTCAACGCAGGCGGCGATTCCTGGTTATAAACTTTTAGTTCCAATACGTGCTTCCCCTTCGCCAGATGCAGCCAGCGCGGAGCCCCGCTCACCATCTTCCCATCCACCTTACAGTTGTACCGCCCTTCCGTCAGCACCTCCACGTCACCATCCGACAAGCACTCCACCTCTTTCCGGAAATCAACCAATACATAATGATTATCCAACCGCCAGAACGGCGGAAAGAATGTCCCCCTCTCCGTCCTCCGGTTCTGCATCTTATTCCCCATCCAAACGGCAAAATCCCCCGGATAGGTCATCCACCCATCCTGAGCCTTCGCCGCATGCCCGTTAAAAAGAATATAAAGAACGATCATCACCCCCGTCAAAACTCCCCATAACACCTTCACCTTCTTCGTCGGTCGCGAAGCGACCGACGCCACATCACCGCTTACCTTTTTCTTATCCACCAAAGAATAAATCATTCCCCCTATCATGATCACACAAAAAATATAGAACGACAACAACAAAAAATGCGGCCACGGAAATACCGACGCGGGCCAAACCCACAAATAAAACACCCCCACCCCCACACTAAAAGCCGTCCCCACCGTCAGCACCCCATTGATCGCCCTCGCCGTCGTCCCCTTCCACAACACCCCCAACAAAAAAGCCACCGACATCGGCGGAGCCAGAAAACCCAACACCGACTGAAAGACATCGAACAGATTCAACCCCTTGATATTGTCGATCGCCAGCGCCATCAGCACCGAAACCACCGCCCCGGCTACCGTAACATAACGCCCGGTCCGGATCACCTCCCGGCTTCCCGCCGAAGGCGCAAACCGCTTTAAATAGATATCCATCGTAAAAACAGTACTTACAGAGTTCAAAGAAGACCCGATATTCCCTACCAGCGCCGCGATCAGCACCACAATGATCAGCCCCCGCATTCCCGGCGGGAACAGCCGCGTCACCAACGTCAGATAAGCCTCATCCGGATTCGAAAGATGCGGATAGAGTATAAAACAGATCACCCCGGGAATAATGAACAGTGGTACGTCCAGTATCTTCAACCAGCCGATAAAATTGGCCCCCAGCTGCCCCTGCTCGAGACTCTTCGCCCCCAGCACCGACTGCACCATCGACTGCTCCGTACACCAGAACCAAACCCCCATCACCGGGTACCCCAGCAATATGGCCGGCCAGGGATAACCCTTATCACCCGCAGGCAACAACAAATTCCAATAATGAGCCGGCGTCGCCGCATACAACGCCCGAACGCCGCCGATCTTCGAGATCCCCAGAAAAACCAGCCACGCAGAAACCCCGATCAGCAACAGCATCTGAAAGACATTGGTATAGGCTATCGCCTTCAGTCCCCCCGCCGCCGTGAAAAAAGTCGCCAGCACCACCATCCCGATCACCGACAACCACATCGGCAGCCCCAGCAGCTGACGCACCAGCACGCCACCCGCAAACAACCCCAGCGACAGCCAGGAGATCAATATCGTTATCAGCGTATACCAGGCCAGCAGACTCCTCGTCGACTCCCCAAATCGATGCCCCATATACTCCGGCAAGGTCGACACCCGCGCACCCAGATACCGCGGCGCAAACACCACCGCCAGCAACAGAATGAAAACGAAAGCATACCACGCAAAATTCCCGGCCACAATGCCGGTCGAATACCCGATGCTCGCCGACGCGATCAGCATCGAGGGCCCCACATTCGTCCCCCACATATTCAGTCCGATGCTGGCCCAGCCCAACGACCGCTCCGCCAAAAACAAATTCTCGCCCTCCTTCTTCTTCCTGACAAAGCTCACCCAGTACCCGATCGCCAGCAACGCCAGCAGATATACCACAACAATGACAAAGTCCACCGGCTTTAAAAAATTATAAACCATACACAGCTTTTATACTTTCTACCTTCACAGGCGACCCCGTCGCCAGCGACTCCTCCATCGCCTTCAACAGACAGATCGTCCCGATACCTTCCCGCGCATCCGGATAGGCCGGAACACCCTCCACGATACAGTCATGAAAATATTCAAGGTAGTTCTGGTATTCCCCCGCATGATGACTCTTGCCTTCAAACCGGAAATAGTGCTTCAGCATATGCTCCCAGGTGATCAACTGCTCCTCCCCGGTCTTCGTCGTCACCGCATAACGCAGGTCCATATAGTCCGCCTGGCTGCAACCCTCGGTGCCCCGCAGGATACAGCTCATCTCGCTGTCGCGCACCACCGGCTGGACAGGACCGGTATACGCCCCGCTCACACGGGCAACGCGGCCGTCGGCAGCCTTAAAAATAAAATGCATCGTATCCTCATGATGCAATCCTCCCTTCTTTCCATTGGAACTAAGCATCCCATACCCCATCACCTCGGAAATATCCGGCAAATACCACCTTATAAAATCCACCGGATGACTCAGCCCGCCATACAGCCACTTAAAAGCATTCTCCAGCGACCAGCCCTTTTCCAGGAACCACCGGTGATCCGCATGATAGTAAGCTTCGATCGTGATCAGCTCGCCGATCAGCCCCGCCTCATAGTCCTTCCGCTGCCGCTTCATCGGTTCGAAGAACCGCGAGCTCTGCCCCACAAATACCCGCTTCCCGGTAGACTCGCTGAGCCGCAAGATGTCACGAGCCTCTCCCAGATCATCGATAAAAGGCTTCGTACAAACCACATGTTTCCCATGCGACAACGCCATCTTCACATGCGTCGCATGCCATTTGTCCGGCGTATAGATCCCGATGACGTCGATCCCGGGGTCATCCAGCAGATCCTCGTACTTCAGGGTATAGTCGGGAAAATTGAACTCCTCCGCCCGATGACGGCACAATTCCTCATTCAGGTCACAGATCTTCTTTAATTCCCATTTCGGACTGTTGAGCGCAGCAGACATCGTGCTCCTGCCTTCACCCAGCCCAAGTATCCCGAGTCTTAACATAGTTTATAGCTTTTGTATTCCAGCTGATTTTTTTATACGATCGCTTACCATCGGCCCGTTGTTCTCCCACGTATTGCCCGGCCCGTTCGAATTGCGCATGAACTTCTCCCCCGGACACCAGTTGTCCCGGATGGTGATATAGGAAGAACCCTCGTCAAAATAAAAATAGAACCAGTGCTTCGGGTCATGCGCATACTCCGGATGATAGATCGAGTCGATACAGTTCTCCGCGATCAGCGTCCCCGGCTGGGCCGACAGCGTGTATATCCCACCCACATCATACATATGCTTCGCATAGTGATGCACATAGTTCCCGATGATCTTGTTATTCTTCATGCAGTTGACCGTCCTCGTCCATCCCCAGCCCACACAGATACCCGAATACGATACCTCATTGACCTCGTTGTGCTCGATACTTACGTCATGGACATACCCCGCGCTGATACCCACACAGCCCCAGTCCTCATTCGTCACATCCGTCACCAGGTTATTGCCGATATACACATCATGACATACTTCCCTGCCATCAGCCGGCGCATACGGCAGATGCGTCTCAAAAGCCGGATCAGAATAGACCCCCATCTGAATTCCCGTCCCGCCAATATCCCTGAACACACAGCGACTAACGCTATCCGAAGAGGTTCCCCGCACAAGGTCAAGCCCCGTCGAAGCCAGATGCGAGAACGTGCAGCCCTCAAACCGCACACCCGAAGCATAACTCACCTCGACCGCACCCGGCGGCCTGCCGATCCAGGCCTGGTTCTCCAACCTCTTCTTATCCGGCGTCCCCGGTATCTTCAATTTATAGGCATCCAGCAGATACATCCCCGCCTGCAAAGGCACATGCCCCTGCTCCGAAGGCCGCATCCAGGTCGAATAAGAAAACCCGATCCCCTTAAAACAAACATCCACCACCGGGCGATCCACGGTCCCCTGCACCTGCAACAGCGTCGCCAGCGACGGCGCCACCACAGCGGCATTGCGAAGATCCTCCCCCGCCCTGGGCATGTAATAAACCTTCCCCTTCAAAACATCCTCATACCATTCCCCCGGCTGATCCAGGAATTCCAGCGCATTGGTCAGATAATAAGCCGAATTTCCATTTTGTTGATGCGCGCTGTCCATAACAGGCGCCGGCCAGGGATGCTCGAACTCGAGATGCCCCTCCGGCTCCCAAAAATGCAGCCCCCACCGATCTCCCGCTTTCTCGATCCGCTTCACCCGCAACACCGCGATCGCCCACATCTGGTGGATCACCATCTCCAGCTGATCGACCCTCGATGGCATCACCTTCCCCGCAGGCACCCATATCACCTGCTCCTTCCTATCCACCCCCAATATCCTCGGCATGCCCTCCTCCCTCGCTCTCACCGCCTTCACCCCGTTCACCCACAACTGCCGGAACCCCAGCACCCGGCCCCCGACAACCGGCGCATCCGCCTCCCAGACCCCGTTGCGGCCTTTCTTCCATCCACTAACGGCCACCCCCCCGCTAACAACAACATCCCCCACCCCCGCTATCGTTACACCCGAATCTTCCGGCCTTACAAACAATGGCTCAGTCAAAACATACCCGCCACCCTTCACCCATATCGTCACATGACCACTCCCTAACCGTCTCATCTCCCTCGCCTTCCGCAATGCCGCTCCTACACTGGCCATCGGCGCCTCCCGCGTCCCTTCCGCACGATCATCTCCGCGGACGTCGACCCATATATCAGCGGCGCTCACCCGCAAAACACCCAACAAAAAAGCCAGGATCAATCCAATTCTCATTGAAATATCATTTTAACATACCGGGCATTCGCCCCAAAATTCTTCTTTACATTGTGCACATCCTTTGCATCCCTGCTCCTCTCCACCACCAGCCATCCGCTCCACCCCATCGAATCCAGCGTAGCTCTCACCTTCCGCATATCGATCGCCGTATCGTTCTGCAGCCACACCCCATCCGTATCCGTACAGTGTATCTGGCAGATCCTCTCCCTGCCCAGCGTCCGCAGCTCTTCGGAAATATCCCGATGGCCCTCCACCGCATTGGAAAAATTGAAATAGCTCTTTACCCCCGGCGAACCGATCTCGTCCAGCAGCTTCACCTCGTCCGCAGCCGGCAGCGTCGTCTCTATCCCTATCACCACCCCCGCATCGACCGCCATCCTGCCCGCCACCTTCAGCCGCGCCACTACGCTGTCCCGCAGCTCCGGATGCTTGCCCGGATCGGCATTCACCCCCAACGGCAGGAACCCGACCTTCACATGCATCGCCTTCATCGTCGCTATACAATCCCCCACATTGCGCCGCCACGTTGGCCGCACGGCAAAATTCTGCGAATAAAAACCCGTCATAGCCAGCGAACAGAACTCCAGCCCCAGCCGCCTGGCCGTATCTAAAAATCGTTCACGCACCGAGTCCGAAACCAAAGCATTCTCGAACGTCTCCCGGTTCCCCAATCCACCCATATCCAGCTCCAGCCCATCCGCCCCCACCGCCCGGGCCAGCGGCAACGCGCCCAATTTCTGCCGCTTGATCAGCATCAGGTCCACCACAGCCACCTTATATCCCTCACCCCTCCCGTGCAGACCCGCCCACTCCTTCTCCAACCCCGCAAACCCGATAATAGCGTCTGCCGGCAGCCGCTCCCCATGCGCCCCAAAAACATATAGCGCAGAATCCGGCTCCACCACGCAACGCGACTCATCCACCCCTCCCGGACCAAACAGCTTCGACGAATCCAGACCCAGATACCGGACCATATACCGGTACATCGGCACCCGCTTCGTCACCCCATAGTCATGCTTGTCATCCGGCAGATGCACATTCTCCACATTCGAAGCGGCGCCATAATATCCATACATATGCTGTAAATAAGGAAGATCGTGCTCCGGCATATGATCCGTCCAGTCATGCCCGTCCGTGATCACCAGCTGCGGCCTCGGCGCCGCCATCGCCGCCAGCTCTACATTATTCGTCCCGCCGGCACAGGCCTGTACCGGCACCCCGCTCTCACAGGGACAACCGCCATAAAAATAGGCCGACAAATTCACCACCGGCACGCTCACCCGGATACGGTCGTCCAGCGCAGTCATAAATACCGTCTGGGTACCACCCCCCGAGCCACCGGTAATGGCCACCCGATTCCTGTCCGCATCAGGCAGCCCCAGCAAATAATCCAGTATCCGCATCCCCGCCAGCAGCTGCAACGACATCGCCAGCCCCGTCCGGTGATCATCCGTCTTGAATTGCAGCAGACTCTCCCCCCATGCGAACAGATCATAGCTGAACGCCATCGCCCCCATCCTCGCCAGCCCCGCACAACGTATCTGGCAGTCCGCCCGATACCGCTGCCGCTCCCAATGCCCATCCGGACACAGGACCACCGGCACCCTGCCCCGAAAACCCACCGGCCTGTACAACGACCCGTTCACATACACCCCCTTCAGGATCTCGATCGCCACATTCGAGACCTCATATCCGTCAAACCTCCGCCACGGCGTCACGATCGGCTTCGACCGCGGCCGCGCAGGCATAGGCGACAGCCCCAGCCTCGACAGAACACAACTCCTCAACTCACCCTTCCGCGCCTCCCATTCCTTTTTATTGTGATAGCGCGAAGCAATACTATCCAGCATCGCCTTCCCCTCTTCATACGTAAACCTCACCTTCTCCGGCTGCTGCGCAAACCCCCTGATCCCACACATCACAAATACCAGCACCGTTGCCACTACCCTCAGCTCCGCCTTCCGGGCCTTCCTCCACCCACTGAAAAGCAGGCGCTGATCGATCTCCGGCCTCGGAAAGAACAAGGAAGCCACATACCCCACCACGATCACCACCAGGTGACTGTATACCCCCAGCATCAGCTTATGCTGCGTAAAATTCCACTTCCCCAAATCCAGTAACAAGCCCTTGTGCTCCCCCACCCCCACCTTCGTCGACGTCAGGAACGCAACGGCGGTAAAAAGGATACAGGCCACGATCGCAATATTCATCCCCTGCCGGTTCGCCCTCGAGCTCAACAGCCCCAGCAAAAAAATACCCGAGATGCCACCCGAAAAAACAGCATACAGCGTAAACACCACCCCCAGCACCCCGTCCGTACCGGCATGCACATACAACATGGCAATAAGAATGCTGATAACGCCCGACCCCACAACGATCAGCTTCCCCGCCACCAGGTACTCCCTGTCCGGCCGGCCACGACGCAACTTCTTATAATAATCTTCTACCCCTACCGCACCCAGCGAGTTAAGATCGGCGCTCATGCTGCAGATCGCAGCCGAGGTCATGGCAGAAAGAATAAAACCCACCAGCCCCGTCGGCAGCCGCGTCATGATAAAATAAGGGAATACGGCATCGGCCCGCATTCCCGCGGGTAAGGGATGAAGCTTATAATAGACGAAAAGACCGGTCCCGATGAACATGAATAATGTCCAGACCGGCACCGTCAGCAAAACGCCCATCAGCGAGGCCCGGATAGCCGCCTTGTCCGTCCTGGCCGTCAGATACCGCTGTACCACGGTCTGATCGGTGCCGTATTTTTGAATGGCATAGAACACGCCATTGATTGCCATCACGATAAAGGTCAGCTGCGTAAAATTCCAGTCATAGGGACCAAACCCCGTGCGGTGATTCGCCGCAGCAATACGCCACACCTCGGCCGGACTATCCGCCGCCGTAAACAGCAGGATACACAAACACGTGATCCCGCTCGCAAAAAGCAAAAAACCCTGAAAGACATCCAGCCAGATAACGGCCTCCATCCCCCCCATCAAATTGATAAAGATGATCACGGCGCCAATGGCGACGATCATCAGCGTCGTATTACAGCCGATCATATTGCTCAACGCCAGCGCCAGCAGAAAAAAGATCGTTCCCATCGCCGAGAACTGCCGGAGAACAAAGGCGAGCGAAGAATAATATCGCGCGAACGTGCCAAACCGGCGCTCAAAATACTCATACGTGCTAAGCCCGATGATCTTCCTGTACAATGGCACCACAAACCAGATGATCCCCAGCAACACCACCGGCACCATCAACCCCTGCACCAGCAATATCCAGTTGGATGAATACCCCTCCCCGGGATACGCAAGAAAGGTCACGCTGCTGATCATGCTCGACAGCAATGACATCCCGATCGCCCAGGCCGGCACTTTACCCTTGGCCAGAAAATAAGACTGCGTAGACTGCCCCTTCCGGGCATAACGCAAACCAAGATACAGGGTCACCGCCAAAAAAACGGCGATGATAATAACGTCCGGAAGATGTAACGACTGTTTCATATGGTCAATTCGTTCAATTAATAAGTTAAGCCGTCCGGCCACGGATAGCTCCCCGGCTTGACGGTCACACAATATCCCGACCCACGCGCCCCTGCCCCGCCCGCCGCACGCATCCGCACTACCCCCGGCGCCAGCTCCCGCTCAGGCACAAGCCGCTCGATACCCAATCGCTCCAATATCGCATACGCCGTAGCCCCTCCTTCAATAACAAGTTCTCCCACCGTAACCCTCGACAATATCATTTCCACGGCCTCCGCCAGCTCTTCCTTTCTTCCCGCAATAAAGGCCCTGCCCCCACGCAGCGCTTCCACAACCCCGCCAATCCATTCTTCATCCGGCACCGCAGGCAGATACCGCACCGTCCCATCCCGCC
>JAFDYE010000131.1 GCA_018267585.1 Bacteroidota bacterium
AGAAGGAAAAGAACGCGATCATCCTGGCGCACTATTACCAGAATTCGGACATACAGGACGTCGCGGATTATCTGGGTGATAGTCTTGGTCTGGCGCAGCAGGCGGAAAAGACGACTGCTGACCTGATCGTTTTTGCGGGAGTCCATTTTATGGCGGAGACGGCCAAGATCCTTAACCCGGACAAAAAGGTGGTTCTGCCTGATCTTAAGGCCGGCTGTTCGCTGGCGGATTCCGCGCCGGGTTATCTGTTCAAAGCATTCAGAGAAAAGCACCCGGACCATATTGTCATTTCCTATATCAACTGCTCTGCGGAGGTTAAGGCGCTGAGCGATATCATCTGTACTTCTTCAAACGCGCAGAAGATCGTGGAAAGTATTCCGAAGGAGCAGAAGATCATTTTCGCTCCGGACAGGAACCTGGGCGCGTACCTGATAAAGAAGACGGGAAGGGATATGTTGTTGTGGGATGGGGCTTGCATGGTGCATGAGATCTTCAGTCTGGAGAAGATCACCAAGCTGAAGATCCGGCATCCGGAGGCGAAGTTGATAGCGCATCCTGAGTGTGAGGAGCCGGTATTGAGGCTGGCGGATTTTATCGGTTCGACGACGGCCCTGCTGAATTATTCAAAGAAGGATGACGCGAAAGAATATATTGTTGCCACTGAAGCTGGTATCCTTCACCAGATGGAGCTGGCGTCCCCGCAGAAGACCTTTATTCCCGCTCCCCCGACCAACAACTGTGCGTGCAACGACTGCCCGCATATGAAGCTAAATACGCTTGAGAAGCTATACCTGTGTATGAAGTACGAACAGCCCGAGTTGCTGATGGATGAACAGTTGATGGTTGCTGCGCGAAAGCCGATCGAAAGGATGCTGGAGATCAGCGCCAGGTACGGTTTATAAACGTAACAATTTGATTATCAATATATTAAAGCCCGACTTTAACAAAATCGGGCTTTTTTTCTTTCTATCTTCCCATAAAGACCATCAGGATTTGCACATCGCTGGGGTTGACGCCGCTGATGCGGCTTGCCTGTCCGAGCGTCCTTGGTTGAATTTTTTTAAACTTCTGCAATGCTTCGTTGGATAGGGAGGATATCCTGTCATAGTTAAAATTATCCGGGATGATCAGGTCTTCGAGTTGGGCCATCCTGTTGACGAGGTCTTTTTCCTTTTCGATATAGACATCGTATTTCACTTGTATCTCCGCCTGTTCGAGGATCTCGGGGGTATAGCCTTCGATGGCATCTTTTAGACGGGGAATTGCGTTGGACATTGAGATGAGATCGATGCCCGGACGTAGCAGGACCTGTTGCGCTTTTTGTTTTTGCAGCAGGGCGGCGGAATTCTTTGAGCTCAGGTATTCGAGAGACTCGCCCGGCTCGAGCGAGAAATCTTTGAGCAGGTCCTTGATCTCTTCTACACCTTGTTTTTTCGTGATGGTTCTTTCCATTCTTTCCTGCGAAGCGAGTCCGAGGAGATAGCTCATTTCTGTGAGACGGAGATCGGCGTTATCCTGTCTTAGTAGCGTGCGGAACTCCGCCCGTGACGTAAACATCCGGTAAGGTTCTTCGGTTCCCTTGCTGATAAGGTCGTCTATCAAAACGCCAATATATGCTTCGCTTCTTTTGAGTATCAGTGGTTCGAGCTGATTAATCTTTTGGTGGGCATTGATCCCGGCCATCAGACCCTGACAGGCCGCCTCCTCATAGCCAGTTGTTCCGTTGATCTGTCCGGCGAAGAACAGATTCTCGAGCGGCTTGGTCTCCAGGGAGTGCTTTAGCTGGGTAGGCGGAAAATAGTCATATTCTATGGCATACCCCGGGCGGAATATTCGGACGTTCTCAAATCCTGGAACCTGGCGCAGAGCCTGGTTTTGTACTTCTTCCGGAAGGGAGGTCGAGAAGCCATTGACATATATCTCGATCGTATTCCAGCCTTCCGGTTCTATAAAGAGCTGATGCCGGTCACGTTCGGCAAACCGGTTGATCTTGTCTTCGATACTCGGACAATACCGGGGCCCTACTCCTTCGATTCGACCCGTGTACATGGGGCTTCTGTCGAAACCCGTCTTCAGGATATCATGAACAGTCTGGTTGGTGTAGGTTATCCAGCAACTGCGTTGCTTTTTCGGTTTTGGTATATCCATGTAGGAGAAGCCGACGATCTCATCGTCTCCTTTTTGTTCCTCCATCTTTGTATAGTCGAGGCTTCTTCCATCGATACGAGGCGGTGTACCAGTCTTGAGACGATCACTTTCAAAGCCCAGTGTAACCAGCTGTTCGGTGATGCCGGTCGCTGCCTTCTCCGCTACCCTACCGCCGCCAAATCGTTTTTCCCCGATATGGATGACCCCATTAAGAAAGGTTCCGCTGGTAACGACGACCGCCCTTGAATGGATCTCGTGCCCTAATCCGGTAATTACTCCGGCAACTTTTCCATCTTTTACGATAAGGGAGTTTACCATATCCTGGTAAAAATCGACATTGGGAGTCTGCTCCAGCATTTCTCTCCAGGTTGCGGCAAAGAGCATTCGATCGCTTTGAGCCCTTGGACTCCACATGGCCGGCCCTTTTGAACGGTTGAGCATGCGGAACTGGATCATGCTTTTATCTGTAACGATCCCTGAATATCCACCCAGGGCATCGATCTCCCGGACAATCTGTCCTTTGGCGATACCGCCCATAGCGGGGTTACAACTCATTTGGGCAATGGTCTGCATGTTCATCGTTATAAGAAGAACCCTGGAGCCAAGGTTGGCAGCGGACGCGGCGGCTTCACAACCAGCATGGCCTGCTCCGACTACTATTACATCGTAATTAGGAAACATAGTTGCAAAGGTAGCACCATATTTTTAAAGGAAAGGCGTTCCACGTGGAACGCCCTATATAACCATTTATTTTTTTCTGATATGTTTCACGTGAAACATAGAAACTATTCTGAAAAGTATA
>JAFDYE010000132.1 GCA_018267585.1 Bacteroidota bacterium
CAGCAAAAATTCCAGGCTCGCCCCAAAACCATAGGTGCTCACCTTGTTCGAGCTGTTCATGCTCACCGAAAATCCCTGATAGCTGCTCGGGTCGTTCGGATTGATCGTAGCAGGATTCCCCGACTTCGACTGGATCACGCTCACCCGACCGATAAAGTCGTTGTACCGGGAATAGTATCCATACACATCCAGCAGGACCTTCTTGTTGTAAAGACCCTTATAGCCCAGCTCATAGGAATTTACCGTTTCCGGCTTGTACTCTCCAAAGGTCTGCAGCTGACCGGTATTCGCATTGATCACCGGGTTGGTGTCGAAATGATAGTACTGCCTCAGCTGCGGCAGACCACCGATCAAAATACCGCTGCCGATATTCAGGTTGATCCACTGGTTCTGGTTCGTGGGGAACCGGTACGCGTTCTGGTACGAAGCCCTGATAAAATTATCCGGCGCCACCGTCACTACGGCCGAAACGCGCGGCGTGAACTTTCCCTTGAAATTCTCGTTCTTATCATACCGCCCGGAGGCCGTCAGCTTGAGCCTGTCGTCGAACAGCTTCTTTGACAGCTGCAGATAGCCGCCATACTCGTTCGTGTTGATCCTGCCCGCACTGTCCGCGAACAAGGTTCCCTGCGAGTTCAGCGTATACAGCCGCCAGTTGCCGCCGACGATGACATCCACGACCTTGAAATAGTCCGAGAGATTATACTGGCCCTCCACCTGGTAAAGATTGGTCCGGTCTACAAAAAGCCCTCCCTTCGGGATCGGCTGCGACCGCACCTGGTCGAATATGGTCTTAAAGGCAGAAGTGCCCGGCGCCGGGGCCCCATTGTCCGCAGCCCCGCGTGCCGCAGCATTGGCCGTGGCCACGTCTGCCCCCTGCAGCCGCGCCAGCAGATAAGCCCCCGCATACTGCGGATACCAGCTGGCCGCCGGGTTCGCCGGATTATAGCTCGGCTTGATCGCCTCGTTCACCAGCTGCGAGGTCACCGTCGCATTAAAGGCCTGCCCCGAATTCTCCTGCGTCGTATACGCCCGCAGGAACCAGCGGTCCGACCGCAATTCCAGTTTGTACTGCCCGATCTTCAGGTCCTTCAGCGAATACCGGTCACTGCCCGTATAAACCGTATTCCCCGTTCCATAGTTACCCGTCAGGCTCAGCTCCAGGTTGGGCTTGAACTTATAATACAACCCACCCGAAAGCTTCAGTATCTCCGTGATGGGATCGATGACGTCTATCTCTCTAAAACCCGTCCGCGACACAAGGAAAGAGCCCTTGCCGTCCGACGCCAGCAGCGCCGCCAGCCCCGGCCCCGCCGCCGGATTCTGCATAGCGATCGCCTGCGCCGCACCGGCCAGAAAAGGCGTGATCGGACTGTTCAGATTCAACGAAGTCTCATCCCCGTATACATTCACCCCGTTGTAGTTGGGGTCCGACTGCCTCGTCCCCGGTATCGGGTGATTCTTCGAGCCCGTACCCGTACCCGTATAGTTGGAGTAGTTCGTACCGGCCCAGTCCTTTGCATTGACATACTGCACCCCTAATTTGAACGCAAACTTCTCGCTCACCTTCTGACCCCAGCGGATAGCCGCATTATAATAGGCAGAGGCGCCCACCGGATCCTTGTCCTTCGACCCCAGGTGCATCCCACCGACCTTTACCTCGGCGCTCACCCCCTGGTACTTGAAGGGATCCTTGCTCGTGATCAGCAACGTCCCGTTCATCCCCCCCGAACCATACAACGCGGACGAAGCGCCGGGCAGCAGCTCCATATTGTCTACATCCAGGGACGAAAGCCCGACGATCGAGCCCACCGAGAAATTCAACCCCGGCGCCTGGTTGTCCATACCATCCACATACTGGTTGAACCGCGCATTCCCGCTGCCGTTAAAGCCCCGCGTGGTGATGGAAGTGAAAGTAAGACTGGAAGACGTCACATCCACGCCCTTGACCTGCCGGATGACGTCATAATAGTCCGGCGCCGGCGAGCTCCGGATAGCAGCGACTCCTACCCGCTCGACGGAAACGGGAGACTCCATGATCCGCTCAGGTACACGGCTGGCCGCTACAACGACCTCCGTACCCAGCGTGGACGCCGGCTTTAAAGCAATATGCAAAGGCTGCGCAGCGCTGGAGACAGACAGCTCCTGCAGCTCGAACCCTATCGAAGAGAAGACCAGCACCAGCGGCAGCGGCTGGGTCGTCGTAAGCCTGAAATTACCCCTGTCATCGGTAAATGTCCCCGCCGACGAACCCTTGATCGTTACGCTGAC
Source organism: Bacteroidota bacterium (assembly GCA_018267585.1). Taxonomy (GTDB): domain Bacteria; phylum Bacteroidota; class Bacteroidia; order Chitinophagales; family Chitinophagaceae; genus Puia. The sequence goes on from JAFDYE010000132.1 coordinate 2,272, forward strand.
GGCCGGAACACGATCATTGCTGACCGAATTGACGACATTACCGGTAATTGTTACGGAGGATTGGGGTCTGGCGGACAAAGAAAACAGAGAACATAATACGAGCAACAGCGGCGCTGCTGCCCCGATTGAATTTTTTCTCATTGCGCAAGTTTTCGTTGATAAGCTTCACCATGCCGAGACCCTTCGGGCCCTCAGGCATTACTAAAATACACATTGTAATCTTGTTCACATAATTTAATTTAATTTTACGAAATGAAGACCCTCCAGTTTCCCCATCAGACGAATTTCTACCGTGGTAAGGTAAGGGACGTATACACCATCAACGACAGCTGGCTCGTGATGATCGCCTCCGACCGTATCTCCGCCTTCGACGTCATACTGCCGCGCCCGATCCCCTTCAAGGGACAGGTCCTGAACCAGATAGCCGCCTATATGCTCAAGGCTACCCGCGACATCTGCCCCAACTGGCTGGCGGAAACCCCCGCTCCCAACGTCGCCATCGGCCGGAAATGTACCCCATTTCGGGTAGAGATGGTAGTAAGAGGCAACCTCACCGGGCACGCCTGGCGCACCTATAATTCGGGGAAACGCGAACTCTGCGGCGTCCCCCTGCCCGAAGGCATGAAGGAGAACGACTACTTCCCCAGCCCCATCATCACTCCCTCCACAAAGGCCGAGGTCGGACACGACGAGGACATCTCGCGCGAAGAGATCATCCGCCGCGGCCTCGCAGGCGCCGACGACTACGCCCAGCTGGAAAAATATACCCTCGCCCTCTTCCAACGGGGACGCGAGCTCGCCGCCAAACACGGGCTGATCCTGGTCGATACAAAATATGAGTTCGGAAAGATAGGCGATACCATCTACCTCATGGACGAGATCCATACCCCCGACTCCTCCCGCTACTTCTACGCGGACGGCTTCGAAGAGCGCCAGGCGAAAGGTCAAAAACAACAGCAGCTCAGCAAAGAGTTCGTTCGGGAATGGCTGATCGCCAATAATTTTATGGGTAAAGAAGGACAGACCGTCCCGGAAATGTCCGACAGCTGGATCGAGACCATCAGCAAACGCTATATCGAACTGTACGAACAGGTCATCGGCGAAAAATTCAAGCCCCAGACCCTCAGCGACGAAGAAACCTATCAACGGATACTATACGCCCTCGGCAACCTGGACTAACCCAGGTTGCCCCCCTTGGGCAAGGTAAACGCAAACACACTCCCCTTCCCCGGCTTACTCTCTATTCTCATCCTCCCCCCGTTGCGGGAAAGGAATTCTTTACAAAGCATCAACCCCAGCCCGGTGCCGGCTTCACCCAGGGTCCCACGGGTCGAATAATAGCTCTCACCCATCAGCCGGTCGATCCCCTCCTGGCTGATGCCCATGCCATTGTCCTGCACCAGCACCTCGATATGCGACCGCTCCTCCCTCGCCTCCACAAAGATCAGCCCCTCCTCCGGGGTGAACTTGATCGCATTCGACAGCAGGTTCCGCAACACCAGGTTGATCATATCCCTGTCCGCATACACGAACACCGGCCGCTCGATCTTGCTCTGGATATAGATATGCTTGGCCTCCGCCTGCAGCCGCAACAACTGCAGCACCTCCTGCGTGATACGCGCAATATCCAGCATCTGAGGCTTGATCGACTCCGCCTGCATCTGGCTCTTGGCCCACTGCAACAGGTTTTCCATCAGCCCCGTCGTATAGGTCAGCTCGCTGACGACCTCCGGTATCAGCAGCTTGATCTCATCCCCCGGCAGATCGTATAGCTGCACATTCCGGAAAAGATTGCGCAGCGCATACAACGGCGCCTTCAGGTCATGAGCGATAACAGAAAACAGTTTATTCTTCAGCGTATTCAGCTCCGTCAGCTGCTGCGTCTGCTCCTCCAGCAGCGCAGCCTTGCCCGATATATCCGCCTTCTGCCGCAGTATCTTGAGATTGCTGCGCCGCAGCTGCCAGTTCTTGTCCCTCGTCTGCTCCTGGTATCGCGTATTCTCATTTTTTATAAGCAACAACCCATAAAAGACAAAGAAGATAGCCACCAGGTGGTTGAAGACATAAAAGTAGATATTGTTCTTCTCCAGGCTGAAATCATAGTCCTTCCACACCGTACAGACCATGAAATAACAGGCCATCGACAGCAAAAAGGAACCGACGATATTGAAGATATTATTCAGAAAAAAGACCGACAGCACGCCATAGAGGAGGAAAAAGATCTCCACCCCCGCATCTACCCGTAGTGCATAGATCGTTACAGTAACGACCGGGTATAAGGTAAAAAACACTATCCTCGCCAGCTCATACCGCTGCCGTGAAGTGATAAAATAGACGAGAAGACTGATAAGTGCAGGAGAACAGGCGACTGCCCAGGCGACCGGAGGAAAACGGATATGGCTCAACAAGCCCGCGACAGGAACCACGATACCCGTCAATATCCCCAAAAAATTCATCGCATTAAAAATGCCCAATTTCCGTCTTTCATAGCCGCCCAATGAAGGCTTGTACCCGATGTTCCAGATATAACCACGGAGGCGGAAAAAACCTTTCACAGCTTTATTCATGGTCCGAGCCTGAGTTTAGTTTTTAAGGGTTCTGCGGGTACGGCAGGTAATGAAACGTTTTAGCTACTAATATCTATGAACAAAAAATTATAAACGTACGCTTTACACTTTTTGTTGGATTCAAAAATATCTAGATTTTTTCTGAATTAAAAATTGTTATACATATTTCCCATCTGCTATACGTAATCCCAATCCGGGACACGCCTACCACGGGCGCGACACGCCTACTCCCCCGGACGCGGCTTCAGCCGGGCCCGGGACTTATTGAAGATCTTCACCCCGCCATCCAACCCCTTCCTCAATACCTGCCGCTCCTCCTCCGGTAAATGAATGGTTTCCTGACAGGCAGGACTACAACACCCCTCAAATTGGGTAGCGCATTCGGCGCACTGTATGAACAAAAGATGACACCCCTCATTACGGCAATTGGTATGCGTGTCGGCAGGCTTCCCGCACTGGTGACAATGCGCAATGATCTCCCCCCCGATCCGCTCGCCGAGACGATCGTCAAACACGAAGTTCTTTCCCCTGAACTTATTATCCAATCCCTTCTCCCTGACCACATTAGCATAGTTGATGATCCCCCCTTCCAGGTGGAACACATTGGTAAACCCCTGGTGCAGCAGGTAGGCGCTCGCCTTCTCACACCGGATACCCCCCGTACAGTACATGATGATATTCGCGTCCTTCCTGTCCTTCAACATCTCGGCCGACATCGGCAGCTGCTCCCGGAAGGTATCGGAAGGCACCTCCAGGGCATTTTCAAAATGACCGACCTCGAACTCGTAATGATTGCGCATATCCACCACGATCGTCCCCGGATCCTCCGTCAGCCGGTTGAACGCCTCGGCATCCACATATTTCCCCTTACGAGCCATGTCGAAAGACGGGTCCTCGATACCATCCGCAACGATCTTAGCTCTGATCTTGACCTTCAGAACATAGAACGACTTTCCGTCGTCCTCTACCGCGACATTCAGCCGAAGTCCTTCCATACCGGGAAGACCCCGCAGATACTCCGCCAGCGCCCCAAATCCGGAGGCCGGCACGCTGACCTGCGCATTGATCCCCTCCCCGGCCACATAGACCCTTCCAAATACCCTGAGGGCGGAAAGATCCACATACAGCTTATCGCGGAAAGCAGGCACATCCGCGATCGGTAAATAACGGTAAAACGAAATAGTTGTCCGGGGCTCGGTCTCGTTCTGCAGACGCTCCTTCAGCTCTTTCCTCGAAACCCGGTTGTGTAAAACGGCCATGATCCGGTAAAATTACTAAAAAACCTTCAGCAATCCCCCCAATCCCAACCTGACACCGGTCTGATAGTAATGGCCCCCCATCCACGAGCTCACCACATCCACCCTCAAAACCTTCAATATATTCTCCAACCCCCCAAATACCTCCAGGTAGTTATTGGCCGAATTCACATAAAGAACATTCGCCCCGCCCACCAAAAAGATATTCAGCTGCCGGAAAGGCGGGATCTTATTGGTCAGCAGACCATTAAAATGCTGCTCGACATGGCCGGTAGCATAGAACGACGCCGTCGTGCTGTTCGCATAATAAGGCGCCAGCTGCCAGCTATTCAGATACTCGCTTGCCAGCACCAGCTGGTTGCCGTTAAAATGCTGGTAATCCTGTATCGGCACCGAATTGGTATTCAAAAAGCCCCCCATCCCCAGCCGGTAGCTAAGCCGGCCCGCCAGCCGGAAGTTCATGTCATCGCTCACCGTAAACTGCCACTTGTCAAAATTGACCTCGCTTGCCAATATCCCATCCCATCCCTTTTGATAGACCAGCGAGAACACCGGGTACTTCGACCCGATGGCAACCTTCCGCTGCGGGAACTCAATATACCGCTGCCCCGGCTGATAGCTCAGACCAACCGTCGTGATCACCGCCTGGTGCCGAAGAAAATTACCGCTCAGCTTCTCCACCGGGTAGTTCGGCGTCAACCTGGTATTGCTCGTCTTCGCCCAGGTATAAAGCGTCGTATTGTCCAGCGGTAACCTGTCTTCGTAGAGCACATTGGCCCTCAACCGCAATCCATTTTCCAGCCCCTTCCCCCATCCCAACTGCGTAAAATAGTTCTGGTAGACCTTCATATAGTTCCTCCCCCACAGCAGCGTATAGATGCTGTTCCAGGTCTCGCGTATCGGATTGTCGGGATCGAACTGACTGATCCGCTTGCCTCCCGACAGCCACCAGTCCTTCCAGCTCCACACCCCCCATAAATTCAACCGGGTATTGTGAAACCCATACCGCACATGCGGCTCCAGCCGCATCAGAGACCCACCCACCTTTTTCCGGAAACTCCCCCAAAGATTCGCGTCGATCCCCTCGACGGTATTATACCCCACCATCTCCCACCACGGCGCATGCGTGAACCGCAGCCGCTGCTCGGCCTTCCCCACCGAATCCCGAGTAGCAGCATAGATACTGTCCCGTATGATATAATTGACCTTCTCATCCGGCTCCAGCGGCACAGGCCGGATCGAATCCCAATACGCCTTCGTCTTCTTATTCACCGCCGTATCGTACTTCAGCAACACCCTGTCAAAGAATTTCCGCTTCCACTTCGGGGCCACGTCATAGTTATTATAGACATCCACAAAATTTCCCACCGCATCGATCCCCAGGAAATTAAAGGTAAAATAGACCACCTGGTTCTTCACCTGCCAGACAGCTCCGTTACTCCCCACCGGTCCGTGTATCTGTCTTATCTCAAGCGTATCCATCAACTCCAGCTGAGACGTCTTTGACAAGAGCAGGTCCACCCCATGTATCCTCCAGTCCCCATCGGTGATCTCGATCGTCCCGGAGAACAACGGTTCGTACTTCCGGCGGGGGGTCACCCGTATCTTGTTTACCTCCTTCCCATCCTCAACGAACGACCCCAGGTACTTATACCGGTAAAAATTCAAGGCCCCATCCGCGATCGGCGAAACGAATCCCCTCGGATTCAGCCGGTCGGTCAGCACGGTAACATTGTTCTTATAAAAATTGATAAAGATGGGAAAAGAAAAACCATACCCGTTGGAACCGCTCTCCCGCCCCGACAAAACTTCCAGTTTCAATTTGTCCGGCCGCTTGTAAGCTATCTTCGTCAGATTCTCCGACAAATAGAAGATCCCCTTCCCATTCGAGTCCACCCCCATCTCCCGCTTGTCCTTCTCCTCGATCTTCTGCCCCAGCACCCGTTTGGGCAGCCCGCGCAGTTTCATCAACGTCTTGATATAGGCCTCACAGGTAAAGGAATCCAACGGATCGGCATAGGCCGCGCGCCGCTTGATCGCCTCCCGGATGATGGCATAGGCCGGATCCTCTCCACCCGGACGCACGACCACCTCCGCCATAGACAGCTGCTGCGCGCTCAGCACAAAATCCACCTTCAGGCCCCCGGCGCCAACGACGATCCTCTTCTCCTGCCGCGTATAACCCACGTACTGACAGACGAGCACATGCTCCCCGGGAGCCAGGTCGATGGAATAATGCCCCTCCGAATTGGCAGTCACGCCCCGCGTCCCTCCTTTTACCCAAACCGACGCATAGGGCAAGGGATTCCCCCTGTCATCCCTGACAGCTCCTGTAACAGGCGTCGCGCACACGCAAACCCATCCGCAACAGCCTATCAGCAATAGGATAAGAAACCTTGACATGGAAGAAGAATTATTCCCGGGGCAAAGGCCTCAAAAAGGACGCCGTGATCGCCGCCCCGCCACCAACTAATGCACCCACCAGCGCCGTGACGAAGATCAATACATACGCCGACCCGCCCAGCGGAAGAATGGCCGCGACCTTCGCCGACAGAATGCTCTGATTCAGCTGGTCGATGACCACCGCCATCGCCCCCCACAGCAGAAGGATCGCAAAAAAGCCGGAGAAGAACGCAAACAAAGGCCGCTGCGGTATCAGCACGCTAACCACAAAAGCCGCCAGCGCAATGGTCCACCACGGGAAGAAAAGCCCGCAGACAAAAGACAACAGGGCCGTCAGAAAAACAGAGACGATCAATTTCGCCATAATATTTTTATTTACTCAAAATGCATGATCCATTTTACCCGTTGATCCTTGACCTCCTCCGGCCCCATCACCCACAACGGATAGTACCGCCCCGTCGCCCAGTAGTCGACAAAATTGTCGTAATAAGGACTTCCCGGATTGCCGCTCTGCCCGCCGGGATAGACCCCGTAAGCCTCCGTCTTGTTGGTCAGATGGACGATCATCCGCCAGCTCGGACCATGGAATTGTTTCGCCGCATTGATACACCTCGCGCCACCGCCAATCGGCAAATGCGTACGGCTCAGCTGGGGGATACGCAGCAGGTGCCGGACCCAGGTATCCTTGTTCTTTGCCCAGGTGATCC
>JAFDYE010000133.1 GCA_018267585.1 Bacteroidota bacterium
CCAGGTCCGGATGTCGGGGAAGGAGCGGATGCCGTAGGGGGTTTCGCGGGGGAGGGTGGTTTTTGCAGGGGGGGTGGTGAGGGAGGGGGTGTCGGTGGGGGAAGGCGTGTGGACGTCCGGGGAATGGGTGTCGGAAGTGGAAGGGTCGCCGGGGGAGGGGGAGTTAGCGTCGGGGGAATGGGGGTTGCCGGAGCTGTGGTCGAGGATGGTGGTGAGTGCTTTTATGTGGCAAAAGGTATGGTGTACGCTGGGGGGTATGTGGTGGGAGGCGTAGTGCGGGCCTCCGTAGAGGAGTCCGTCGATGGTGCAGCGTTGGAGGAGTTCGGTATTCTTCAGGGCTACGCGGTAGAATCGGGGGTCGCGGCCGGCGAGGAGGGCGAAGGCGGGCTGGCATCCGTCGGAGGTGCGGCTGCCCCACCAGGTCCATTTATAGTTGCGGGTGCCCCAGCTGTTGTCCCAGCCGCCGTCGGGGAGCATGAATTCCATATGGGTCCGGAGCGAGAGCGTGAGGCGCTGGAGGAGCTCTTCGTCGTTGTTGAGGAGGGCGTAGAGGACGAGGTTGGGAAGGGTCTCTTCGACGTTGTAGCCCAGGTCGACGGAGAAGCAGCCTTTTGGGCTGGGCTGGTAGTAGGGGGTGCCTTCGCCGAAGATAAGATTATCCCTGGGGGAGAAGAAGCCGAAGGCTTTTTGGGACAGGAGCCGTGCTCTTTCCTTGAACCGGGGCTCGTCGAGGAGTCTGGCGAGGAGGGACATGGCGTAGGAGGCGGACAGCGGGTAGTTGATATTGCCGTAGTCGATGTTTACCGTATCGTAGATAAAATTTCCTGCTTTGAGGAGGCGGGCTTCTATTGCGGACCGGAAGGATGGGTCGAGCAGTTCTCCGTGGTAGTGGAGGGCTTCGCAGAGAGCGATCGCGGAGAAGACGGTGGTACCTTTCCAGGAGTCTTTGCGTTCGTTGAGCCAGGAGCCGTCCGGCTGGCTGACGTTGTCTTCCATCCAGCGGAACAGCAGCACTGATGCGTCGATATATTGGTGGTCGCCGGTGCGCCGGGCCATGTGGAGGAAGGGGTAGATCGTGTCGCCTACGCGGCCGTGGACGATGTGTTCGGTGGGGCAGCGAATCCCGCCGTAGTCGTTGGATTGTGACTGGTCGGTGACCTGGAGGTCGAGGAGCTTTTTTGCCCAGGTTTCGGTGAGGGTGCGGCTTAGGGTATACAGGTCGGTTGGATCCCGGGGGTTGAAGGGGGGTGGGGGTAATGGGTTGGGGGTGGGGTTGGCGGCGATGCTATTATAGGAAGCGGCCAGTCCGAGGGAACCGGCGGCGGTTGTAAGGATGAATTGGCGTCGGGATACCGGCTTGTTCAATTTTTTTCATGAAAATAGTGGAAATGGGGGAAAAAGAAGGCCGCCTGGTGGGGCGGCCTTTGGTATTCTTACCAACCGGGGTTTTGTTTGAGGTTGGGATTTAGCGTCAATTCCTGGGTGGGGATGGGATAGAGATACATCCTGTCGTCCCACTGGCGGGCGGTGATGCTGGGGTAGACCCTTACGTAGTTGTTGGCGTCTACGGCCACTCCGCTGATGTCGTAGGTGTAGCGGGCGCGGTATTGTGGCAGCAGCCTGATACCGAGGATGGTCTCGGGGTTGTTGATGAGGGTGCCGGCGTGCCAGCGGTGGAGGTCGTCGAAGCGGAATCCTTCGGAGGCGAGCTCGACCCTTCTTTCCCTTCTTATCTCGTCGATCAGGACCGGCAGGGTTGGGAAGATGGAGTTGGCATCCTTTACGAGGTTGGCGATGATCATGTGGGGCATGCCTACGCGGTCGCGCAGGAGGTTGATGGTCCTGTCCAGCACGTCCTGTGTACATTGTCCCAGTTCGGCCTTGGCCTCGGCTTCGATGAGGAGGGTCTCGGCATAGCGGAAGATGAAGAAGTCATAGGTGGAGGCGCTGGCGTTCCATGCGGCGAGGCTGTTGGACCGGCCTTTGATGGGTTGGTAGCCGGTAGAGGTTACAATGGTCCCGATGCGGGGTACGGTGATGATGTCTCCCGCGAGGAAATCGAAACCGGGGGTGGCGATGGTCTGGGCCAGCCGGGGGTCGCGGTTTTGTATCTCGTTGGTGATGGAATCGTCGCCTTTGTACAGGGGGCTTTGCGAGATGGGCAGGCCGTCTGTGCAGAGATAGTTCTTTACGAAGTTCTTGCTATAGCCGTCGGCGGATTCTCCGATGGAGCGGTCGATGCCGTTCATCAGGATGGTATTGAGGTAGCGCATGGGCAATATGGCCTCTTTGTTACCGAGGAGCTCGTCCTGAATGAACAGGTTGTAGTAGTCTGTTTTGGGATTGCCGGTGCTATAGATACCGAACTGGCCGGAGTTCATCAGCTGTTCGGCTGCGTCGACTGCGCCTTGCAGGTAGGTTGTCGGGTCTCCTGCGTTGGACCAGTATTTCCGGTAGGTGCCTTCCCAGAGACAGATGCGTGCTTTGAGAGCCAGGGCCACGTATTTGGTGATCCGGCCTGATTGTGCCGCGACGGTTGGGATATGGGCGACTGCATAGTTGAGGTCATTCAGCACCGAGTCCATGACCTGCTGGTGGGGCATTCTCGAACCGAAGAGAAAGGTTTTGGATGTATCGGTGATGTACTGATCGATATAGGGTACGTCGCCGAAGGCTTTTACTTTTTTCCAGTATTCGTTGGCCCTGAAGAAAAGCGTCTCACCTACGTAGATATTTTTTACGGAGTCGGTGACATTGGCTTTTTGGTAGTTCGAGAGGAAGAAGTTGCAGCTTCTGATGATGGCGAATGACCAGTTGGTTCCGGTGCCATTCATGAGTCCTCCCTGTGTAATATATGAACCGGTACCGATGAGGTCGTTGGTCGTGTCGGCATTGGACGGAATGGTATACGTGCCGGCCAGGAGGGTATTGAGTGTTTGGGCGGCCTTGTCGTCGGACTGGTCGTCCCCGCGGAGCAGGGTTTGAACCGGAAGCGCCTTATAGTACTGGTTGCAGTACAGCTGGAGGTCGGTCTCGTTGGTAAAGAATGTCTGCGGGCTGATGTCGCTGAGCGGCGAACGATTGAGGAAGCTGTCCTTTTTACAGGAGCTGGCGAGCATCAGAAGTGCGCCTGCTATGAATATGTTGTGTTTAAGTTTCATTTTGTTGATCATTAGCTTGAAAGATGACGATTACAAACCTGCCTGGATCCCGAAGGAGACGGATTTGTTCAATGGATAGGTGTTGAAGCTGAGCACTTCCGGATCGTAGTTCTTGTTCAGCGGGGTGAACGTAAACAGGTTTTGTCCTGTCACATAGAACCGTACGCGGGAGAGCTTCATCTTTTTGGTAATGGCCGGGGGCAGGGTATATCCGAGTGACAGCTGTTTGACCCTTACATAAGCTGCGTTGAGGAGATATTTATCCTGGGCCTGCTCGTTGCCTCCACCTGAGAAGCGCAGTCGGGGGAAGAAGGAATTGGTATGTGACGGTGTCCAGTAGTTGGTCGCGAACTGGGAGGGAATGCTGTATTCGTCGTCCCGGAAGGCGTATAGTACGTATTCGTTGGGATAGAACTGCTGGTGGAGTACGCCCTGCAGGAAGGCGGTGAAGTCAAAGCCCTTGTAGCCCAGGTTGAGGCTGAAGCCGACCCGGTGGTGCGGGGTGCTGTTGCCGATGAGGGTCTGATCGCCCGGGCTGGACAGGGTATTGTTGCCGTAGTCGATCTTCCCGTCGTGGTTGATGTCGCGGTATTTGATGTCGCCTGCCAGCCATTTATATCCGGCGAGGGCGGAGTTGTTGACGGCCTGCGCTTCGGCGTCGGTGGCATAGAAGCCGTCGTTCTTAAAGCCCCAGATATCGCCGATATGTGCGCCGGGATAGAATCGCTGGTTGCCGCCAGCCTGGAAGATATTGGTGGGGTTGTTGGCATAATTGGTGATCTCGGTATTGGAGGTGTTCGCCCAGGTGAAGGTGACGCTATAGGAGAGCTTGTCTTCGAAGAGCTTGTCGCGCCAGTTGATGCTGAACTCGAAGCCCGAGCTTTTTGCGTCGGCGCTATTGCTGGGGGGAGTAGCGGAGCCTACGACTACGGGTAACAGCGGGCCGGCGACGAGGATGTCCCTGATATTATTCTGGAAGTAGTCGAAGCTACCGTTGAGCCGGTCGCGGATGAAGGAGTAGTCGAGGCCGATGTTCTTTGTCCGGACCTTTTCCCAGGTTTGCAGCGGGGAGATCAGGGAAGGAGTCGTTACGGTGATAGCGGGCTGCCCGTTGATGAGGTAGGGAATGGTACCGACGGGCATCGTTGCTATCGTCGGATATTGGTTACGGGTAGAAGGCGCCTGTCCAGGAGGAGTCGACTGGTCGGGGAGCTGGCCGTAAGACAGTCTAAGCTTCAGGGCGCTTACCACGTCGCGGGTATTCTCCATGAATTTCTCTTCTGCGATGTTCCAGCCCGCGGAGACCGAGGGAGAGAACACATAGCGGTGATCGGCCTGGAAACGGGAAGTGCCGTCATAGCGTCCATTCACTTCGAGCAGGTATTTGTTCTTGTAGATGTAGTTGATACGGCCGAAGGTGCCTATGAGGGCGGATTCGGTCTCGACACCGCCGACCACGGGCCTGGTATCGTTGTTGATGCCGATGGCGGGCAGGTTGGGATCGACGAGATTCTTTGCCAGGGAGGTGCTGACGAGGTAGTGGTAGTATTCCTGGTTGTACCCGATGAGTGCTTTTACGTAGTGGTCGCTGGCGAATGTGTTCTCATAGGTAGCGTAGGCGTTGATGGCTTTGTAAATATAGTTCCTTCTCGTTTCAGACACCTGGGAGGGGTTTGTCCAGGGGAAGATGTCGAGGAAGGCGCCGTTGTAGCCGTATTCGTTGAAGGGGATCAGGTTGGCCCTTTCAAATTCGGAGAAGCCGTTGTAGGTATAGTCTGCGGTGACGTTGAGGTGTTTGACGGGTTTCAGGATGATGCGGCCGGTGGCCCAGTAGTCGTTCTGCTGGTCTTTATCTCTTCCGGAGAGTTTGTTGATCGCTACCGGGTTGGAGTAGTTGCCTTGTCCGGCGAAGTTGCCGTCGGGGTTATAGACGGGCATTACGGGGGGAAGGCCGGATTCGAGCCAGCCGCCGTTGGTGGGTCCGCCCTGTGAGATACGGGTAGTGGCGGGCTGATCGTTGTCGATGTGGGTGAGCGACATGTACATGTTCAGCGTCAGCCATTTTGCGACGTCGCTGTTGACCTTTAGCGAGGGGGTATAGCGCTGGAACACCTGGTTGGCCGTCTTTTCCAGACCTTCCTGCCGGTAGTAGCCCATGCTGGCGAGGTAGGTGGTGTTATCCTGTCCGCCGGATATCGAAAGATTGTGTTGTGTCTGGGGCGCCCAGCCGGGGTAGAGGACGTGGATCCAGTCGGTGTTGCCGACGTATTTGTATCTCTTTGGGTTGGCCGGGTCCTGGTAGGCGTCGGGGTTGTGGGCCGGGTCGGCGCGGTAGGCGGCGGCCAGGGTCGAATCTGTGGAAGAGAATGGTGTTGTCGTATAGCCGCCGCTGGCGAGGCCGCTGCGGTTGGCTTCGTTGAACATTTTGATATAGTCGCCGGAGTTGACCTGGTCAACCAGCTGGGTGGGACGGGAGATGGTATACGATCCGGAATAGCTGATGCGGACCGGGCCCTTCTTGCCGCTCTTGGTCGTGATGAGCATGACTCCGTTGGCGGCGCGGCTACCGTAGATGGCAGAGGAGGCGGCGTCTTTCAGGACGGTGACGCTTTCGATGTCGTTGGGGTCGATGAGGTTGGGGTCTCTTGCAACGCCGTCCACCAGGATCAGCGGGCTGGTCGGTGCGGCTACGGGATTATTGTTCCCGTTGCTGGGGAGGGATAGGGTAGTGATGCCGCGGACGTTGAATGTGGCTTTGGTGCCGGGCTGGCCGGTATTGAGATTAACATTGAGGTTGGGGATGAGTCCTTCGAGGCCGTCGGCCAGGTTGACCATGGGGCGGCCTTCCAATTTGTCGGCGTTGACGGTAGCGATGGCGCCGGTGAGGTTGACTTTTTTCTGTGTGCCATAGCCGACGACGACGGCTTCGTTGAGGCTGTTGATGGCAAGCTTGAGCTGTATGTTCAATGTGCTTGTGCCGGTGGCGGCCACTTCTTTGTCTTCGTAGCCGAGATAGCTGATGACGAGTGTCGTATTGTCCGGTACTTCGAGGGTGAAGGAGCCGTTGGCGTCTGTGCTGGTTCCGGTCTTTGAGCCTTTTATCCGGACGGAGGCGCCTACGAGGGGCTGGCCTTTTTCGTCGGTGACTTTCCCGGTGAAGGGAGGAGCCATGACGGGGATATCCTCTTCGGTCTTGGTGATCACGATGAGGTGATTGGCGAGCAGGTTGTATTTGAAGCCGGAGCCAGTGAGCAGGTTGTCGAGCAGCGCGGGCACTTCTTCGTCGTGGACCTTGACGTCGATGCCTTTGAGGTCGGGTATTTTGCGTTCGCTATAGACGAAGTGATAGATGCTTTGTTTCTCGATGCTCGTCATTATTTTTTTAAAGTCTGCTGCCTTGAGGTTAAGGGTGACCCTTGTCTGCGAAAAGGCGTCCGCACACACGTTGAGGTTAAAAAATAATAAGAGAATTAGCGTTAGTTTCATGATTAATATGGACTTAAGCAACCATGGGTTCCCCATTACACCCATTTTGGGGTGTTTCAAAAATTTCATATGTTTACTGAGTTAAAGGTTTATAATTGCCGCGATCTGTACCAGAGATAACGGCATACCGAATCTTTAAGCATTGTGGGCGGGGATTAGCTTCAGGGCGGTTCCCGCCTTTTCAGGTGTCTCATTTGTCTTGTTTTGGTTTAGTAGATGTATACAGTCGAATCTTCTATCTTATAGGTGAAATGGTCGATCATCCTGAGGACGTCCAGCGCTTCGGGCAGGGTTTCCTTTTCAAAATAGCCGGAAAAATTATAGTGTTTGGCGCGTTCGGTCATGAACTCGATGTGTACGCCGTACCATCTTTCCAGGTCGCCCGAAATATCGATAAAGTCTTTGTTGCTAAACACCAGCTTGTTCTCGACCCAGGAGGTTTCGACGACAGTATTGACGTTGTTGCGGAAATAGGTAAGGTTGGTGAGTGCGTAGCGGGTGCTTTTGCCGGTGTTGTCGGGGATGGTCTGGGCGATGCCCAGCGGTTTCCTGGTAGCCTTGTTATTTTGGACGATGAGCTTTTCTTTTGGTTTGAGGATGATGCGATCGGAGGGGCGGTCGTTGAGGGTGACTTCGATGGAGCCCGTGATCAGTGTGGCTTCGCCGGAGGGTTCGTTCTTGTAGGACTTGACGTTGAATGAGGTGCCGAGCACGCGGATATTCATTTTATCGGCGTGGATGATGAAGGGGTGGGCGGGGTTCCTGCTGACGTCGAAGTAGGCTTCGCCTTCGAGGAAGACTTCGCGGGTGCTGTCGCTGAAGTGGTCGGGATATTTTATGGTCGTTGCGGAGTTGAGGGTGACGACGGTGCCGTCGGGGAGTTTGAGGACGTCTTTTTGGGTTGGCCGGGTAGTGGTCCGGAGCCAGCGGACCTCGGCGGTTACTTGGGGTTTGGGGGATGAATGGTGGAAGTAGGAGATGCCCACGACCGTGAGGATGAGGGCTGCGGCGGCGCTGTACCAGATGCGGCGGCTGTTGTTGTGGGGGCGTGGGAAGGTTTCTTCGGCGGCGATCTTTTCCTGTACTTTTTTGAAGAGGGCGGTGCTGGCCTGGTATTCGTTGCGGTCCTTTTCCCAGTAGGCTTTGAACAAGTCGCGTTGGTCGCGGAATAGCGGGTTGTCCTTCAGGATGGACGATAGCTCTTCGCGTTCAGCGGCATTGAGCTGCTCACATAATTCCTTTGTGAGCAGTATAATAAACCGGTCATTGGTCATAAATGGATGGACAACGATTTGGGGGAAAATGCCTACAAGCCGGAAAAAAATAATTGGCCGAGGGTCAGGAGGAGGAGGATGCTTAGAAAGATGTCGGTTTTTGGCGGGGTGGGGGAGTTGAGGTAGTCGGAGAGGGTGGAGCTGAGCTTTTTCATGGCCCGGAACAGCTGGGTCTGGACGGTGCGGGGGGATATGTTGAGTATCTCGGCCACTTCTTTGTAGGTGATGCCTTCTTCTTTGATCAGGCGGAAGATGATGCGGCATTGCTGGGGCAGCTGTTCGATGGACTGTTCCATTTTGAAGAGCAGCTCTTTTTTCTCGAGGGCTTCGTGGGGGGTGTTGGGTTTTAGCAGCCGGAGCTCGTTGGTATCTTCCACCCGGACGAGGTGGATGTGGGAGTATTTTTTGAGGTGGTTGAGGGATTGGTTCTTTACCGCGACGTACAGATATGTGTCAATATTACGCACTTCGGTCATGGTTTTCCTGTTGAGCCAGCATTTTACGAATACGTCGGATACGATCTCCTCTGCGACTTCTTTCTGATGGACATACATCATGGAGAATTTGATCAGTGGCGCGTTGA
Source organism: Bacteroidota bacterium (assembly GCA_018267585.1). GTDB lineage: Bacteria > Bacteroidota > Bacteroidia > Chitinophagales > Chitinophagaceae > Puia. Next base: position 8,505 of record JAFDYE010000133.1, read on the forward strand.
GGAGGTAGAAAAGGGATTCGAATGCTTTGGGGTCATCATACGTGCTGATGCGTTTCCACAAACTCAGAATATCGACGTTGTTGTTTTTCAAAGCAGTTGGTATGTGCCGGATGCGCAAACGTTTGCTCTAGCCAAAGCACTAAACTACAAATAATTTTGTTGACCTTGTAGGCAATTTGGTTTAAAAAATTGTCTAAAGGCAGTATATGAAAAGAATTGTCCTTTCTCTTATCGTAGTCATTTTTGTTAAGGATATGTTGTTGGCGCAGGGAATTGGGGTTGGGTCGCGAGCTGTGGTGCAGGGTGTGAAGGGTGCGGTGCGGGGCCGGAAGCACAGTTTTTCGCTTGGGGACAGCAGCTTTTTGCTGGATGGGAAGCCGCTACAGATAATCAGCGGAGACATGCACTACCCGCGGGTTCCGAGGGAGTACTGGAGGGACCGGCTGAGGATGGCGAAGGCGATGGGATTGAATACGATCGGCACGTATGTTTTCTGGAATGTGCACGAGCCGGAGAAGGGGAAGTATGATTTTGCGGGGAACAATGATATTGCCGAGTTTGTGCGGATAGCGGGTGAAGAGGGGCTGTGGGTGGTGTTGCGGCCGAGCCCTTATGTATGTGCCGAGTGGGAGTTTGGGGGATATCCGTATTGGCTGCTGAAGGACAGCACGGTGAAGGTGAGGAGCAAGGATCCCCGGTTCATAGCCGCATACCGCAGCTATGTCATGCAGCTGGGGCGGCAGCTGGCGCCGTTGCTGGTGACGCATGGCGGAAATGTTTTGATGGTGCAGATGGAGAATGAGTATGGTTCGTACAGTGATGACAAGAGTTATCTCGATCTGAACAGGCAGCTATTCCGGGACGCGGGGTTCGACGGGGTTTTGTTCACCTGTGATGGGGCGACGCAGATGCCCAGGGGTTATCTTCCGGGCTATTTGCCGGCCGTTAATGGGGAAGAGGATCCGGCGACGGTGAAGGCGCTGATCAATAAATACCATGGGGGCAAGGGGCCATATTATATTGCGGAGTGGTATCCGGGCTGGTTCGATGACTGGGGGAAGCCGCATGCGCATACGGGTGTTGAGCATGCAGCGGCGGTTTATGACAAAATATTGGGTGCGGGTATCTCTGTCAACATCTATATGTTCCATGGGGGAACTACGCGTGGATTCATGAATGGCGCGAATATGAATCAGCATTCGCCGTATTCGCCGCAGGTGTCGAGCTATGACTATGACGCTCCGTTGGATGAGGCGGGGAATCCTACAGAAAAATATTATGCATTCAGGAAGGTGATCGAGAAGCATCTGCCGGCGGGGCAGCGGCTTCCGCCGGTGCCTGCGAGGAAGGTGGCGGTGGCCATCCCTCCGATAAGGCTGACGGGATATGCGGGGCTGTTCGACAATCTTCCGGCGCCTGTGGCGTCGAGGAAGCCGTTGTGTTTTGAGGACCTGGGGCAGGGATATGGTTATGTTTTGTACAGGACTGTTGGCGGCGGTAGCGGGAGCGGATGGCTGCGGCTTAAGCAGCTGCGGGATTATGCCATTGTGTATGTCAATGGACGGCGGCAGGGCACGCTGGACAGGAGGTTGCGGCAGGATTCTGTCTGGCTCGACGGTGTGCCGGCGGGGGCGGTACTGGACATCCTGGTGGAGAATAACGGAAGGATCAATTATGGACCGTATCTGGCGGATAACCGGCAGGGGATAACGGAGGCGGTGACGTGGAACGGACAGGAGCTGTATAACTGGAATATGTATAGACTTCCGATGGATGGGGTAGCGAGGTTCAGGTTCGCGGCGGGGAAGGGGCGAGGCGATTTGCCGGGATTGTACAAGGGAAGCTTTACTGTCGGCGTGCAGCATGATGTGTACCTGGATATGCGGGGTTTTGGGAAGGGGGTTGTGTTTCTGAACGGTCGGAATCTGGGCAAATACTGGCAGATCGGTCCGCAGCAGACGATCTATGTGCCTGCGGGCTGGTTGAGGAAGGGTGGGAATGAAGTGGTGGTATTCGATGAACTGGAGGGAGGGCATGGCGAGCTGAAGACGCTGGCCAAGCCTATTCTGGATTCGCTGTCGCAGGAGATGGCGACGCGTTATCCTATCATACCCTGGCCGACTACGCTGTGGCCGGCTGACGGAGAATTTGTGGCTGTGCCGGGGACGGTGCTGGTAAGGGCGGAAGGGTTTGAGAAGGAGGCGGTGGCGTTGAATCAATTGTTTGGTGGCGGGCTGGTTGCCGGGGCGCGTGTCGAGGGGCGGTCTTGTATCGAGATGAGGAAGGATGAGCGTGTGTCTGCGGAGGAAGGGTATACCCTAATGATCCGGCCGGGGCATGTGGTGTTGGCGGCGAGGACGGCGGCGGGGATGTTCAGGGGGGTGGAGACGGTCCGGCAGTTGTTGCCGGTTGTGATGATTCATGGTGCGCTGGCTTATGTGTTCGGGGGGATCCATTTGGATGTGTTGAGGCATTTCTTTTCGATCGACTATCTCCGGAAGTTC
>JAFDYE010000134.1 GCA_018267585.1 Bacteroidota bacterium
CAGGAAACCGTCCGGTACGATGATCCATTCGCTCTTTCCTTGCGCCGCATCCTGCACAGGCTTCACCAACCTCCGGTAAAGCCGCTCACCCACTTCTCCCGGCTTGAACCGCCGGCCGCTCTCGACCACCTTCAGCATCCCCAGCCAGCTCTCCACGTCCTGCTGAAGGCTCGCGATGGAATCGTCGCTGTTATAACGGATATCGTTATGCGTTAGCACAAAACTATGCAGCGTGCCCGCCGCGGCATAATAACTGACCAGCGCCTGGTCCCCCGTCAGCTGCCGCTGCAGCTCCTTCAATCCGGGCCCGCCGTCCTCGTATTTTAATTTGTAATAGGCGTTGTTCTGCTCCAGCTGTTTTTGCAGCCTGGACAGCCTGATCCCGTACTCGCCGCGCTGCCGGTCGATGGTCGCCATCCGGGCACTGTCCATCCCCTCTTCCGCCTGGACGTTCAATCGCGCGATATTGTATTTGAGGTTCCTCAATTCCTTCATCGCCTGTTCGTCCGAGCCCGAAAGACCGGTCATAAAGGAATTCTCCTGCAGGTTCGCGAAAATGACCGTAGCCTTGCTCTTCTCGCTGATCAGGAAGGCCTGCTCCAGCCAGTCGCCGTCGGGGTGCAGCCGGTGCAGCTGCAGGCATACGGCAAGCGCTCCGTCGTACACACGGGTGCTCCTCTTTTTCAGGAACAGCTTGGCCTCGTCGGAGTCATAGCTCTTCTCGATATAACGGAGCAGCGACAGGGCGGCGCTATAGGCCTGATAGGAGGCCCGGAGCCACCCCTCGCCGGGGTCGCTCTTATACAGCAGCTCCAGTGTCTGGGCCTTCTTCAGCAGGGCGTCGAACAGCCGGAAATACGCAAAGGCGCCGGTAAAACTCGAGGGATTGGAGAGGATGTCGGTGTTCCTGAATCCGCGCGAAAAGAGGATGATGGCTTGCTGCAGCTCGTCAAGGGCGGCCTTGTACCGTTGCTCGCCGGCAAGCAGGTCGGCCCGGTACTGCCGGTTGATCCCGATATCGAGCGAATTGACCTTTCCCTTTATGCTCATCGCCTTTAGACGGTCCAGGTACCATTCACACGAATCCGCCCTGTGCAGCTGCCACTGCGCATAGCCCATTTCGTTCAGCGCCCCCGGAACCTTGTTCAGGTCGACCTTCCGGAAGGCGGTCAGCGCCTCGGGATATTGCCCGAGAGCGGTATAGGTCCTGCCCATGTTCTGGTAGATGAAGAAGGTGTTAAGCCGGTAGCCCAGGATCTTCTTATACAGCGCGAGCGCCTCTCCGTACAGACCGAGCCGGTAATACGAGGTGGCGATATTCGTTTGCAGATTGACGGCAGAGATGGTATCCAGCGGCCGCTTGCTCTCCAGCACCCGCAGCGCCCGGTTGAAATAGTCGACCCCCAGCTGGTAGTTGCCGTTGTCGTGATAGAGTACACCTAACGTATTATATAGCCGAACCTGGCTGTCGTCGTTGCGGTACGCCGTTGGGATGCCGTCCGCCTCCCGCAGGTAATAGACCGCAGAGTCGAAGTTGTTGAGATTATAGTAGGCCCCGCCGGCAAAGACCATCGCTACAAAAGCCAGCGAGTCCCGCTGCGGGTGCAGGTCCATCGTTTTTTTATAGGCCGCTACGGCCCGGGAAAAGTCGCCGTCGCCGTCAAGCAATATCCCCTTGTTCAGCCAGGAGTGCAGCAGCATGGTGTCCTTCTCCCTGAGATCGGGAAGTCCCGGCAGCAGGCGTATAACGGCGTCATAGTCGGCGATCGCGGCGCTGTCGGTGGCAGGAGTATTGTTGGTGAGCCGGAAGTACTGATCGGCGCGGTGATAGAGAGCGAAGACCCTGGCTACAGGCTGGTCCGGATCGGCGAATGGGGTATATCCACAGATCAACGCGGCCAGCAGAAGGAGGATTTTAGGCTTCATTGCGCCTAAAATTAATTCATTTCCCCCTCATTCATTCCCACATCCTTAAGCAAAAAAAAAGCAGCGGAAGAATCCGCCGCCGTATAGCCTATATCCTTATTCTAAAACCTCTTTATTCCAAACGTCGAACGATAACGATCAGTGGTGGCCGCGGATTGGCCCTGTAGCTGATAAGATGACCCGCCAGCAGGTTGTTCAGCTTGTTCACTATACCCGAGAGCAGACCCGGGTCACCGCTCTCGAGCGCGGCTTTGGTATCATAATAGACCAGCTGAACGTCGATATGCTGGACCGCCAGGTTACTGGGGTCATTTACTTTATAATAGATGGGTGCCGTAACGCTCGACCCGTTGGTCGGCAGCAGACCGAAAGCGCCGCCCAGCCCGAGAAGCGTTCCATTCAGGGTCTTCTGAAGGTCGATCACACCGGTCTGCTTGTTGACGATGACCTTCATGGCGGCGGCCGTATTGTTGATGGCGAAAGCGCACCCGTTGCCGCTGGCGCAGGTATTGGTCAGGTAGGGGTCCGCTTCGAAATAGGGGATCGCCGTATTCGCCCCGTCGGCCAGAACATAAATGCTATCTGCATACGATGCGCCACCTACGATCAGCGTGGAAAGACAGGTGTCCCTCGTACCGTTCTTCACATAGCCGATCATATATTTCAAGCCGGTCTCGGACTTCGACAGGTTGATCGCGCCCGTGAGGGAGTCGATGGTCATGCCTATCGGCCAGGAAAAGAACTTGCCCGAGCCCGGCGCATTCACCGGGAACACGATATAGTCAGTGCCATTCGTAGGCTCGACATAAATGATAGAATCGCCATATAACGGAGAGAGCGAACAGCCGGGCGCCGGAGGAGCAGACGCGCTCGTTTGAGGGAAAGGCACTTTAGAAGTATCCGCCGGGTTCGGGCCAGGCGGCGCCTGACGGGTAGTGTCATGCGGCGGAGGTTGAACGGGTGGATTCGACAGCTGCGTTTGCGTGTCGGGTTCAGACAGGTTCTTGCGGCACGCGCAGAATAGGAATAATAGGATAAATCCAGCCAGCGATAGCTTTTTCATGGATCAGGAGGTTAAGTGTTAATGCTTACAAAATACTATAACTTTTTAAGTGTTCCAAGCGTCGCCATCCTTATTCACGTCAATTGGTCAACTCCCGCTCCACGAATGTAACCAGTTTTAAAAAGATTTATTACTTACTTGAGATCCAACAACTTATATTTATTTTGCCTTTTTCGGTTACATTTTGATCCTAAGCATTTACCATTATCAGGCCCTTAACCCTTCAAAAGACAATTATTATGCCCATTGCAGACGCTATCCACGAAATGGAAGGAAAAATTTCCCTCCTGGATAATAAAAAATTTCTCTGCTGCGCAGCCTTCATTTGCGCCTACAACATCACCTTCCTGGCATTTCTTACGCACGTGCTCCTGCGCGCCCGATAGTTTTTTAAGATCTCCTACGCGGTCGTCCCTTCCTTCCGGAAAATTTGCCGGACAAGCTGGTGGATGTTCCGGATAGGGATGGCGAGCTCCGGATCCGGGGCTGCGGCTATCTCATTTCCCCCCAGTCGCCTTCGTCCCCTTCATCGGCGCATTCCCGATTACTTGCTCCCGGCAATATGACGGGCGATCTTCTGCGCATCCGATCCGATCTCCCGAATCTGCCCCGTAGGGCTCACCCAATAGCCGCAGAAATAGAGTCCATCCTTGCCAAAGAACATTTGCTTGTCTACCGGCCGGCGCAAATCCTCAAACCTTTCCTTGTCTACGTGGACGATCTCCGCATAGTCCCGGTAGTACCCGATGCCCGCGACAATCACATCAAAGCCGGCGGCCTGGCCGTCTTTGAAATAGACCCTTTCTCCTTCGACGCGATCGATCGCGTCATATATCTTAATGCGACCCTGCCGGATAAGCCGCATGGTCCCGATATCCAGCACCGGGGCGGCCGCCTCCTTTTGAATCTGCTCCAGCGGGCCATAGGGCTTCTTCCTGAGCCCGAGGGCCGTAATATCCCCTATGAGCAAGTCGACCAGCGGCTTGCTTATCCTGTCGGCTGTCGAAGGCTTCAGACGGCGGAGGAGTATGCTTAGCTCCAGTACAGGTATCCCTAATATATCCCTCGGGATAACGTTGACAGGCGACCGAACAGACATAGCCGGCGACAATCCTTTCTCGCATAGGTCGATCGCGATCTCGCAGGCGGAATTGCCAAAGCCGACGACGAGCACGCGCTGGCCGGCGTAGTCACTCGCCGTTCTATACTCCTGGCTGTGCAGTGTTTTGCCGGCAAACGATTCGATGCCGTTGAAACTGACCGGTCTGGGCCGGCCGTAGGCGCCGGTAGCCATGACGACGTAGCGGGAAATGATCTGACCGCTTGTCGTCTCCGTGATCCAGTGGTCGTCCGCTCTTTTGATCGACGTCGCGCGGGTATTCAGCAAGGGGTGTATATTGAAGGTCTGCTGATAGTCTTCGAGGTAGTCGATCACCTGTTGCCGGCTTGGGTACCGGGGTACTGACTGGTTGAACTTCTTGTAAGGTAGATGGGAGTGGTGTTTGCTGGTATGCAGGTGTAGTCGTTCGTAGTGGTTGCGCCAGGGCTTTGCGATCTCGTTCTCCTTTTCGATAAGCGCGTAGTCGATCCCCTGTTTTTGCAGGCAGGCGGCGAGGGCCAGTCCCGAGATGCTGGCCCCTACGACAAGTGTTTCGGGATGCGTTGCTGGCATAGGGCTAATATAGGCATAACTTGGACGGGATATTGAGCCCCTATATAAAACACTGATTAACAATCTTCGCACACCTATCCACCCGCCTTTGCGATAATAAAAGCGGCACATATCTGTCTATGTGCCGCCTGTCCTGCGTCGTATCTTTGTCTTGTTAAAACATTCAGACTATGAAACAACTTATTGAACAATTGTTTTTCGACCGCGAACTCGTAGAGTCGATCAAGGTATCCAACAGGGAGTATCTCTATATCCAGCTGATGAGCGGGAAGATCACGATGAAGGAATATATTGCCGCCGTCAAGCGCTAGTTTTTATTCAAAAACTATTTCACAAGGGCCACCGTTATTTCGGGCATTCTCCCATCACCCGCGTTATCGCCAGGGAAAGATTCCCCCAGGTAAGACCCATGGGTTCCCGGCACGATCACCGCTATGGCAGCAGGTATTGGGCTTGACATCCCCAGGGCATGCTCCGGTGTGTTGACGTAAATCCATCCAGCAGGCGGTAGTGTTCATGTCCCGGACTATGCAGGGGAAGGGGTCCCGGGTTTGCGGTCGAAACAACGCTCTTATACCGCTGAAACCACGGCACCACGTCATAGGTCGTTTCCGCGCCTCCGCGAAAGTCGGCGATCTTTTCCCGGGTGCATGTATTTTCAATTTAAGTTTTTAGTGTTCTTTTATTTGTTCGCCACCCCACCCAATTTTCCCCACATCAACAACCTGGCTGTCTGCGTGACTACCATTAACACGCGACAATCGCACGATCTGCCGCGAACAAAAGTTGGATAGTCTGGCATACGCCATAAGCCTGGCCTCAATCTCATCGTCGTTATTGGAATATGGACGCTTGTCAAAATTACTGTTACCGTCCCGACCGGCCGGTGCATCCCGCTGATGGAAAATGCTTCTGTTCTCCGGGGCCGCCATTACCGCACAAAATCTCATCAATTCCTTTTCCCGATATTCAGCAAACTGCCTGTGCGTCTCGAAAAATGCTTCCATCATTTTCATTTTTTCCCTCCAATATGCTTTTTCCGCATCGCTGCCCGCCTCTTTCGGCCGATCCTTCCACCAGCAGAAAAGATCCATAAAGAACATGCGATACGAACTAAGCTCCAGCTTGATCACCATAAAAAAGAGCATTTCCTCGGCCTTGGTCTCAAAATCATGGTACCGCGAATGCTCCTTAAAATCCACAAGACATTTCCGAACAGCACGAAGAGATACGATCGCCAATTCCTCGATACTTGCGGCTTTCCCGCGAATTTCTTCAAACTCCTCCTTCAACCGCTCCATGCGGAAATAGTAAAAATTATTTTTTTTCATAACCCAATCTTTTTTTTGATTAACAAATAGACAATACTTCCCCATCCCCGAGTTAACCCCGAGAAAAAATGTTCCTTAAAAGAATAATTCAATTAAAAATCCTGAAACCCTGATTTGTTCGTTATAGGTCCACGTCTCGCCTCAATCTCCGGCCACGGCTTGTACGGAAGTCGGTATTTCTCCGAAAACAAATACTGTCCATAGTCCCAGAAGTGTAGTATATTTTTCGGACAGAGGCGATATAGGGTGGTGTCGCCTAGGTTACGTTTTTTAAATTCCACAAATTTCCTTTGGCATTCTTCAAAATTATCTCCCTTAAAGTATACCTCAACATAGGTGAACAAACCGTCTCCATTTGAAAACGCACAATCATTCTGACCAAACATCCACCTCAATGGCGACAAGTTAAATACCACGATTAGTAAAATTGGAAGGAATATAAATATCTTTTTCATTTTCTATTAATTACACATTCCATGACTAATGGCAGAATGTAAATTATGGGACAAATCCAATTGAATACTTTGGGCTTCTGCATCTCCGCTTGCTTTCATGTTCGCCAATTTTTCATATAACTTTTGCGGCGAGTTTTTGATAGTCACAGTCATCGGATCTGACGCCATCCCATTTGACATTACAATCCCAGACTGATTAAGTATGTACGGATCCATACTTATTGGACTAGTTCGTCCAGCATTAAAAACTTTCAAGGCGTAATCTGTACAATTTGATTTATCTAAAAGGTAAGGCTGGGCGCTAAAATTAATTGCTGCCAATTCGATAGCTCGGAACTGCTCCGAGCTTATTGACATCGATATACTAGCATTTATTTCCTTGTCTCCATTATCTTTTATTACCGAAGGAATTGATGAAAATGGGTTC
>JAFDYE010000135.1 GCA_018267585.1 Bacteroidota bacterium
CTCCGCCGGCTTTAATAATTTACTCTCTCCCCCATGCTCCACCCTTACCGCCCCGCTGAGCACCGACACAACGCCGGACTCATCGTCGTAGCTGGATACATTGAACCGCGTTCCCAACACCTCTACCCTCGCCATCCGGGTCGACACCGCAAAAGGCCGGTGACTATCCTTCGCTGTCTCGAAAAAAGCCTCACCCGTCAGGGCCAACTCCCGCTGACCGGCATGAAAAGAGGTTGAAAGGCTGGACGCATAAGAAAGCATCGCTTGACTGCCATCCGGAAAAACCAGGCGAAAAGGACCGGTATGTCCGGTCGTAACACGGCTGTTGATGGCCGTCTCCTTCACCCCGGGTTTCAGCGAATACTCCAACCGGTCACTATCGGTCTTCGTAAAGAATAAGTCGCTGGTCTCCGCGACTCTTCCATTGGGGATATGGTCTAAGGGGACAACGGTCCCATCCGCGAGCGTCAATAATACCTGGTGGCCGGCCCTGGGGTCTGGCGCTGCTGCAGCTGCCGTCTCCGGCAATTCACCCCTCCGGCCGGTCAAAAAATAGCTGTAGACCAGCCACCCAAAGACCAATACCAACACCGCCGCCGCAAAAGGCGCCCACTGCTTAAGCCGGCTCAAATGCCCGGGCGTCCGCACCGGCTCATTCTGAATATCCAGGGCAATCCTCTCCCGGATAAAATCCCACATTCGATCCGTAGGTACATTCTCCAACCGCCGGAGATTTTCCCGAAGCCATTCCAGGTCCTTAAATTTTTCGGGCAGAACCCCGTGTTCCTGAGATCGGGCCTGCCAGTCCCTGAGTTCAGCCATCTCCTGTTTGCTAAGACGCCGGCCTCGGGCATACTTAATGATCAGCTCTTCGATCTGGATGGGATGCTTGGGCATAAGATCAGGGTTTGCGGGCGCACACAGGATAAGAAATATACGCCCTCTGTTTGTTAGAATGGAAAAACCAGAATTTATTCTACCCGTTTTGTAGAAAATTTTCTAAATTATTTTTTGAATTATTGCCAGACCGTCATCAGGAGAAGGAGAACCAGGTGGTTACGGGGAAAGACGGTGGTGAAGTAGGCGTGGGCTCTGGACAAATGCTTATAGACATTCTTCTCACTGGTACCCAATCGTTGGGCGATCGCATGCACATCCATCCGCTGGCTAAAGCTTAGCAGGAACACTTCTTTTTGTTTCGGCGGCAGGTTACCGACATGCTGAAAGATCAGGGAAAGTACTTTATCCTTGGC
>JAFDYE010000136.1 GCA_018267585.1 Bacteroidota bacterium
AAACTTAGGATACTCTTCTTTTCTTTGTTTTTGCGGGCAATGTATATCTTCAACTCTTCGAGCGATCGCTGAATACAGCGAAGGTTGTACAGTACGAAATAGGTTAGGTCATTCCCGTCTTTCTCCGTGTGTTGATAAGCCCGGGCATACTGTGCCTTGGACCCCAAAATTACCCGGGAAACAGACATATATTCGATCAGCCAATAGCCTTTGCGGATCAGGTACCAGTAAAACAATGCCCGCGCGGTCCGGCCATTTCCGTCGGCAAACGGATGGATATAGCCGATCAGGAAATGTAAAATAATGGCCTTTGAGATCGGGTGAAGAAAAAAGTCTTCCTTTTGCCCGTCGTTCATGAAGACACAGAACGCCTTCATCAGTTCTTCCAAATCTTCCGGCTTCGGCGGTGTATGCAGCACTTCTCCCGTCTGTACATCGACAATCCGGACATCATCGGTAGCCCGGAACGCTCCTTCTTCTTTTTTATTTCCAAGTGTGTCGTTGGTGATCAATCCATGCAGCTGGAGAATGCTTGCTTCTGTAATAGGCGTCCGTTTGTTCCGTACGATCCATTGCATAGCGGCGTAATTATTGACGATCATCTGCTCGCCGGTATTCCGTGGCTTGCGGTTACTTTCCAGCATCTGCTTGGCCAGTCTGCGCGTCGTCGCTGCCCCTTCCAACTGGCTGGAGGCAATGGCCTCTTCCATCAATGAGCTGATCAGGTATCGTTGCTTCTCCTCTGAAGGAATAATATCGCTGGCATCCAGATTACCGCCCAGACTTAGATCTAGCTCGTGCAGTTGCTGCTGCATGATCGAGGGCGTATTAATCTGGAGGATCAGACGACCACCGCTTTCGAACTGTACCTGACGTTGCGAAATGCTTCGGCGTCCTTTAACAGCTGCCCAAAGGCGCTTTGGATCCAGGTCCCAATCCCGCGCCAGGTATTTCCATTTTTCCCAATAAGGATAAGAGAAATCGTCCATCTCTCTTAAGACAGCAAATTTTTCTTTCGTGATTACGTCATCCAGGAGTTCTCCGAATGTCCAGTCAGGAGAAATATGTGGCGGCTTTTCGATCGCTCTCATTTACTCCTAATTTATACAAATTTAGGAGTTTAACGGCATTTAATTCCTAATTTTTGTAACTTTAGGAGTTTCTGGCAATAACAAGTGGTCATCCTGGTGGCCGCCTGTGGTGCCAGCTATAGGCCGTTACATTGGACAAACGATCGTAAATCAACATGTTAAAGATTTGCCTGGGCACAAAAAAAGGGGAAATCTTTCAATTTCCCCCTCAGGTGGAGCTGAGGGGAGTCCAATCGAACACCTTGCCGGTTTGCTATCCATTATTCAGTCTTTAAAAGCATGAAAATCACCTAAATGAGCATCCTATTATGCTGAATTTGAATTATTTAGTTTAATAATTGTATTTTTGGGAATCAAATTCCCAATTGTACATGATACCAGTGACGCGGAGCCTCTCTTAAAAAAGCTGGCATCTCAATTTAAAA
>JAFDYE010000137.1 GCA_018267585.1 Bacteroidota bacterium
CTAATCTCAAACAGAGGGTCTGTCTTGTTGAGAAAAATGAAATGAAATTTTGATTAAAAATGAACAGAATGAGTTAAAACTGATGAGCTGTGAGCATTGGAAAAGGAAACTAATCAGCTTAATTCCACTGCAATTTTAATATAAAAAAATAAAAATAAAAACTTTTTTTTCAAATGGACTGAGATTCAGGGCTTTTTTGGCTCAAATTTTTATTCGCTCACAACTCCGTCACGGCCTTTTTCGACTTCGCTTGCCGATCGTAAGGCCTTCCTTCTCCCAACCCGGGGTCTTGGTTTTCTCCGGCCGTCGGCATTTTCCTTTTCCAGCCGTTCATCGTCTACCCCGTTGATTCCCTGTTTAGGGTCTTTCCCCTGCTTGCTCTATATTTGTCCCACTAAAAATCTTTACAGAGACCATGTTTAACACAAGAGTGAAGGTAAAAGAGCTGCTGGCTACAGATCCGAAAAACCAGGAAGTGATCGCAATGGGATGGGTGCGGACCTTTCGCAACAACCAATTTATCGCGTTGAATGACGGTTCCACCAATAACAACATCCAGATCGTAATAGAGTTGGGTGCTTTTGATGAAAATATTCTTAAAAAGATCACCCCGGGCGCCAGCCTCAAGGTTACCGGGCAGCTGATCGCCTCCCTGGGGAAGGGTCAGAGTGTAGAAATAAAGGCAAATACCGTAGAGGTTCTGGGCGAATGCAATCCGGAGAAATACCCGTTGCAGCTAAAGAACAGGCCGAGCCTCGAGTATCTGCGGGAGATTGCGCACCTCCGCTTTAGGACCAACACATTTGGCGCAGTATTCCGTATCCGGCACTCGCTGGCTTTCGCCATTCACAAATTCTTCAACGAAAGGGGCTTTGTCTATTTGCATACTCCGATCATCACGGCCTCGGACGCGGAAGGTGCTGGTGAAATGTTCCGTGTGAGCACGCTGCCTTTTGACAATCCCCCCCGCAAGGAGGACGGCTCCATCGATTTCGCCGAGGACTTCTTCGGTCGCGCTACCAATCTCACGGTCAGCGGGCAGCTCGAAGGCGAGCTCGGCGCCACGGCCTTTGGCGAGATCTACACCTTTGGTCCTACCTTCCGCGCGGAGAACTCCAATACGGCCCGCCACCTGGCAGAATTTTGGATGATCGAGCCGGAAATGGCCTTCTGCGACCTGGAAGACAATATGAACCTCGCAGAGTCCTTTATCCGTTATCTCATCCGCCATGTGATGGACTACAACCGGGACGACCTGGAGTTCCTGGCTACGCGGCTCGCGGAAGAAGAAAAACAAAAGCCCCAGGCCGAACGCAGCGAGATGGGTCTCATAGAAAAACTGGAGTTCGTAGTGAACAACGATTTCGAGCGTATCACCTATACAGAAGCCATCGATATCCTGCTGCAGTCCCCGGCGTACAAAAAGAAAAAGTTCCAGTACGAGGTAAAATGGGGCATTGATATGCAGAGCGAGCACGAACGCTACCTGGTGGAAAAGCATTTTAAAAAACCGGTCATCGTTACCGGATACCCCGCCGCCATCAAGGCCTTCTATATGCGTCAGAATGACGACGGCAAGACCGTAGCGGCCATGGACATCCTCGTTCCCGGTATCGGTGAGATCGTCGGCGGCTCGCAGCGCGAAGAACGCCTCGAGAGGTTGGAGGCCAGGATGAAGGAGATGCATATCCCCACGGAGGAAATGTGGTGGTA
>JAFDYE010000138.1 GCA_018267585.1 Bacteroidota bacterium
ACGCTTGTCTATACGGATGGGACTACGAACTTTACACAGTCCAATGTAATGGATGGAGAACCTTTCAAGCTGGAGAGTCAGCCAGCCGGGAACACCATCTATACCTTAGTTTCTGTTCAGAACGCTTCCAGCTGCCCGGTGCAAGCGATGCCGGGTATAACGGCAACGGTCAATATCGGCAACTGCACCCTTTGTACCGGCAACCTGGGCGACCCTATCATCAACGCGACCTTCGGCAGCGGTACCGGAAACTCGCCGCCACTGGGGGTGGTTGTCCCGGGAGCCTCCACCAACCTGATCTATCAGCCTACCAGCGGAAATCCGGCCACCCCTACCCCGGCGGACGGATACTATACGATCTCGAATACGGTGCCTGTCAATTCCAGCGGCAACTACTGGCTCACCGGCGGCAGAGACCATACGGGCGATCCGAACGGCTATATGCTCTATGAGAATCCGGGAACCAGCGTCGGGGAATTCTATCGTCAGAAGCTGACGACACTATGCGGCGGCGGCAAGTACGAGTTTGCAGCATGGATCGCACAGTCGGCTAACCCTGTTACCGTGCCGGGTATCGTTCAGCCCGACCTTACTTTTATCGTCCAGACAGAGGATGGAACTGTTCTCGACACCTATAACTCGGGACCTGTTCCCATATTTCCGACCTTTACCTGGACGAAGTATGGATTTTTCTTTAGCCTTCCTGCCGGTGTCACCACCGCGATCGTCCGCATACTCGACAATAATGCCGGAGGCACCAATGTACATGGAAATGACTTCGCCCTCGACGACATAACCTTCCGGCCCTGCGGCCCCGACATGACAGCCAGTCTGGCCGTCGGTCAGCCTGCGACGGTCTGTCCCGGCACGTCCGTAACTTTCACGGGAACCGTCAGCGGCGGGTATACCAGTCCGGCCTATCTTTGGCAGGTGAGTGCTGATGGCGGCAAGAGCTGGACGGACCTGCCCGGCTCCAACAATACCACCTACAGCACCACCGCGGGGGCGGCAAGCGCTATCCCCTATCAATACCGGATGCTGGCGGCTGAGGCGGCGAATATAGGCAGCCCGTCCTGCCGGGTCGCATCAGACCCGGTGACGCTCCTTGTCAATGGCGCTCTTTCCTCAGACTTCAGTTTCGCCCAACAGCCTTGTACTCCATTACAGGTGAACCTGACCGGGGCAGCGATCGCCGGAGCCAGCTATGTATGGACCATCGACGGGACGGATTATACGCCTCCTTCGCCGGGTGACCCGTCGATGCCTTTTACCTTCCCGGGCTACGGTAATCACGCAGTAACGCTGAAGGGTTCCGTAGCGGGGCTGTGCAACAGCACCACGAGTAAGACGATCAGTCTGTCGCTGACACCAGCAGAGATCCTGCAAACGGCAGACGCCAACATCTGCGCCGGGAAGTCGGTACAGCTGAACACCAAACCTTCGCTGAGCTGGTGCTGGTCGCCTGTTACCGGGCTCAGCGATCCGGCCTCTGCCAATCCGGTCGCCAGTCCTGCGGTCACCACCAAATATCATTATACCGCCCTAATAGCCGGGACCAATCTGGTCGTCAACGGTGATTTTTCCAGTGGCAACACGGCCTTTGTGTCCGACTATACCTATAATGCCACCAATGGATTTAACGGGGGTGTATATTCGGTTGGGCCGACGCCGGCCGGCTGGCTCCCCAACGCTCCGGCCTGTACCGATCATACCAATGGTAAAGGGCAGATGCTGATGGTCAATGGCGCGGAGCAACCGGATAGACGCGTATGGTCCCAGACCGTAAGCGTCCAACCGAATACGAACTACGCGTTCTCTGCTTGGCTGGAAAACATTACGACCGTGAATCCCGCCATCCTGCAATTCTCTATCAACGGCCAGCGTCTCGGGTCTCCGCTGACTGCCAATGTCAATGACTGCGTCTGGGATCAGTATCATACTGTGTGGAATTCCGGTAGCGCGACGACGGCCGTAATCGCCATTGTCAACGAGAACACCGGCTTTTCCGGCAACGATTTCGCGCTGGACGATATAAGTTTTTCTCCCGTTGAGATGATGACCGATTCCGTGACCATCGACGTCGAGACGCCGTCTGTGTCGGCAACACCTGCGGCGGCCCAGGTATGTCCGGGCCTCAAACAACAGCTGCTGGCAACGGGTGCGCTGACGTATAGCTGGTCGCCTGCCGCCGGTCTGGACGATCCTTCCATCGGCAATCCGGTCTTCAGTCTTCCGGCGACTTCCGTGGCCCAATCCGTCGCGTATACCGTCACGGGCACGACTGCCCGGGGGTGCACCGCTCAGGCGACGGTCAATATCACCCGGCTGCCAACGCTGATCTCGATGGGCCCTGTCGACACCACTGTCTGCAGGAACAGCAGGTTTCCCTTGTATGCCGATGGCGGCGTCAGTTATAGCTGGTCTCCGGCCGGGCTGCTTGATGATCCCGCGAGCCAGACTCCGGAGGCATCGATCACAGGCACCACGAAATTCCTGCTAAGCATAGAGGACGCCAATCTCTGTACCGAAACGGACTCTGTGACGGTCAATATGCGGCCGGTGCCGGAGTTCA
>JAFDYE010000139.1 GCA_018267585.1 Bacteroidota bacterium
ACACCCCCACACCCCGCGCCAGCCCGCAAACCAACGACGTCCCCCCAAACAACACCACGGAAATAATAAAAATTCGCCGGCGCCCATACCGGTCCGCCAGCGTCCCCGCCGCCATCAACACCGTCGTACACGCGATCGTATACGCATTCATGATCCATTGCATGTCCTTAAAATTGCCACCCAAGACCTTCTCCAGCGTAGGCAGTATCACCGGCACGCTCGATATCTCCAAACCAAACATCAGGGAAGAAAGACAGGCCGCCGCCAACGCAACCACCTTCTTTTTGTCAGACAGAACCGTTCTCATTGCTATAGTTTATAGCAAAATTAAACCGGCAATAGCCCAAAAAACCGGTACAATTCAATGACAAAAGGGTAATTTTACACCATGACCAGGGAAAGGCTATACACCGCCGTCGAAGTGGTGCACAAAAAAATAGAAAGCGGCTCAGCCATCGACGGCCAGCTGACCTTCTTTCAAATGGCCTATGTGATCGCAGGGACAGGTCGGCTACGCATCAACGGTAACCGCATCCCCTACGAAACCGGCAACCTCATGCTCCTCACCCCCAATGACTCCCACGCCTTCGAGCCCCACACCCCCTCCGAGTTCCTCCTCATCCGCTTCAACAGATCATACATCAAGGAATACCAGTGGAAAAGCATCGACCACCTCGAAGTCCTCCTCCACCACGCCACCCACCTGTCCGGCTGCATCCTCAGATGCAAATCCGACCAGTGGCTCGTCCGCTCGATCGTCGGCTCCATGATCCACGAAATGACCCACGGCAGCCTCTACAATGAAGACATCACCCGCCACTTCGTTAATACCCTGATCGTCATCGCCGCCCGCAACATCGCCATGATCCGCCCCGCCAACCTCAAAGCCAACGCCGACCAGCGAATACTGGATATCATCAACTACATCCAGCTCAACATCGCATCCCCCGAAAAGCTAAAAGCCACCACCATCGCCTCAACCTTCGGCCTCTCCCACACCTATCTCGGCAGCTACTTCAAGAACCAGTGCGGAGAAACCATCCAGCACTATATCGCCAACTACAAGATCCGCCTCATAGAACACCGCCTCAAATTCAGCGACCGACGCGTCAACGAGATCGCCGCCGAATTCGGCTTCACCGACGAAAGCCACCTCAACAAATTCTTCAAAAAACACCGCCACCTCAACCTCACCCGCTACCGCAAATCCGCAAACTCCTCCTTCGTCTGATCCAGCCCTCCTTCGCAATGTCTTCTCATTATGAAGACGGCCGCAGACGGCCCACTAGGTAGCCCTCAATATCGGCAACTCCACGAAAAAGGTCGTCCCCTCCCCCTCTACCGTCTCAAACCATATCTTCCCCTTCGCCTGCTCCACGATCGTCTTCGACATCGCCAAACCCAACCCCGTCCCCGACGACTTCGTCGTAAAATTCGGCATAAAGATCTTATTCCTCATCTCCAACGGCACCCCCTCCCCATTATCCGTCACCTTGATCACGATCGACTCCGCCTTGATCTCCTCACTCACGCTGATCACCCTCCGGCTCTTCCCCACACAAGCCTCCAGCGCATTCTGCAGCAGATTCGTAAACAACCGGTTCAGCTGCGTCTTGTCCGCATATACCATGATCCGCTGGTGCACCGGCACCCACTTGAACAATAAATTCTCCGTCGTCTCATACAACGAAACCAGCGAATACAACATCTCATGCAGATCAAATACCTCCTTCTTCGGGTTCCCGATATTGGCGAACTGCGAAAAGTCCGAGGCGATCTTCGACAGATGATCGATCTGCTCCACCAGCGTCTTCGCCACACTCGACGCCATCTCCTTCACATTCGCAGAATTATTGTCTATCGCCTTCTGCAGATACTGAATGCTCAGCTTCATCGGCGTCAGCGGATTCTTGATCTCATGCGCCACCTGCCGCGCCATCTCCCGCCACGCCCCCTCCCGCTCACTCTTCGCCAGCGCCGCAGCACTATCCTCCAATTTCTTCACCATCTTATTGTACTCCTTCACAAGCCCCCCGATCTCGTCATTCCGGTTCCACTCGATCTCCTCATTGGTCTTCCCTAAATTGATCTCCTGCATCTTCTTCGAGATCAGCAGGAAGGACGACGTGATCCGGTTCGTCAGAACCAGCGCGATCGTACCCGCTATCAGAAAAATGAACGCATTCAAGTTGATGATCGTCACCAAAAAGTTCGATATCTCCTCCTTCAGCTCGTCCTGCGTCGTAAAGGACGGGATATTCAAATACGCATAGACGTTCCCCGCATCATCCCGCAGCGGCCGGTAAACGCTCACATACGGCACCCCGCCCACATGCTCCTTATTGGTGAACTGTATCGTGTTCAGCTGATGAAGATTGTAATAGGCCAGCGGATGCATCTTCTTGCTCAGTATCCCCTTGTTATAGACAAACAAATGCGACGACACCTGCAAATTCCCGTCCAGATCATAAATATTGATATCCGTACTGTGTACCTCCGCGATCTGCTCGATCAGCTTCTGCAGGTCACTCCTCGATCCGCGGTTATACAGCCGCCCCCCATCCCCATACCCCCCCGTCTCCGACAGCTTGCTCTGCACCTCGCTCACCATCACCTGCATCGCCCGGCTCAGCCGGTCCTGGTTGTTCCTGTCATACCGGTTGATAAAGAACACGATCGTCGCAACCCCGATCACAACAAAAGAGAACAGACTGATAAAGATGATCGTCGAATGTATCTGCGACCGGATATTCATCTGCCAGTACGCCTTCAGCTGACTCCAGTGCAGCCTCGACCAGATCAGCAGCGCCGTCCCCCTGAACAAAGCCACCAGCAACAGAAAAGCGCTAAAAAGATAGGCAAACAGCGTAATATCCTCGATATAAGAATTGTCCCGCTTCACCACGACCACACAGTTATCGTCCGTCACCCGGTGCCACAGCTCGTCATACCCGTCCTTCCGCACATGCACAAAGTCCGTCTTCGGCATCTGCTCCTCCGTCAAATGCGTGGAAAAGGGATAGTCGCTATTGTCCGTCACCAGCTCCCGCTTGTTATATATCGCATAATAATCCGGCATGATCTCGCTCTTCTGCTTGAAAAGCTCCGGCACCAGCGCATCATTCCCCTTATAGTTCTTCGGCTCCGAAAGAATGAACATATACCCCGCCATCTTCCCCGTAGTATCATTCCGCAACGACTTACGATAGATATAGGTATACTTGTCAAAGGACTGCTCATAGTACTTCAGGTCGGCAATACTCGTATTCTTTCCCTGCTGCGTAAAGATGGTATTCAGCGTATCATAAGACACCGGCCGCTCATTGAACAGCGGTTTCTCGTCCCCGTCGAACGTATAGATATAGGTATCAAATTTGCTCTGATACGCACTGAAATTCCGGTTGATCATGCTGTCCTTCACCGCCAGGTTCGACACCGGATCCTTAAATCGCGAAAAGGTCAGCGATAAAAAATCATTGTCGATATAGCCAAACCCGATATTGACCATTTTCTCGCTCGTCGGGTCCGCCTGCTCCGCCAGCCGCTCGGCAATCCCCTGCCGGTTCTGCTCCTCGATCTTCCGGTTCTCGAACAGGATCACCGCGGAAATTGAGGTCGAAAAAATGAACAGCCAGAACAGCACCTCCGAAACATTCAGCCGGAACCGCAGATCAAAAAATATCCTCCGCTGCATCAGCCAGACATACGCCAGCAGCCAAACCAGCACAAAAATGTCCAGCTCCACCGTTTCGAGACTGTGCATAAAGGTCAGCAACAACAACCCTATCGTCGCGATCACGATATACAGGACGATCGAAAGCGCCCGTATCAGATACCCGATCAGCTGGAACAACACCTGCGAAAGAAAGAAATACCCCAACGCCAGCGCCGCCAGCGCCAAAAAACCTATAAAACTGTAATTGGTCAGCAGACTGAAGAAATTCGTAACATTGAAGGATATCTTGGCATCCGTGACCAGCGATTGAACGATATTCGCAAACTCGAACGTCGTCACCACCAGCAACGCCAGCCCGATAGTGATCCAGACCCAGTTCTTCCAGGGATGTATCGACTGCGGAATCGTATATTCGCTCAGCTCCCGCCGGACGAACAATATGATCCAAAAGAACAGAAAAGCATTGATGACCAGGTCACCCAATGAGCTCAGCGCCACACTGCTGCTGTAAATGGTAGGATCGAACAATTCGAACTGCCGCAGATTCAGCCACCGGGGAAAGACATACACAAGCGTCCGCAGCGTAAGAATGATCGAGATCAGGAAGCCGATCCCCCAGGCCGCACCCCACCGCTCACGGATCGTATGCGCGATATTATGGATGATGACAAGGATCAGCAGCAAACCCAGCAGGATCACCGACGGTATCGGCCAGTTATGCGCCGACGCATGATAATTAGGCTTCTTATTCAGATAGAACAACACCGCCCCCTGCGAATTCGCCACCGGAAACTCCCCCGCCCCCGTCACGATCTCCACCCGGTCCTCCGCCCCCGAATTATCCACGAACTCCGGGATCAGGTTCGACGTCGCAATATAATACTGCCACCGGATAGGGATCAGCCCAATAGCCACCAGCGGCCTCCCCTTACCAACCGCCGACGTATCGCCACTGCCCGGCAGCGTCCTTCGCCTCACCTCATACTGCCCATTGCTGAGCCGGACAAAGCTCGACCCGTCCGGGCCGGCCAACAGGGCCTGGGTAGGCAGCGACCGCTGATCACTCCAGAACCGCAGCGTATCCGGCGCCCCCGTCGTGTCCGTAGTATAAAGGAAAATGCCATATTTCTTATCGACCGTCCGCGCCAGGTCCTGCGCCGAATACTTACGCCCCGCCAGCCTGTACACCAGGGCCGTGTCCGCCATCGTCCGGTCAAGATCCTTCTCCCGCTCCCGCATGAAATTCTGTATCGAATTCCGCAAGACCGCGACCGAAGCATTGCTGTTGAAATAAAGATTAAGAAAATACCCACAAAAGAACAGCACGAAGGCAACTACGAGCAGATAAATATTCCTTCGAAAAATATCAATAAAAAAAGACTTCAATCCTTCTTGGTTTGCATTTTAACATGCCGCGGAGCCGGGTTCCACAAACATACCGTCTCCACGTCATTATATCTAACTATTGAGAACTTCGTCCCCCAACACTGTTGGGTCCCTCGTTCGCAGGCTTCTCTTCGCTCGCCCGCAGACGAGAGCCTTCCAGGCTCTTTATGTCATTCCACAACTCATCCATCTCCGCCAGGCTCATATCCGCCAACACCTTCCCCCTGGCCCGCGCCATCTCCTCCATCGCCGTGAACCGGCTGATGAACTTCCGGTTCGTCCTCTCCAGCGAATTCTCGGCGTCTATATGCAAAAATCGTGCATAATTGATCAGCGAGAACGACAGATCGCCAAACTCCTCCTCGATCCGGCCCCTATCCCCCAACGCCACAGCCTCCTGCAGTTCCTCCATCTCCTCCTTCACCTTATCCCAGACCTGGCTCGTCTCATCCCACTCAAACCCCACCTTCCCCGCCTTCTCCTGCAGCCTCGTCGCCTTTACCGTCGCCGGCAAAGACACCGGCACCCCGCTCAGCACCGACTTCTTCCCCTCCTTCAGCTTCAGCTGCTCCCAGTTGCGCTTCACGTCCTCCTCATTCTTCACCTCCACCAACCCCGGCTGCCCCTCCGTCGTCCCATAAATATGCGGATGCCGCGCGATCAATTTATCACAGATCCCGTCGATCACCTCCTCCAGCGTAAATTGCCCCTGCTCCCGCCCGATGCGCGCATAAAAAACGATATGTAGCATCAGATCCCCCAGCTCCTCCCTGATCCCCCGCCAATCCCCCTCCGTGATCGAATCCGCCAGCTCATAGGTTTCCTCGATCGTCAATGGCCGCAGGGTCTCTATCGTCTGCTTCCTGTCCCAGGGACACTGCTCCCTGAGCTCATCCATGATCCTGACCAGCCGCTGAAATGCACCACTATTTTCACCCATAAAAAAATTTATATTGATATCGCCGAAATAACCAAAAACACCAGGAACAAAAAGATATTGATCACCGTCGCCAAACCGCAGACGATGAAATATTTCAAAAAGGTCTTCGCCCTCCGCTGCTGATAGAACCCCCTCATCGCCTTATACAGATAGATCAGCATATAGACAATGATCGCTATGATCAACAGCAGAATTATCGTCCTTAGCCACCCCCACGGGACCGCCCCCTCCAGCTGCCCCAGCAATATCGAGACCAGCAAAAGGATAAAAGTAGCACAATAAAGATGGATCGTAAAAATGCCGTGATCGACATACAGGTACTGCTTGTGCCTGAAATACAGAATATTCAGGATCATCGCAAATATCGGCAGGGAGACGAACAGGATCTTGGGAAAGGAATGCATGATATTCTCGATCAGATGCTCCCTGAACCTGGCGCGGTCCGCATGATATTCTTCATTCAGGACGATCATCCGATGCACAATGCGTCGCTTTAACCAGCCATCCCGGATTTCCTCCGGCAGTTTCTGCTCGGCAGAATCATATTCTTCCGCAGTCTTATAATCTCCCGTATGGACGCCCATGATATCCATCCCCGTCTCCGGGTTCTGGATCAGCTTCACATATTGCTCTATCCGCTTCCGGTCCTCCGCCGATACCCCGGCCGCAGCAAGACTGTCATTATAACCCTGTAGCGTCAGTTCGTCCAGCTCGCTCTTGGAAAAGGTCCGTTTCGTACTGTCCCCATATAACTTCCGGATCACCGCCAATTGTACATTCACCTTCCGCAACGCCTCCGAATTATCCCCGTCTTCGTCATCCTTCAGGGAAATAGCCTTCGCCAGGTCAGCCCGCCTGGCCTCCAACTGAGTCAGACTCTTCGGCTTCACGCCCGATCCGACCATATCCTCCGGCTTCTTCAGGGAAAAAAGAAGGATAAAAAAGATCGCCGAGGTGAACACGTACATCCGTATCGGGTTCAGATAGCTCATCCGCCGGCCCGCCATATACTCCTTCGACAAAAACCCCGGCTTCCACATCAGATACTTTACCGTCGCGAAGAACTTCCCGTCAAAATGCGTAATATCGTTAAAGAAATGCTGCACCAGATGCCAGACCGTCTCCTTTGGTTCGAGATTCTCCTGGCCGCAAACATGACAATAACGACCGATCACGTTCGTCTCACAGTTCAAACAGACCTTTTCCTTTCTTTCCTTTAAGTGCGACACAAGCAGTAAATTTTCCCCAAAATTAAATTGGGTCAAAAAATAACTAAAAAAAATAATTTTTCAACCCAATACCTTTAATTTATTGTACACTTTGCCTTTGGGCTGCGTGTACGAACCGGGACTTCGCCCGGTTTTAGTAAACTCTACAGCTTCAACGTATTAAAAAACTGATTTTTTCGTTCCTTTATATCATGAAGACAAATCTTGGCTTATCGCTCTTGCTGTTGATCGCACTGAACCAGACTTGTTCCGCCCAATATTACTACAAAGACATCATAAGTACCCAACAAAACGACGCCCGCTGGCGCCTGTACAGGGACAACCGGGTTAAGTCGGTCAAGCTCAGCAGCTTTGAAAAGGACGGCAGCCCCACCGAAGGCTTCGCCGGCAACCAGGACGTCTCCTCCGACGGCTCCCGGATCACCACTTACACCAAATCGACCGGCAACGCCGAATCCTGGATCATCGCCTCCTACAACCCACAGGGCCAGACAGTAAGGATCACAGACACCAGCGACACCTACCGCAGCGTCTCCGATTATCAATATGACGCCGGGGGACACATATTATCTATTACTAATACCTCCATCGAGACCGACAACCACTTCAAAGCCGTCGAACAGCACAACTGGTCCTACGACGCCGCGGGCAAACCCACGGCCATGCTGAAAATAAAGAACAGTACCGACACCACCTATATCCGCTTCATCCCCGACGAAAAAGGCAATGTCGCCGAAGAGCGGGCAGTCCGCAATGGCTCCGCCCTCCCCACGATCTACTACTATTACGACGCAGACAACCGCCTCACCGATATCGTCCGGTATAACCTCAAGGCCGGAAGGCTCCTGCCCGACAATATGTTCGAATACGGCAACGACGGAAAACTGTCCTCCATGCTGGTCGTCCCCGACGGCAGCAACGACTACCTCAAATGGTACTATGACTACAACGAAAAAGGACTGAAAATAAAGGAATCCTGCTTTAGCCGCCAGAAAGAGCTCCTGGGAAGGATCGAATATCAATATAACTACAAATAATAATAGCGTATGCGCATCATAGCCAGCCTCCTGTTCCTGCTCTGCGGCCTCGCCGCCGTCGCCCAGGACCTCGACTACCCGGACTTCCGCAGCAAAAAAGATAATTTCTCCAAGGTCAACGACCAGGCCATCCGCGGCGACATCGCCTCCTTCGCCCTGGCAGGCATCGACGAGAGCATCGGCAAGCCACAGCTACAGACCGTCCCCGTCACCGACTACAGCCAGAACTTCATGAAATACAGCAACGATAAGATACAGGTGATCATAAAGACCAGCTTCTTCATGCCGACCAAACACAAGCTGCAGTTCTCCGAAAAACACCTCGTAAAGATTGATGGCAAACCCTACTACGGCGGCGTTTACGGCGAACAACCCCATAATACAATAGAATCGGTGACCGTCCTGGTCGGTACCGATACCGTGCCCATTCCGGCCACCGCCTATAACGATCTCTATGAACCCAAATTCAGCTTCAATGAGAACGGAGCCACCCGCTCCCGTAACGGCGTCTATCTGTCCAACGACAAACACACGTTCTACATTTACATGTTGAATATAGACAACGGGGGCGCCGAATACACCTGGGTCATACGCGACAAGCAATACATTCGCCGCGTAGTCGACTTCGGCTTTCTCTCAAAATAACCCTGTTCGCGTCAGATCTTTTCTGTCCTTACCAGCTCCCCTTCACGGGTATAGTAAAGGACATGATCCTCCTTGTACGCGTCAACCTTATCGGAACTTAGCAACGTCCCATTGTTCAAATGGATCACATAAAGATCCTGATCCGGAGTTTCGATCTTCCGGATATTGTGTACATACCAGCCCACATAGTCGCTGCTCTCCCAGGCACGCTGAACACCCGAAGGTAAATGCCTCGTCCGGCGGACAGGACTCTCCGTCCCCCTCCAGTTCCCCTCATGCGAATAATAAGCATAGTGCTTCTTTCCGTCCCTTTTGAAATGCGCCACATAACCCTCCTTGCGCTTCTCCCATTTCTTCACATCCCCCTCCGGGAACTTACCCGAAAAGGCCGTGGACACATGCGCCGGAACTTCGTCGATAACAGTGCTCACAGTAGATTGAGCAGATACAGTCTGGATAAATATAAAGGAGGCAATTGCTGCCAGTAGATTTTTCATTGCAAATTTTTTTTAAATAATAAAGAAAGCCCAACAACTAAAAAAAAATTATGCAACGGGCGGCCCGCGCAGCGAAGGCGCCGCCAACACTGGATGTAAGAGTCCCCTAAGTCCGGTACTTGCCTTACCGATCTCAAGAGGATGATAATATTTTACGCCTATAGCAGATGCAAAAAGCGCAACCCCATCCCGGCCACGATGCCGCTTCAGCGGATTCTTATGAAACCGGGCAACAGGTACTTCATTGTGTATCTTCGGAAGATGGCTCGCCAGAACACCATCGGATCGCTCCCCGCCAGCCTTGAGAACATCCAGCCCGGCAACAACAGCATGATCCTTCCAGCCGCTGCCAACACCATGTGCACCCCACGCCGCCCCTGCCATAAGCAGAAGGGCCATCAACAGCCGGTATGTATTCTTTATGGGTGCCATTCGATAGGTCAAATATAGTCAAGCTTTCCCTAAGAAAAGCTTAATGTTTCCTTTGCGGCCGTCTTAGACATAATGTAGCTGTTCACCGCATACATCAACACCGCACACACGAAAAATGCCCCTATCGTCACCCACCCCAGAATATCATAGTGGACCAGCAGCCCCTCCGCATTCTGCCCGATGATCCATCCGCCGATGACCGACGCGATCCCTCCCCCCAACTGCTGCACCGAAGAGTTGATGCTCATGAACGCCCCCCGGTCCTTCGCATCCGGCACACCCGATATCAGCGCCTGACTCGGTATCATCCGCGAGAACACCGCCGTATACATCGCAGTATTGATAATAAGGACTTCCCATAAAGGCGTTATCGAAAGATGCGTCAGTATCGGCACCAGCAGCGAAGCCAGCACACTCCCCGCAATGAACATCCTGAACTTCCCGATCCGGTCGCTCAGCCTCCCGATCAGCGGCCCCGCAAAAAGCCCCACAAAACCCGCCACCACGAACACGATCGGCAATACCTTCTCGTCAACACCTACATTGTGCACCAGGAACGCGCTCGAATAAGGCATCATCAGAAAACCACCCGTCGACAACAGCGCCGTCGCCAGAAAGGCCCGCACATATTGCATCCGGCTCGCCGTCTTTATCAGGTGGGCCAACGGCCGTTGCGCCGCCCGGGTTTTCAAATGCAGGTCTATCGGCTTCATCCACCGCAGAATGACAAGCCCCACCGGTATCCCCAGCCCGGCGATCATCAAAAAAGGCATATGCCACCCGTACCTCCCCGCCAGAAAAAGCCCCACCGGTATTCCCGCCACCTGACTAACGGCAAAGGCCATTTGCACAAACCCCATCACCCGGCCCCGCTTCTCCAGCGGGAACAGATCGGCCACGATCGCCATATTTATCGAGAACAATACCCCCCCGAACAAACCCGTAACCACCCGGGCAAGCAGCAGCCACTGATAACCCGCCGCAATCCCGCAAAGCATCGTCCCGACAATAAACCCCGTATAAAAGAACAGCAACATCTTCTTCCGGTCGAACCTGTCCGCAAATCCCGCCGCCAGTATACCCGCTATCCCGGCGCTGAACGCATACGCCGACACCACCCACCCGAACTGCGAAGGCGTGATCTTCAAAATACGGATCAGCTGCGCCCCCAGCGGCGCCATCACAATAAAATCCAAAATGACCGTGAACTGTAATAACGATACGATCACGATCACAAAGACCTGGTACTTGCTAAATACCCTCTCCCTCAACTGATCCCCGCCATGTTGATCTTTAAGATTCACCTCTTGTTTGATCTCCGTATTCATAGTTTATTCTTTAAATGAACATTCATTTATTAAAAACGAAAAAAGCCTCCTCTAACATCCGCTCACTTCCCTAGGGCCTCAACGCCTTCAACACCAACCCCAGCGTCTGCTCCAGCATCTCATCCGTCAACTCGAATGGCTGCCCCGCCATATTCTTTCCCGCTTTATGCCACTTGACCAGATTGTACAACGGCGCAAACGCCACCGACCAGTACACCTCCAACGGCATCTTCACCAGCTCCTTATTCTCGATCGCCCCGGTTATGAACTTGTGCATCACCTCGACAAACTTCGACCGGTGCGTCAGCACCACCTTATCATTCAAGGGCGTAAAAGAAAAATGCTCCATAAAATGAGCCTTGTCCGGATTGTCGATAATATACTGCGCCCTCCGCTTCCACTGCACCGACAAACCCTTCGCAAAACTCCACTCAGGGTCAAAATCATCCAGCACATAGTCAAAATACTTGTCAACCTCCAGCTGATACAGCTGCACCAAAAGATCATCCCTGTCCTTGAAATAAATATAGATCGTCGCCGGTGACACCCCCGCCGCCTTCGCCAGCTTCTGCATGCTCAACCCGTCAAACCCCTCTTCCACGACCATCTTCAGCGCCTGCTGCAGAATCGCCTCCACCTTGTTTTCATCCCTTACCCTCATAGTTAATTTTAATTCCTCCTTTCACCTCGTTGCCCACTTTATTTCCTCCCTTCACCCCGTTCACCACCTTATTTCCTCCCTTCACCCCGTCCACCACTTTATTTTCCTCGTACTACCCCGTTCCCCAGGTTGTCACCTCCCTTCTACCCCGTTCACCCCTCAAAGATAAGTGAATATTCATTTATTTATAAAATATTTCTTCGCCCTTATCACAAACCCCTATAGATCTTCTCGATCCCGAGCTTCTTCATCTTCGACTTCAACGTCGATGCCGGAAGATTCAACAGCTCAGCCGCACCCCCCGTCCCCGATATCCTCCCCTTACACGTCTTCAACACCGAAAGGATATGCTCCCGCTCCATCTCCGCGATCGTCTTCACGTGCCCACCCGCGTTCAGCGGTCCACCCACACTCGCTGCTCCACCCACATTCGTCGCTCCACCCACATTCGTCGCTCCACCTACATTCGTCGCTCCACCTACATTCGTCGCTCCACCTACATTCGTCGCTCCACCCACATAATTTGCTCCTCCCGCATACTCCGCCCCACCCATACTCAGCGGTCCACCCCCTATCCCCGATACCCCCACTTCCCTCGCCGGCGCGCCAATGAATGACAGATTCTTCAGGATCGGCTCACTGCTCATCAGCACGCTCCGCTCGATCAGATTCTGCAGCTCCCGTACATTCCCCGGCCACGAATAGTCCATCAGCTTCGCCAGCGCCTCAGCCGCAATACCCTCCGTCAGCCTGTTCGCCTTCTTCGCATACATCTTGATAAAATAATTGACCAGCAATGGTATATCCTCCTTTCTTTCCCGCAGCGCGGGCAGGATCACGGGGAAGACATTCAGCCGGTAATAAAGATCCAGTCTGAATCTCCCTTCGGCGATCGCTTTCTCCAGGTTGATATTGGTCGCCGCTATGATCCTCACATCGACCTTGATCGTTTCCCTCCCCCCGATACGCTCGATCTCCCGCTCCTGCAGCACCCGGAGCAGCTTCACCTGCGCCGACGGCTGCATCTCCCCGATCTCATCCAGGAAAAGCGTACCCCCGTTGGCCTGCTCGAACTTCCCGATCCGCCGGTCATATGCCCCCGTGAACGCCCCCTTCTCATGCCCGAACAGCTCAGACTCGATAAGATTCGGCGGCAAAGCCGCACAGTTCAGCTTGACCAGCGGATTCTTCCGGCGGCCTGACAGCTCATGGATACAATTCGCGATCCCCTCCTTACCCGTACCACTTTCCCCCAACACCAACACCGAAGTATCCAGCGGCCCCACCTCCTTAACGAGCTCGAATACCCGCAGCATCCCGGGACTGCTGCCAATGATCCCATTCAGCCCGGGAAGGGCATCGGCCTGCCGCGAACCCGCACCCACCGCCGGGCCGCCCGCAGCAGACATAGCTCCCGCGGCACGCTTCCTGCCCGGCGCCCCCACATCATCAGTACCCATCATCTTTTTCTTGAGATCATGCCGGTACCGCGCAATATCCAGGGTCACCAAAAGATCCTTCTCCCTGAACGGCTTCACGATAAAACCCGAAGGCTGCGTCACCTTGACCATCTCCAGAACACCCGGGTTGCAGTTCGCCGAAAGATATACAAAAGGAATATCCCGCTTATTCAGCTCACCCGCCAGATCGATCCCCGTCAGCTCTCCCTTCAAAAAAATATCCAGCAGCACCAATCCCGGTGGCGTACCCGCGATGATCTCCATCGCAGAATGATACGACCGCGCTACACCACAGACAGTATAGCCGGCCCTTTCCAACGTCAGCCGGATATCGCCGGCAACCACCAGCTCGTCTTCCACAATAAGGATCGATTGTTGCATGGCCCCAAATAAACCATTTTTTCCCCCATTTACCTAACTTTAAACAACCTTTTCTTTATGCCAACAGTACCGCTCGGCAGCCCCGCAGGCAGATGGGTCATGGCCGCAACTATCATGGCCTCCGCAATGGCGTTCATCGATAGCACGGCCCTCAACGTCGTCCTGCCCTCGCTGCAAAAAAACCTCAACGCATCCGGTCCCGACCTCTTCTGGATACTCAACGCCTACCTCCTCATGCTCGCAGCCCTCATCCTGGTCGGCGGCTCGCTCGGCGACCGCCTCGGCCGGAAAAAGATATTTATGACCGGCATCCTCGTCTTCATCCTCGGCTCAGCCGCCTGCGGCCTCGCGCCCGACGTTGCCTACCTCATCGCCTTCCGCATGACCCAGGGCGTCGGCGGCGCACTCATGATCCCCGGCAGCCTCTCCCTCCTCTCCTCCTCCATCGAGGAAAGCCAAAAAGGCAAAGCCATCGGCACCTGGTCAGCCTTCACCACCGTCGTCACGATCGGCGGCCCCATCCTCGGCGGCGCACTCGCCGACGCCGGACTCTGGCGCTATATCTTCTTCATCAACCTCCCCATCGGCCTGGGCGCCCTGATCATCCTCCGCAACAAGGTCGCCGAAAGCCGCAGCGACACCCCCGCCGCCCCCATCGACTTCCCCGGCGTCATCACCATCGCACTCGGACTCGCCTGCCTCACCTTCGGCTTCCTCCGCATGCCCGCACTCGGCTTCTACAACTGGCAGGTCCTGCTCACCCTCATCGCGGGCCTCGCATTGCTGATCGCATTTGTCGTCATCGAAAAGAAAAGCTCCGCCCCCATGATGCCGCTGCACCTCTTTACCAACAGCAATTTCTCCGGAGCCAACCTCCTGACCCTCTTCCTCTACGCCGGCCTCGCCGCAGGAATGCTCTTCCTCTCGCTCAACATGATCCAGGCCCAGGGCTATACCCAGCTGCAATCAGGGCTTACCTTCCTGCCCTTCACCATCCTGATGATCACCATCGCCCGCCCCGCCGGAACCCTCGCCGACAAATTCGGCCCGCGACTCCTGCTGATCCTCGGCCCCGCTACCGCCGGCATCGGCCTCCTTGCCCTGTCCTTCGTCGGTCAGACCAAAGGAGCGTCAGAGTATATGACCACCTTCCTCCCCGGAATCCTCCTCTTCGGCCTCGGCATGGCCTTCACCGTTGCCCCACTTACCACCACCGTCATGAGATCCGTGAAGGACGAATTTTCCGGCACCGCCTCCGGCATCAATAACGCCGTCAGCCGCATAGCCAACGTATTCGCCAACGCCGTCTTCGGCGCCCTCGCCGTAGTCTTCTTCTCCACCGCCCTGCAAAAACAGCTCCCCCCCGGCTTCCCCGACCGGCCGGCCATCATAAAACAAACAGCCGACCTCGGCAACGCCAAACCACCCCCGGGCCTCGAACCCTCCGCGGCCGCAACAGCCAGACAGGCCTACCGCGAAGCCTTCATCAATGCCTACAGCAGGATCATGCGCTGCGCCTCCGCGCTCGCCTTCCTCGGCGCCGGCATGGCCGTCATTTTCATCCGCCGCGACCCCATCCGGGAATAATTTTTTTATCCCTTCCAGATTATATCGGACATCCATAACCGTGTCGATTTGGGCAATAGACGTGTCGATTTTGACAATAGGCGTGCACGACCCGAATTCCGTCGGAATCAGATCACCTTTGACCATCGACAGGCACCTTTGAAGTCAAAAGAACGGTTAGTATATTGACGCCCTAAACCCATTTATAACCGTTATGAAATCAACATTTCAATTCCTAACACTATGCCTTTCACTCAGCGTACTAAGCTCCTGCGCCAGCATCGTAAGTAAATCCAACTGGCCCGTCAGCTTTGAAAGCAATCCCAGCCAGGCGAACATCACAATTATCAACCGCAGCGGCAAAAGAGTAT
>JAFDYE010000013.1 GCA_018267585.1 Bacteroidota bacterium
CCGAGGTCAATTTCATTTGGAACGGCCTCAGGCTCCAGGCCTTCTACAACGCCGCCGGAGAGCCGGTCGCAACCAGCCGGTTCATTACCGCCGACAACCTGCCCGTCCCGGCGCTGATGAACCTCAAAAAAGATTATTCTGGATATGCCGTGACCGAAGCCGTCGAATTCGACGGAACAGACGACGGACTTTGTTATTATGTCACCGTCTCAGGTCCCAAAAATTCTTACCTGCTGCATGTTTCTACAAGCGGCACCATCAGTGTGTTTAAGAAAATGAAACGGTAAATGATCCTACCCAACCCGGCGCATAGGACTGCGCCGGGTTATTTTTATCACGGCAGCGTTTGGAGCTTAATTCTTTTGGTCCTCCTTCTTCGTCAGCGCATCTTCCTCTTCCATCTCAGAAGGCCGCTTCTTCCCCAGCACATCGATCCGCACCTTCGTCAACCCACGACCGGCATAGCCTAACCGCTGAGCCGCACTGCGGCTCAGGTCGATCAGCCGCTTGTTCCGCGGATGCATCTTGTCATTGATACGCACGATCACCGACCTCCCATTGCGCAGATTGGTCACCCGGACCCAGGTATGCATCGGCAACGTATTACTCGCACCCGTCAGCTTGGACTGGGTGAATATCTCGTCCGTATACGTCTTTCGCCCCTCAAATTTATTGGAATAGTAGCTGGCAACCCCATATTGTACCTTCGTAGCCGCCTTCTTGTGGTGAGGCTTTTGCTCCCGGCCAAAGACAGCCATCGGCAGAAACAAACAAGCAAGAGCCCCCGTTCTGATTCTTTTTGACATCGGATTTGGATTTACAAAACCGGCAAAGCCGGGTTTGCAAAATACTAAATTATCGGCTTATTCGCAAAGTATCTATTCCTCAGCAGCTTGTCTTCGCCATATATATCATCGTAAAATACAATATGTCCTCGTTTAGTATCCACCGTGAAATACCGCAGATAGATCGGCACCCGGGCAAAACCCCAGACCGTATGCTTCTCCTGCCGCTTGATCCAGGCCTTCAGCGTGTCCGGATGATATTTCAGCGTATCATTACGGATCAGAAAATCCGACAGCTTCCTCCATTGCTGCACCCGCACACAGCCATGACTCAATGCCCTGAACTTGTTATCAAACATCCAGCGACCATTAGTATCATGCAGATATACATCGTATTTATTTCTAAAGTTAAATTTCATCACCCCAAGGGAATTGTCATCCCCCTGCCGCTGCTTTAGCTGATACGGGAAATTGTTCTTGTTCAGCCGCTTCCAGTTGATCGTCAACGGATCCCTCACGCTATCTCTCGAATCGACGACCATCAGGTTCTGCTTCCTTAGATAGTCCACATTTTTCTTGATGGCCGGCAGCATTTCCTTCATGATAATGCTCATGGGCACCGTCCACTGCGGATAGGTCACAAAATTGGATATCTCGCTGCTCAGCTTCGGCGTCCTCGTCTTGGGCGCCCCGACAATGACCTTCGACTCAAAAACTACCGTATCCGAGTCCACCACCTGGAGCATAAAGGAAGGCAAATTCACCCAAACATAGGTCTTCGGCAGGCTATCCGGCAACAGCTTGTACCGGTCCATGGTGATCGCTATCCGCTTGAACTTCTCCCAGTCCGAATTATTCATCATGGCCACCATCTCGGAGCTAGGCCTACCCGTTATACGCAGTTTGTTATTCGTCTGGTAATTCCTTATCGCGGCAGCCAACTTGGCCGTATCTGCCGGTGTCACAGCCGAATCCACATAACCCGACTCCCGCAGCCGCGCCACCAGCGAATTGTAGAAGACCGCGGAATCCCTGAAGGGATACTCCACCCATGTCAGCGGCCTGAAATGCGCCGTCTTCAGCCATTCCTTCAGATAGGTCTTCAATGAATCGTACTTGAAATGCTTCGGCTCCAGTCCCTGCAAAGCACCCGCCACGTCTCTCATGCCCAAAGCCTTCGCAAGCGTTTGCGTATAGACCGTATCCGACAGCACCGAATCCTTTCTCAGCGTTACACTGTCGTAGTCCAGCCGTCCCTGCTTGAGATGCTTCACAAGCATAAAAAAAGCATCGGTCAGCAGCAGATCGGCCCGCGTCCATAACGCGGCATTCTTTCTCGCCAGGGTATCCTCCCGCACAACGCGTTCAATAAATGAAAGAGGCGCATAGTGATAGTCGGATGGGAACAGCCCATAGTCTTTGCAGCTGTCGATAAAAGCAAAAAGACTATCCGCAACCGGCTTCCAGCGCCGGTTATTGCTCCAGATAGCGGTATAGCCATTGCTGTCGTATACATTGCTGACCAGCTTCCGGTAAGCCAGCGACGAGGAATCGGCTAATTTGTCGCCGTTGGCGGAGGCAAATTCGAGCATACTCTTCAGGTCCGTCCCCCCCCCTCACCTCTGCTGTGGACACAGTTCTCCTCACCTCATTTCCCTCCTTGCGGGAATGATCGTGACAAGCCAACAGGAACACCAATAACGCGACAGGGAAAAATGCCAGAACAATACGCTTAGGAAGCTTCATATATGTCTCAATATAATACAATATTTTACTTCGCCCAAACCCTCCGGGCTCCCTGCTCCAGCAGCAAAAGATCGGCCAGCACGATGGCCGTCATCGCCTCCAGTATCACAGGTGCGCGCAGAGCCACACAAAGATCATGACGCCCCTTGACCGAAAATATCTCCTGCTCCCCCGTCTCCCAGTTCAACGTCTTCTGCTCCTTCGGGGTAGATGAGGTCGGTTTTATCGCTATCCGATACACCAGCTCGTTGCCATTGGTGATGCCTCCTACTATCCCACCCGCATGATTGGTCCTCGTACGCCCCTCCAGGTCCTCTATGGCATCATTATGCTGGCTGCCAAACATCCTCGCCGCTGCAAAACCCGTCCCAAATTCAACGCCACGCACGGCGGGAATGGCAAAGGCCGCATGGCTCAGCAAGGACTCCGCGGAATCCCAAAATGGCTCACCCAGCCCGACCGGCAACCCGCTGACACGACACTCCACGATCCCTCCTATGGAGTCCTTTGCCTCGATGGCCCTCTGCAACCCCTTGTCAAGATCCTCTTCACCCCCTATCTCCAAAATAGAAGAGCTTATTACAACCTCTCTTAATATTTTCTTTGCAATAACACCGGCCGCTACCAACCCTACCGTCAACCGCGCGGAGAAGGAACCCCCGCCCCGGTAGTCCTCAAAACCACCAAACTTCCGGTGCGCCACAAAATCTGCGTGGCCCGGCCTCGGCACGGCCCGCTGCTTCTCGTAGTCCCCGCTGCGGGTATTGTTATTCTCGAACAGGATGGTGACCGGAGCCCCCGTGGAATATCCATTGAACAATCCGCTCTTGAAAATGGGCAGATCATCCTCCTTGCGGGGCGTCGTCCCCTTCTGCATTCCTCCTTTACGGCGCTCCAGGTCGGGCAAAAAATCTTCCGGCACCAGCGGAATACCCGCCGGGCAACCGTCGATATTGACACCCACGCTCTCGCCATGGGACTCCCCGAATATGTTTACGCGGAACAGTCGGCCAATTGTGTTCATAGCTGCCCTCCCAGTAATTTCAGATGGTCATAAAAATCAGGATACGACTTATTAATGGCCTCGGCCTCCTCGATCGTCACAGGCCCATCTGCCCTCATCGCGCCCACCGCACACGCCATCGCGATCCGGTGATCATGCCGGCTATGGACATTCGCACCGCGCAGCGGCCCGCCGTGTACAAGCATCCGGTCACCGTCCAGCTCGATCTTCAATCCCATCTTGCCAAATTCGTCCTGCAGGGTCAGCCCCCGGTTGCTCTCCTTATGCGCCAGCCGGCTTACCCCACGGATCACCGTTACCCCCTCACAACAAGCCGCCAATGCCACCAGCGGAGGAAAAAGATCAGGACAGTCCGTCGCATCAAATGCAAAAGCCTTCAACGCCGCCGGGCCGATCAAAATGCCCTCCCCCATGTCGATCTTCGCTCCACTGTCTCTGAGAGCCAGCATTATCGCCTTGTCGGCCTGCGTACTATTGATATCCAACCCCTTTACTGTTATAGGCCCGGCGACCGCACCGGCCACCAGCAAAAAAGCGCCCCCACTCCAGTCGCCCTCCACTGTATACTCCACAATAGCACGAGTCTCGGCGCTGCCGGGAAAAAAGAACTCCTCATAATTCCTGTTCTCCACTTTCCAGCCAAACTCCGACATAACGGCCAGCGTCAGATCGATATACGGCTTACTCTTTAGATTATTCACTTTGATCCCAACCCCATGGGCGCCCGCAGCCGCAAATGCGAATAGCAGCCCGGTCAGGAATTGTGAGCTGAGCGACCCGTCGATCGTAATATCCCTGGGCTTCAACGGCCCCTGTATCTCCAACGGCAGCTTCCCGCCATTAGATATGACCCTTATCCCCAGCTCGGGAAATACCTCATCGAAAAAATCCATGGGCCGGCTCACCAGGCTACCTTCCCCACGCACCTTGATCACCTGGTCGCTCAATCCCATAATAGGCGCAAACATTCTCAACCCAAGCCCGCTCTCTCCACAATTCACCTCCAGTCCGCCCGAAGCCCTCACTCCCGGGCTCTTTACCCGCAATTCACCATCTTTCCCCTCGGACAGCTCCGCGCCAAGCGCGCGTATCACCCGCATCGCCGCCTTGTCATCATTACTATGTCCCGGATGCCGGATCACCGTCTTCCCGGCATGCAGCAGCGCAGCCGCGCACGCCCTCTGCATGCTGCTCTTGGACGCCGGCGCCAGTATTTCTCCTTTTAAGATCGATGGTCTTATAGTCACCTGCATATCAACGCGCAGTTATTATTGATTGTAACAATTTATCCAGCTCATTTATCGGGATCAGCTTTACAACGCCCTGCCCGATCTTATTCAGTAGTATATAGTTCATGGAATCCTTCACCTTCTTCTTGTCCATCCGCAGCACAGCCATTACTTCCTTCGGATCGAACTCCGCCAGCGTCGGCAGACCATACTTCTTCAGGACGCTGATGACCCTGTTCGTCTCTTTAAAAGCCGCAAACTGCTCCGAGATCATACAGGCCGCTACTATCCCGATGGAAATAGCCTGCCCGTGCGAAAGCTCATAAAGGTTCTCGATCGCGTGACCCAGCGTATGCCCGAAGTTCAGGAGCCGCCGCTCACCATGCTCGAACTCGTCTTTCTCCACTACCGCCGACTTTATCGCCACATTGCGACGGATCAGCTTCGCCAACGCAGCCTTGTCCTTCTGATAGGCCGTCAGCTTGTTCTTTTCCAGTTCCCTGAACAGGGCGGCATCCTTTATCGCAGCATGCTTGATGATCTCCGCAAACCCATTCACCCACTCATCCTTTGGTA
>JAFDYE010000140.1 GCA_018267585.1 Bacteroidota bacterium
AGCGTGGCCTCCGCCAGCTGCATCGTCTCTTCCTGCATGCGCACCGCCTGACGGGTCAGAAAGATCAGGTTGATCCTCCGGTCATCATCCGAAGGTACGCGCTTTACCAGCTGCAGCTTCTCCAGGTTGTCTACCAGCCGCGTAATACTGGGCTTGTCCCTGAACGTGGCATTACACAGCTCTTGCTGACTCTTGCCGTCTTCCATCCACAAATGATACAACACGCTCCACTGCTCTATTGTTATTTTCAATCCGGCCGTATTGAATTTCTTCTGCAGATTCCGCGCGATCGCCGTCGACGCCTTACCGGTGATAAAACTATAGAGCTCCCCTTTCTTAAATTGGTTGTTTGGCATACAGTTAGTTAAACAACTAAATAAAGTTAAGGATTTGCCGGGATAATTACAAGGTTTACCCCAAAAATAAATATGCCCTCAAAAGCTTAGGACAGCAGGCCAGCATGAAAAAATCATGCCTCTGCCTGACTCCTGTCAGGTTTAAATGGTGGCGCGTATGGTAATTTCATGCTCGTTCCCTTAAAGGCTGTTACACTGCATTGTACCTCCCCGTGTCCTATCGCCACCATCCGCCCGCCCTTCTATTGCCTTAACCCTCAAAATCGACCTGTTATGCGTCAACTATTACTTATGCTATGCTGGATAGGCCTGGTAGGATCATCGACTGCCCAACACAAGATCATCGTCGCTATCGGCTCATCCACAACCGCCGGTCAGGGTGCCACACCCAATCCCAATCCAACCAACCCCAATGACCCACCCGATAGCTGCTGGGCCAGTATCCTGAAGCGATATTACAAGAACCTGGGACTTATCGATACCCTGATCAACCTCGGACGCAGTGGAACTACTACCTATGATGGAATGCCTACCGGTACGGTCAGACCTGACGGAACTACCGTTATCACCCAATTCAATGTGACTGCGGCGCTGCAGGTCTATCATGCAGATATCGTCACCGTCAACTATCCTACCAATGACGTCGGCTTTGGCTATACTTCGGCGCAAACCCTGTCCAACCTCCAGACGATCTACAACACGGTAGTCAGCGCCGGCAAAATATGCTTTATCACTACAACCCAGCCAAGAACTTCCTTTACCACCGAACAGAAACAGCTGCTGAAAACCGAACGGAATATGATACTCGACCGCTTCGGCCATCAGGCACTGAATTTCTATAACGGCATCGTTGCTGCTGACTCTTTAAATATCAATCCCGTTTACAATTACGATGGCACTCACGTCAACAACGCAGGTCACCGGGTGCTCTTCGGCGTTGCTAGAGATAGCAATGTCGTCCTCAGCTCGCCCCTGCCCATCATCATGACGGCATTCACGGCTGTCAGGCAGCAACAAAGAGTAGTGCTGACCTGGACCGGCACCGGACAAAC
>JAFDYE010000141.1 GCA_018267585.1 Bacteroidota bacterium
CTGTTCGGACCGTCCAGAGTGAATGTCTTAAAATTAAATATTGCACTTGACCAGCTAAAATGAGTGACGAAAGCGTACAGCATTTTCTGGAGCTGATCCGCCAGTCGAGGCGAGGGAAGTTCAAAATATACATCGGCATGAGCGCCGGGGTGGGGAAGACGTTTCGTATGCTGCAGGAGGCGCAGACGTTGTTGCGCAACGGGGTCGACGTAAAGGTCGGCTATGTGGAGACGCATAACCGCAAGGAGACGGAGCTGATGCTACAGGGGCTGCCGGTCCTGCCCCGGCGCAAGCTTTTTTACAAAGGGAAGGAATTGGATGAGCTGGACGTGCAGGCGGTCATCAACCTCCACCCCGAGGTGGTGGTCATCGACGAGCTGGCGCATACGAATATCGAGGGCAGCAAGAACGAAAAGCGCTGGCAGGACGTGATGGACATCCTGGACGCGGGGATCAACGTGATCAGCGCCGTCAATATCCAGCATATCGAGAGCCTGAATGAGGAGATCAGGAATATCACCGGCGTGGAAGTGGCAGAAAGGGTCCCCGACAGCGTGCTCAAGGAGGCGGACGAGGTCGTCAATATCGACCTGACGGCGGATGAGCTGGTGACGAGGCTGAAAGAGGGAAAGATATACACCGCCGACAAGATCGCCCTCGCCCTGCAAAATTTCTTTCAGCCGGAGAAGATCCTTCAGCTGCGCGAGCTGGCGCTGAAGGAGGTGGCCAGCCAGGTGGAAAGGAAGATCGAGAGCGAGCTGCCCAGGGGCAATCACCTGCGCACCGAACGTTTTCTGGCCTGTATCAGCAGCAACCACGAGACGGCAAAGAAGGTGATCCGAAAGACGGCCAGGCTGGCGACCTATTACCATTCCCGGTGGTTTCTGCTCTATGTCCAGACGCCAAAAGAGGACGGAGATAAGATCGGGCTGGCGGCGCAACGGCATTTAATTAATAACTTTAAGCTGGCGACCGAGCTGGGGGCGGAGGTGATCAAGATAAAGCAGCCGAATATTGCAAGGGGGATCATGGATGTCGCGGAGAAGCATGGCATTACGACAATCTGTATCGGGAAGCCGCACCTGACCCTGTATAATGTGATCAGGAGTACGGCGGTATTTAATCAGCTGCTGCAGCGGCTGGCAACATCGGATATCGACGTCGTTATTTTATCGTAGGAACTGGACGAAAAAATATGAGCATTCGACTAAAAACGAAATTGTCTATCGGGCTGGTTTTTCTATTCGTAGTGATCCTGCTCTTCGGGGTGCTGGGGCTGTTCTATATCAACCGGCTCAGCAATGAAGGCCGGCTGGTATTGCAGAACAACCACGAGTCGCTGGTCTACTGCAATAAGATGCTGCAGGCATTAGAGGATATGCCGATCGACAAGAACGCGCTTGCGGTCTTCCGGGAGAACCTTGCGAAGCAGCAAAAGAACGTGACAGAAGTGGGTGAGAAGGAGGCTACGGATGAGCTGGTGAGGAATTTTAACGAGCTGGTGGCTGATCCGTCGGATGCCAGCAATTACTCGGATATCCGGAGGAGTATCAACAAGATCATAGACCTCAACGAGATGGCGATCGTCCGGAAGAATAGCGTGGCCCAGCAGACGGCGGACAACGCAAAGAATATCCTGACGGTGCTGTTCACGATCCTCACCCTGGTCTCCTTTACTTTTATCTTCAACCTGCCGGGGATCATCTCGGACCCGATCAGGAGCCTTTCGGAGGGTATTCAGGCTATCGCGGAAAAGAACTACAAGAAGCGGATCTACCTGAAGCAGGAAGATGAGTTTGGCGACCTGGCGGGCGCATTCAATACCATGGCCGAGAAATTGGATGAATACGAGAACAGCAACCTGGCGCAGATGCAGTTCGAAAAGAGCCGGATCGAGACGATCATCAACCAGATGAAGGATGGGATCGTCGGCCTGGACGAGAAGAAGAATATCCTCTTTCTCAACGCCGTGGCAGAAAAGCTGCTGGGGCTGAAGGAAGGGGAAATTACCGGCAGGTACGCGCCGGACGTGGCCCTTACCAACGACCTGATGCGGACCTTGCTGCAGGAAAGTCCCGAAAAGAAGGAGCTGAAGATCTATGCCGACAATAAGGAAAGCTATTTCAATAAGGACGTATTGGAAGTCACCAACAAGGAGACCATCATCGGACAGGTGATCGTCCTGCGCAATATTACTCCCTTTCACGAGCTCAACGAGGCAAAGACCAATTTTATCGCTACCGTCAGCCATGAGCTTAAGACCCCGATATCTTCCATCAAGATGAGCGCCCGGCTGCTCGCCGACAACAGGGTCGGTCATCTGAACGCCGAACAGCAGGAGCTGATCCGGAGCATAACGGACGATTCAGACCGGCTGCTGAAGATCACCGGCGAGCTGTTGAACATGTCGCAGGTCGAGACGGGCAATATCCAGCTCAAGCTGCAGCCGGCCAGTCCCCGGACGATCGTCGATCAGGCTGTGCAGGCGGTGCAGTTCCAGGCCCAGCAGAAGCATATCCGGATACAGACCAGGGTAGCCGAGAACCTGCCTCTTATCCAGGCCGACCTCGAAAAAACCTCGTGGGTGCTGATCAATTTCCTGACCAACGCCATCAAATATTCGCCGGAGGACTCGGGAATCGAAGTGACCGCGTTCAGGGAAAGCAATAAAGTGGAGTTTATCGTAAAGGACCAGGGGAAGGGTATCGACGAGAAGTATCTGCCCAGGATCTTCGACCGGTATTTCAAGGTTCCGGGGACCCATGATCGCAATGGGACGGGTTTGGGACTGTCGATATCCAAGGAGTTCATAGAGGCGCAAGGGGGGCATATCTGGGTAAAGAGCCGGGTGGGAGAGGGGAGTGATTTTGGTTTCACATTCGAAACGCCGGAAGATCGAAAAAAAGAATGACCCCAGGGGCCAGCCCCTGCGGAAGCGCCGCCTGCCGGCCGCGTCGGGGAAGTAATGGCTGGGTCGGGGAGGTGGAGACTGACCATATGAGGGCGGGTTCGACGGGAAGAAACCAGGCGGACCGGCTTCTGCGGCCGGATTGCAGGGAATCTAATCCCGACAGAGGCGGGGCCAAAAAGAAAATTATTGATAATGAATTATTTACATTACAATTTTTTAGACGGGGGTGTGCTAGGTTTAGTACTAAAGTCTTCATAAGGGTTTACCCTAGGGGTTATCTCTAGTCCTTTAAAAATGACCACAGAAGATTTTTGTTGGTGAATAGAAAAAGAAGTACATTCATGGTCTAATAGGATAAGGTTTAATGGTTATGGTATTTGATTAGTGCATCCCCGCCTCAAGCGGGGATTTTTTTTCCGGATAAGGTGGTGATTAGTGGCTGAAATCAGGAAAACCCGGGGTCGGAAAACTCCCAAATCAATACCAGATGCAAAAGAGAACCGGTATAACCATCCTAACTGTCGAGGATAATTCCAGCGATCTATTCCTGCTCGAGCATATGCTGAGATCCTCGGGTCTGGACATCGAACAGCTGTATTCTACGGATCACGTCCATGAGGCCTATGCTTTGCTGGAAAGGCACACCATCCATGTAGTTCTGCTCGATCTCACGCTGCCAGATAGTTTTGGCATTCATTCCTTTATTTATCTGAAGCCGGTTGTCCAGCGGATACCGGTGATCATTCTGACCGGGATGTCGGACACCAATATCGCGCTGGAGGCCATAAAAGAGGGGGCGCAGGACTATCTTGTTAAAGGCGAGTTAACAGAAGGGTTGCTGGCGAAGGCCATACAGTATGGTATGGAGCGTAAACGTACGTTAGAAAATCTACGATTGAGCAATGAGCGTTTCAACACTGTCGTAAAGGCCACCAATGACGCAATCTGGGACTGGGATATACTTACCAACAGGGTTTTTATGGTCGGCGACAATTACAAGGCGCTTTTCGGCTATGATATCGTGGATGCGTACACTCCGGATGGTTTCCTGGAGGAGATCATTCATCCCGAAGACAGGGAGAGGGTGATTACCAAACGGTGGAATCTGATCCGGGAAGGGTCGGCGAGCAAGTGGGAGGACGAGTACAGGGTCCGGCGCAGCGACGGCGAGTATGCCCATGTGCATAACCGTGGGCACCTGATCTTTTCGGCCGACCAGCGGCCCATGCGTATGATCGGCGCCATCCAGGATATAACGGAAAGGAAAAGGTCGGAGGCCACCATCCGGGCCTCAGAGGAGAAGTACCGGCAGATCTTTTATAAGAACCCCTTCCCTACGTGGATCTTTGACCTGGATACCCTGCAGATCATGGAAGTAAATGATGCAGCGGTAGA